>CAYQFU010000074.1:0-22152 GCA_964416775.1 uncultured Ktedonobacterales bacterium
CGCCCGAGATCGTCGAACGGATCGCCGCGTCGGGAGCGTTCGTCGTTCCCACGCTCAGTACGCTGGCATCGTCCCGGGTGACCCGATAGACCACCCCGTTCCTCTCGATACGAAGCGGAGCTGCGCCGTCCTGCTTGAGCAGGCGAGCGAGCTCGCTGGCGTCTGAGATGGGGACTATCTCGGGATCATGTGCCATGCGTCATTCACCTCCCGGCAAAGTCCGCCAGCACCTCGTATCACTCCTCGCGGACCCACCCCACAACCTTGCGCCGCTCTTCCGCGCTCGTCATCACCTCGATGAAGTTGACCCGCGCCATCGAGAACATGAACGCGACTGATCCAGCTGAGGCCCAGTTCACCGGTTTCCCATCCTTCTTGCGGGGATTGGTGAAGTAAATGCAGGTGGCTGTCGGGCTGGGCAGCTCTTCCATATCTGCCATCACCGGATCCTCGTTCGTGAGATGAATGATGACCGTGCGGGCCATGTGTGCTCCCTTTCAGTGGTTGTTGGAGTATTGAAGACGCCGGCGCCATGTGAGCGCCGGCTCAGTGCAGCGCCGGCTATTCGGCCACGGCCGGGCTCGGCGGCACGTCCCACATTACGCGATAATGATGAGCGCGGTCAATGCGCCAAAACGCACCTGATCCCCGTCTGATAACGGATACTGCTGTCTGGGCAGTAGACGAAAGAAGTTGAGCAGTGTCTCGTTGGTGCTCGCCAGATCCTCCACGAAAAACCCCTCTGGACGCGCGTGAATTACGGCGTGTGCCCGCGAGACGCCTCCCTCCAGGCCCCCAAACCCCGTCAGATCCAGATCTGGATAAATGCCCCGCTCGTCGTCCCGCCGCCCAATCAAATAGGTCGTCTTGCCCTTCAATTCGAACGTCTTCCCGCTGTTCAGCCGCACCCGGATGGATCCCTGCACAGCCGCATCGCCGTTACGGTCCTGCACGCGAATCCCCTCCGGCGCTGCGGCCACTTGCGGGCGCATGTCGCCGGATGTCACCTGTGAGGGCGTGACCAGCCGGGCGTTCAGGGTCTCCTGCTGCTGACTCTCCGCGGCCGTCATCGGCCGCCATGTGCGCCGCGGGTTGGCAGGCCGTGGATTCGAGGGGTGCCCTGCGAGTGGCTCTCCGCACTCTTCGCAGTATGCTGTGCCATCCGGATGCTCGTGGAAGCAATTCTGACAGACGATCATCACGCGCCCCGATCTGGCACAGTGCCTGGTTTCCTCGCAACCTGACATACGCATTCTAGTGGGGTCCCTACGGGCTGTCAAGCTTGAGCCGTCGTCAGGCTCTCCTCCTTCCACTCCACGCTCCGCTCGATGAGCTCGCTCGCGTTGGCCCGCGAGGCCCGCGTCGCCGCCCCTCCCAACATCTGACCAATCTCGATGATCCGCGGCTCCCCCGTCAGCTCCTCCACCTGCGTGGTCGTGCGCTCTCCCACCAGCGCCTTCGCCACGCGGAAGTGGTGATCCCCCAGCGCCGCGATCTGCGGCAGATGCGTCACGCTGATGACCTGGTGCTGCCTCGCCAACTGCCACAGCTTCTCTCCGACCACCTGCCCTGCCCGCCCGCTGATCCCCGTATCGATCTCGTCGAAGATCAGGATCGGCACTGCATCCGCGCTCGACAGAATCGTCTTGAGCGCCAGCATCAGCCGCGACGTCTCTCCTCCCGAAGCGATCCGCGCCAGCGGCTTGAACGGCTCACCCTGGTTCGGGGCGATCATGAACTCGACGCGATCGATGCCGGTTGGACCGAACGCAAACCGTTCCTCCGGCCGCTCGTGTTCCTTCCGCCCATTCTCGCCTTCATGCACCGCGGCCGGCACCCCGTTGGGATCCGGCTCCTGCCGCAGCTCCACCCGGAATCGCGCCCGCTTCATGCTCAGGTCATCCAGCTCCCGCTCCATTGCCGCCGCCATCGCCGCCGCCGCCCGCAGACGCGCCCGCGACAGCTGCGTGGCCACGCGACCGATCTCCGCTCGCAGCTCGGTCTCGCGCCGCTGCAATGACGCCGCCCGCTCCTCGCGGTGCGTCAACACGTCCAGCTCGTCCGCCGCCGAGCGCCCATACTCCAGGATTTCATCGATCGTCGCGCCATACTTGCGGCGCAGCCGGCTGATGAGGTCCACCCGCTCCTCCACCTCCGCCAGCCGACCTGGATCGACAGCCACGTCTTCCTGATACGAGCGCACTCCCGCGATCACGTCCTCCAGCCGGTACATCGCCTCGTCCAGCGTTGCCGACTGCTCTGCCAGCGTCGGGTCGAGTCGCAACAGCTCGTCCATCGCCCGCCGCGCCCCCGCCAGCAGGTCCACCGCCGCCGCGCCCTCGCTCGCTTCGTCGCCCGCCAGCGCACCGTGTATCGCCGCACACAGCTCACCGATACGCTCGGCGTTCGCCAGCACACGGCGCTCCCGTTCCAGCGTGTCCAGCTCGCCCGGCTGTAGGCGCGCACCCTCGATCTCTTCCACCTGGAAGCGCAGTAGCTCTGCTCGCCGCTCCAGCTCGCGTTCGTCCCGCTGCAGCGCATCCAGCTCGCGCCGTGTTCCCCGCCACTGTGCGACGAGCTCGCGCACCTCCTCGCGCAGCCCCACACTGTTGGCGAAGCGGTCCAGGTAGTACACGTGCTGGTCCGGCCGCAGCAACGTCAGGTGCGCGCTCTGACCGTGGATGTCCACCAGGCTCATGGCCACCTGCTGCAGCGCCGAGATGGGCACCGCCCGCCCGTTGATGCGCGCCGTGCTGCGTCCTCCGCGCGTGATCTCGCGCGTGATGATCAGTGCGCCATCTTCCGGCTCGATGCCCAGCGCGCGCAACGTATCGGCCAGCGCCGCGCCGTCCCCCTCCGGACCCTGGTCCGCCGCCTCCTCACCCGCTTCGGCCTCGCGTCTGGAGGCGCCATTCAAGCCGGCGAGCGTCGCGCGCGCCGCTGGCAACAGCACGCTCACATCGAAGATGCCCTCGACCACCGCGCGCTCCGCTCCGGCGCGCACCGCGTCCCCGCCCACCCGCTCACCAACCAGCGCCGACATGGCATCGACGAGAATGGATTTGCCAGCGCCTGTCTCGCCCGTAAACACATTGAAGTGATCGCCCAGGTGCAGATGCAGATGGTCGATGATGGCAAAGTTCGTGATCGTAAGCTCGAGCAGCATAGTACGTTTCTAGGATCGCTCACTCGGACCCATGCTCGGCCCCCGCCGCTCCGTCCGCATCCCATCCGCATGGACGGACCGTCAGGCAGGCCTACAGCGCCTCTTTCAGTTTTGCCGACAGCACATGATAGAAATGCGTAGGCGGGCGCCTGCGCAGGAACCTGGTCACATGCCGGTTCGTCTTGATGTCCACGTGCGCGCCATCCGGCAGATCGTAGTTGATCTGCCCATCCGCGGACAACACCGCGCCACCGGATCCCGGCACCACTTCGAGCGCGATCACGGCGTCCGGCTCCAGCACCAGCGAGCGATCGGCAGCCAGATGGGGCACGATGGGCGTCAGCACCGCGCTGCGCACCTGAGGATGGAGGATCGGACCGCCTGCCGCCAGGTTGTATGCCGTCGAGCCAGTCGCCGTACTCACGATCACCCCGTCCGCCACGGTCGTCCCATAGTGATGCCCATCCACCCAGATGTTCACCCGGATCACCCGTGGCTCCGCACCGCGCACCAGCACGACGTCGTTGAGCGCGAGCAGATGGCGCCGCTGCTGGTCCACCTCCACATGCGCGTGGAGCATCGACCGCTCATCCACCCAGTAATCGCCGCTGAGGTAGAAGTGAAGCTTCTCGTCCACCTCGTCCGGCTCCAGCTCGGTCAGAAACCCCACGCGTCCGAAATTGATGCCGAGCATCGGCACTTCCAGCGGCGCGCAGATGCGCGCCACCGAGAGTATGGTGCCATCTCCACCCAGCACCAGCACCACATCCGTCCCGATGAGTGCGCCGTCGATCTCGTGCTCGTGCGCCGCGGAGACCGACCACGTTTCGTAGCCCTCAGCCTGCAATCGATACACGAGTCGTTCGGCCAGCTCCACCGCGCCTGTATTGCGGTCTTGGTATACGATGCCGACCTTGTGCGCCACATGCGGTTCGAGAGTACTCTGCGCGTCCGTCATGCCGTCCCCATGTGCCAAACTCGCCCTGGCTGCGTGTCGCCCACGGCGCGCCCGATTGGCCGGTGCGGCAACCCACGCTGTTCACATGGTACGAGAGGCCGCGCATCGTGTCAATGCGCTGGCGCCCGTTGCCCGTACGTCGCACCAGCCCTGCCAGACATTTGTGCGCCGGCATCCTAGGCGGCGCGACGCCCTTTGCGTGTTGGGCTCTCGGTGCCCGCGACCCCCGTCAGCTTCGCGACACGCGTCGCCGGTGCGCCAACCAGCGGCAGCGCCGGCCGGCGACCAGTCAGCGCCAGGATCGGCATCACCAGCCACGCCGCCACCAGCGCCGCCAGGAACACACTGCTGCCCATTCCAATCGCCGCGTTGACCCGTCGCGGCACACGCCGCGCCAACACCGCATCCAGCCAGGCGACCGCGGTGAATGTGCCGATCAACGTGCCAAACGTGTAGATTCCTTGGGCCGCGTGAAAGCGCACAAAACGGTTGCGCCGCTCCGCCAGGAAGATCGCCACACTCGCCGGCCAACCACCCCAATATGCCAGCGCGGCCACCACCCGTGGCGACCATCCGAACAGGCTCTTGTCCTCCATGCCCAGTTCCCCGCTTTCTCTGCACCAGCGCGCCAACTCGGCGAGTGACGTCCGACCCAAACCGTACGATGCACCGCAAGGGGCGCGCCAGTGGCGCCTCACCTGCTCACCTCTGCCATCCGCCACGCTCGCTTGGCGCCTTGTGCGAGACCCCACGGGCGAGCCGGTTACGCATCGATGCGAGGGCGTCTGCCCGTCGCTGCTCCACGCCCAGCGTGCGCCAACTGCTCAATCACCGCGCTCAACGCTGACGGCGGCGCGCGGTGCGTCCCACGGCGAATGTGGCCGCACCAGCCACGACCAGCCCAGCTCCTGTGAGCGGCAGGTTCACCGGGGGTAGGCTCAGTCCGGTGGCGCCTCCTGCACCGCCCTTCCCTGATCCCTCTGGAGCATGTTGATCGGTCCCTGTTTGTCCGCCGAACACTGGCGTCGCGGTCGGGGGCTGGCCTTGCGGCACTCCGCTCTGCGTCGCCGCTGGCGTGGAAACTACTCCTGCACCTTTATCACTCGGTCTCGATGGCGCCGTCTGCGCCACATACGGCCGTTGTGCGGGCATGCCCGACGTCGCGCTTGCCCCGCCGTACGACGCCAGGCGTATTCCGCCGCCCGCCAGGAAGCTCCCAAGCAGCAGCACCATGCCAAACGCCGCTGCCACGCCACCGGCCCATTGCGCCAGACCCGCCCAGCGTACCCGCCCTCGCGCGCCCGCCTGCCTCTCGTGCGCCCGCACAAGCGTCGCCGTGCCCGTCCTCGCCGCTTCCGGCACGGGCAGCGCGAACGACCGCGGCAACACCGGCGCGGGCAGCGCCCGCAACATCGACACCACCTGCCGCAGCTCCGCCAGCTCCGCGGCGCACCGCGCGCATCCCGCGATATGACCGGCCAGCGCCTGCCGCTCCGCGTCGCTCAGGCGATGGTCCAGGTACGCCGAGAGCCGCTCACGTTGGACATCCCAATCAGGCGCATGTTCG
Source organism: uncultured Ktedonobacterales bacterium (assembly GCA_964416775.1). Taxonomy (GTDB): domain Bacteria; phylum Chloroflexota; class Ktedonobacteria; order Ktedonobacterales; family JADMIN01; genus CAYQFU01. Next base: position 5,692 of record CAYQFU010000074.1, read on the forward strand.
GTCATCTGTGTGCTCATGTCTCGCCGGCAATCTCACTATTCACTCTCTTGGGCACGACGATACACCTGAGGCAAAAGTTCCCCTTGTGCCCGCAGCAGATCACGCATGTGCCCGCGTGCTCGCGATATACGCGACTTCACCGTGCCCAGAGAAGTCTGCATGACCTCCGCGATCTCCTCGTATGCCAGGCCTTGCACGTCGCTCAGCACCAGCGCGAGCCGCTGCTCCGCGGGCAGCTCCAGCAGGGCGCGCTGGATGGCCTCCACGACTTCCACTCGCAGCACCACCCGCTCCGGCTCCCAGCGCTCGTCCGCCATCGCCTCGGGCAGCGTGCCTCCACCCCGCTCTTCGCCCGCGTCCCCCGCGATTAGTCCCTCCAGCGAGGTCGCCGGCTTGCGCGCGCGCGCCCGCCAGGTGTCGTAGCAGGCATTGCTTACGATGCGCAGCAGCCACGCGCGGAATGACGTGCCCCTAAAGCTGCCGACCGCCCGAAATGCCGAAAGAAAGGCATCCTGCGTAACATCGGCCGCCGCATCTGGATCGCCCAGCATCCGCAGGGCGAGCGCATACGCCGACTCCTGATGCCGCTCCACCAGGCAATTGAACGCGGGCACGTCGCCATGCTGGCTGCGCGTGATGAGCGCCTGCTCATCCGCGTCGCCGGTGTTGCCAGCGCGCCGCACTTGGCCCCACATGCGCACCTCCATCGTTCGCATGCCCCAGTGTATCGCGCCCGCGCGCTTCATACAACCCCACGCCGCGCGCCCGCTCTCAGCTTCCCATCGCTGTGGCGACCATCTGTCGGCGGTATCCAGAGCCACACGCTGGCCCTAATACCGCACCCAAATCCGCCGGCGGACCCCGTCGACGCGAATCGTACCGCCTAGCGGGACAGTCCATTGCGGGTCCGTGTGTCCAAAGTCCATGTTGTAGATAACGGGTACGCCTGGATGATACTCGTCCAGCACCCGCTGTATCGCCGTCCGCTGGTCCTGCGTATACGCCGCTTTCTGCTCCGGTGCCAGGGGTCGGTCAAAGGACCATGCCTTCGGCCTGGCGACCAGGACCGCGGCGAACTGCTGCAACAGCCCCCGCTCCCCCATCCCCATCAACACCCGGTAGAAGTACGTCGCATCCGGCAGCTCCTCGCTCGTCTCTAGCAGCAGAATGGCTCCGCTGTACGCCTCGTTGGGCATCACGTAGCGGTTGGCACGCAGGTGATAGTCGAGTATTTCCAGGCACCCGCCCCAGGTGATCCCCTCCACCACGCGCTCGGCGTTCACCCATTCCCATCCGGTGTTCGGGAACTGCTTTGGGGGCAGGCGCAGGTTTGCCACATCGCCCCAGTCCTGATCCTCGTCGCCATAGCTCGGCCGCGCATAGACTTCTACCTCACCTGGCCGGAAGAGGGCGCGTTGGAGCCACTCGCGGGTGTATTCCTGCACGCCACCTGGCATTCCAAGCTGCACCATCACGGCTCCGCCGTACAACGACACGATGCCCAGGTTCCACAGATACAGCGCCAGGTTAGTTGCATCGCTGTAGCCGAAGAAGCGCTTCGGATGGGCTCTGATGAGGTCCGCGTCGAGATGGCGCAGCAGCTTGATCTGGTCGTCGCCGCCGATCGAGCAGAAGATCGCCTGTATGTTTGGGTCGGCGAACGCGGCGTGCAGATCGCGCGCTCGATCCTCGATGCGGGACCAGAGCACCCGCGTGGTTGGATATTCGACTGGGATCAGCCCGAATTCCTCAGAGAGCCGCCGCATCCCTTGCTCAAAGACAGCGGGGAACCGCTCCGGCAGTCCTCCCGACGGCGAGAGCACCGCCACACGATCACCAGGGTGTAGAGCAGGCGGGTAGATCATCTCGCGTGTCATGTATTCCTCTGTCCTTGCGCGACGAGTTCATTGAGGCACCAATTCCTGACCATAGACGTGCGCCACCCAACGAGAGCCAGGGCGGCGGGCGGCGCTCACAACGATTGCCACTCGCCGCCCTGTCCTCGTTCGAGCTGCGCTCAGGCCTTGGCCGGTTGCTCGCGCGCCAGCCGCCGCAGTACCGCCGGCAGGATGCCGCCATGCCGGTAATACTCCAGGTCAATCGGCCCATCCAACCGTGCGATCGCCTCAAAGCTCTTGACGCTGCCGTCGTCGCTCTTCGCTCGCACGGTGAGCACCTTCCCCGGTGTCATATCCTCCGCGATGCCCTCGATGTCGAAGGTCTCGTGCCCCGTCAGCCCGAGCGACTCTCGATTCTCCCCTGGCTTGAACTGTAATGGCAGAATCCCCATGCCCACCAGATTGCTCCGATGGATCCGCTCGTAGCTCTCCGCCAGCGTCGCCCGCACTCCCAGCAGCAATGGACCCTTCGCCGCCCAGTCGCGCGAGCTGCCTGAGCCGTACTCCTTGCCCGCGATGACCATCAGCGGCGTGCCCTCGCTCTGGTAGCGCATCGACGCGTCATAGATGGTCATCATGTCGCCGTCCGGCAGATGGCGTGTCCAGTACCCTTCCTTCCCTGGCACCAGCATATTGCGCAGCCGAATATTGCCGAATGTGCCGCGCATCATCACCTCGTGATTGCCGCGCCGGGCGCCGTAGCTATTGAAATCGCGCGGCGCGACGCCGTGCTCCTGCAGATAGCGGCCCGCTGGGCTGTCCGGCGGAATAGACCCGGCCGGCGAAATATGGTCCGTCGTCACCGAGTCCCCCAACGAGACGAGCACCCGCGCGCCGGCAATATTGCGCAACGCGGCTGGCTCCGCCGAGAGATCCTTCACAAACGGCGGCTCGCGCACGTAGGTGGATTCGGGATCCCACTCGAACTCCTTGCTCGCCGGCACCGGCAGCGACTGCCACCGTTCGTCGCCCTCGAAGACGTGCGAGTAGTCCTCTTTGAACTGCTGCGGGTTCAGCACACGCGCCAGGGTGTCGCCGATCTCCTGCTGGGTCGGCCAGATGTCCCGCAGGTACACCGGCTGCCCATTCGGATCCTCGCCCAGCGGCTCCTGCGTCAAATCCACATCCACGGTGCCCGCCAGCGCGAAGGCCACCACCAGCGGTGGCGACGCCAGGAAGCTTGCCCGCACCTGCGGGTGGATGCGTCCCTCGAAGTTACGGTTGCCACTCAGCACGGCCGCGACCACCAGGTCCTCGTCCTTCACCGCCTGCGCCACCGGCTCAGGCAGCGGCCCGCTATTGCCGATGCAGGTCGTGCAGCCGTACCCCACCAGGTGGAAGTGCAGCGCCTCCAGATACGGAACCAGACCGGCGTCGCGCAGATAGTCGGTGACGGCCCGTGACCCCGGCGCCAGGCTCGTCTTGACGTAGGGCTTGACGCGCAGTCCACGCTCCACGGCGTGCTTCGCCAGCAGCCCCGCGCCCACCATCACTGATGGATTTGACGTGTTCGTGCAGCTGGTAATCGCGGCGATGGCCACTGAGCCGTGGGTCATCTCGACCTCTTCGCCCTCGATATCTACCAGTGCCACATCTGGCCGCGCACGGCCCCCCTCCGCGTCCAGACGCTCTTGCTCCTCGGCGCTCGTGCGCCCGCCGTTGCCATTGCCCGCGGGCTGCGCCACCCGATCGGCGAACGCCGTGTAGAACGTCTCTCGGATACCTCCCAACGGCACGCGATCTTGCGGCCGCCGCGGCCCAGCCACGCTCGGCTCGATCGTCGCCAGATCCAGCTCGACCAGCGCATCGAACTGCGGGTCCGGCGTCGCGTCCGTACGGAACAGCCCCTGCTCCTTGCTGTAGCGCTCCACCAGCCCCACGAGCTCGTCATCGCGGCCCGTCGCTCGCAGATAGCGCAGCGTCTCCGCATCGACGGGGAAGAACGCCGCCGTCGCACCGTACTCTGGGCACATGTTCGAGATCGTCGCCCGGTCCGGCAGCGAAAGGCTGCTCAACCCTGGTCCGGCGAACTCCACAAACTGGCCTACGACGTTCCGCTTGCGCAGCAGCTGGGTGACGGCCAGCACCAGATCGGTTGCCGTAGCCCCCTCCGGCAGCGCGCCCGCCAGCCGCACACCTATCACCTCCGGTGGCAGCAGATAGAGCGGCTGGCCCAACAGCACGGCCTCCGCCTCGATCCCGCCCACGCCCCAGCCCAGGATGCCCAGGCCGTTGATCATCGTCGTGTGCGAATCGGTCCCCACCAGCGTATCGGGATAGGCGACCGTCGTGCCGTCGGCATCTGCACGAGCCTGCACCACCTTGCCCAGGTATTCCAGGTTCACCTGGTGCACGATGCCCGTCCCCGGGGGCACCACCTGGAAGTCCTTGAATGCCTGCTGCGCCCACCGAAGTAGCGCGTAGCGCTCGCCATTGCGCTCGTATTCGCGCTCCACGTTGCCCGCGAACGCGCGCGTGGTGCCAAAGAAGTCCACCTGAACCGAATGGTCGATCACGAGATCAGCCGGCACCAGCGGATTCACCCCTGCCGGGTCACCGCCCAGCCCCTTCACCGCCGACCGCATGGCCGCCAGGTCCACCACGCAGGGCACGCCCGTAAAGTCTTGCAACACCACGCGCGCCGGCAAAAACGCCAGCTCGTGCCCCGCGCCGGACTTCGCGACTCCTGGCCGCCAACGCGCCAACGCCTGCACGTCCTCGATGCTCACCACCGCCTCGGCGCCTTCGCCGGCGTGCCGCAGCGCATTCTCCAAGAGTACCCGCACCGTGAACGGCAGCTGATCCAACCGTGTGATCCCTTGCTGCTCCAGCACGCCCAGACGATAATAAGCGACCGCGGCGCCAGCGCCGGGCAGGTTGGCGCGCGCCTGAAACGGATCGCTGCGAGCGGGCATAACCTGTTCTCCTTCTTCATGCGGACTGCGACGCCCCAGTGGGCCACACCAGCGTGCCCCCGCGCGTGTGCAGTGACTAACAAGGAAGTATAGCGCAACTTGCGCTGACGACGCGGTGCGGCCATAGCCGCTCGCCACCTCCCGCGGCGGCCGGAGGGGCGTTGGAGGGAGGACTCTCCGCCCACGCAAAACGCCGGCTACCCTCACCCGGGCAACCGGCGTCGATCGGATCGCGCCATTGGCGCCGCTGGCCGGATTCGAACCGACAACACCCAGTTCCGAAGACTGGTGCTCTATCCGTTGAGCTACAGCGGCAATTCGGCACTCTCTGCCACTGGCAGCGTAGCACCGATTCGTCCGTCCGTCAAGCCGGCCACCGCGCCCTGCGGCCGGCTTAGGTCCCCGTCGCCAGCCGCTCCGCCAGCCGCGTGGGCAGCCCCACTGCTTCGATCTTACGCTGCGTCTCCGGGATGTTATACGGCACCCTGCGAAACTCGAACCCTTCCTCGCTATCATAGATCACGTAGGAGGCGCGCGGGTCACCATCGCGCGGCTGCCCCACACTGCCCGGATTGATGATCGCCCTGTGGTTCGGCGGCAGGCGCCACAGGCCCTCCTTCGGCGTCCAGCGCGTGCACGGCGCCACCGCCGGATGCCGATTGCTCGATGCTGAGAGCTCTCCCGACTCCAGGCTGCTGCGCGTCGGACCGCCCGGTGCCGCCATTGCCAGCGCCAGCGTCTTGTTCTCCAGCGCGCGCCGCGCGGCTTTCATCGGCGTCACCCGATCCATGATCGGCTGCAAGAAGATCGTCGGCAGGTGTGTGTGCCCGACCACGCAGTACAGCGTGTCGAAATACGGAAAATTCGCCGCCGCCGAGTCCTCGGTCGTCAAATACTCCCAGATCGTGTTAGATGGGCTGCCGTGCACCAGCGTAAAGTGCCCCACGGCCGTCGTCGGCGGCAGTGCATGCAGATAGTTGAGGTCTGTGTCCGTCATTCGCTGCCGCGTCCATTCCGCCGATTGTGCCGCCGCCTCGCTGAATTCCGCTAGATCCAGCCGCTTGGTCGCGGCCCAGTCGTGGTTACCAGGAATGCAGATGTCGCAGCGCCCGCGCACCCGGCTGACACATTCCCTCGGCTCAGGTCCATACCCCACCACGTCGCCGAGGCACCAGATCTGGTCGATACGCTTCCCCGTCTGCCACACCACGTGCTCGATGTCGTGAAGCACCGCCTGGAGTGCATCCAGGTTGCCATGTACATCTGAGAAAATCGCATAACGCATACGTAAAGCCTCTGCGTCTAAGTGCTTCGATGTTGAGTCATGCCACTGCGGGACAGCCCGCGTCAACGGATCGCGCGGCGAAAGACTACCAGCCGCAGTCGCAAAAACGCACGCTACGCCTTGGACAGATATCCGGCCGGTTCGTGAGCGCAGGGAACGCTCGCGCCTCACCTGCCCTTGGGCGGGGGAATCGCCCACGTCGGCCGGCTGAGTTGTGTGCACAGCATAGCACGGCCCGCTCCCCGTTGCCAGTCCCTCGCGAAAACCAATTAGAGGGAGATCATGTGGTGGCAGTACGTTCCTATCGTGCTGAGTGAGTTGGACACCTCCCCGAGGATCACCCGTGAATGGGCTTGCAGGCCTCCGCCACCATGTCCAGTAGCGTATTCAGCTCAAACGGCTTCGGCACCACCAGCACCGATACCCCCAGCCATACCCGCTCGAACTCCGGCGGCCATTGATTGCTGTATGCCGTTAGTAACACATAGGCATGTGACGCCAGGTGACTGTCCCGCGCTGCCGCCCGCAGGACACCATACCCATCCAGTCTCGGCATCATGCAGCGCTTGACGTACGGCACACGCGGGCTATTCGCGCTGCTCCGTGTCCTCGACGATCTGAGCGCACCGCACCAGTGGTGCCCCGAATTGGTCCACCAGCAACACGCCGAAGACCCATGGAGGCTCGGCAGGAGCAGCGAGATGCGCTACGACGTCGTGTTTCCCGGCCGCCAGCGTGACTGGGCCAAACCGCGTCACCGGCCATGGACGTGCAAGCCCAGCCACTTGTAGCCTCGGCTCGCCGATGTCCAACGGTTTCCCGTCAATTGCCAGCGATAGCCGGCCGTTCGTCCACGTGTCGAAACACACAGTCGTCGCCTCGGCAAGCTCGATGGTCACGCGCGCCTCCGCTGGGCCGCCAGCGAGATCGAGATGCACGTCGAACGGTTCGGTGATCGTGGGGTGCGTGGTAGCGCCGGCTTTGAAGACGCTCCAGCCCTCCCGCTGCGCGTAGTGCACGGCCCACTGCTGGACAGCCGGAGAGATGTACGGGCCGCTGGAGGTCGTTCGCACGTCCTGTTCGCCAACCCAAAAGCGCACGTCGACATCCCAATGCTGCGGCTGCATCGTCGGATCGAGCGCGAACGGCGCGGTGACGACCGACTCCGCCGCCATCGCGAGCATGAGCTGACGCACCTCGGCGACGCCTGCGTGGCTCACATTCCGCCACAGGATCTCCGCGTCGCAGGAGCGCACCTGACCGTCAGGCCCGTATGGCGGGACGAGGATGAGATCCCCCAGGTTCCGCTGCGCCTCGTCACTTGCCGTGAAGGCCAGCACATGGGCGAATGGAAGCGTGCCACCCGCGCTCGCGTGCGCTGGCCACTCCTCTCGCGTGTCAGCTTGTCCCTGCACGATCACCTCGACCGGCTCGCGCTTCGGCCGCATCGCCACGTCTACCCGCACGGCGCGCGCGTCCGGATCGAACGTCCACGGCAGTGGCTCGCCGTTCCCATCCACCACCCGTGCGGGTGCGTCCATCCCGACGAACGTCACGGTGTACGCGCGACTGGCGGGCAGTGCGACGCAATGCCCCTCGATGGGGCCAATGCGCAGCGCTTGTCTGGATGGACCCGCGGACTCATGGGTGAACGGCGTCCATTCATGTTCGTCACCCTGATAGGCCTCGGACACTCCATCGTCCTCGTACAGACGAAACGCGCCGTCCCCAGGGAATACCCGGATGTCCAGTCGATCGTCCGGCAGATCGGCCAGGTGCGGCGCCGCCTTTGCCAACGGCACGATGGCACCGGCGCGCGCGAAGAGCAGGATGGTCTCGAGGTCGCCGGTGATGCGCACCCAGCGCGGGCCAGAGAACGCCTCGCCGCTCTCGAACCGGTACCATGTGCCGGGCGGAATCCATACGTCCTTCGTCGCCAGCCCCGTCTGTGGGTCGGCCGGCTCGGTAATCGGAGCGGCCAGCAGATCGTCGCCCAATTGATATTGCCCGCGCGCAAGGTACGCGGACTCGTCCTCGGGGTAGGCGTAGTACATGGGCCGGCACAGCACCGCGCCGCGCTCGTACGTATGGCGCGCCATCGTGTAGAGGTACGGGACGAGCGCATGGCGCAGCGCGAAGGCTTTGCGCGTCGCGTCCAGCACGGGCGCGGAGAACGCCCACGGCCGTCGTTCGGCGAGTGGATCCTTCGCCGCGTGGAGCCGCAAGCAGGGGCTGAGCGCGCCGAACTGCACCCAGCGGGTGAAGAGCTCGCCCTCCACCGCGCCGAAGTGGCCACCGATGTCGTGACTCCACCAGCCGCTGCCGACGTTGGCGGCCGTGGCGGTGAAATGCGGCATCGCAGCCAGCGTTGGCCACCCACTGAACGTATCACCGCTGAAACCGATGGGGTACCGATGATTGCCGAGCCCACCCCAGCGGCTGAAGAGCAGCGGGCGCTGTCCGCGCCGGCGCGCGTCGGCGAAGTGCAGGTGGTTGAGCCAGAGCAGCGGGTCCAGACCGGCGACCTCGCTACTCTCACCCTGCTGCCAGTCGATCCACCAGAAATCGACGCCCTGCTCTTCTAGCGGGTGGTGCAGCAGCTTGAAGTAGTGCTCGGCGAACCGGCGGTCCGCGATGCGAAATGGGATCGGGGCCCCAGTCGCCCCATCCATGCCCAGCGCCGCTGCCAGCGCCTCGTAGGCGGCCTCCTGCGGATGCACGCCATCCGCGGGATGCAAGTTCAAGGTGACGCGCAATCCGCGCGCATGCATCTCCGCCAGGAATGCCTCGGGGTCGGGGAAGAGATCGCGGTTCCACGTGTAGCCCGTCCAATAGCCGGGCAAGTGCCAATCCATATCCACCACGAGGACGTCGAGCGGCAGGTCGTGGTCCTGGAACTCCGTGACGAGCTGCGATAGGTCGGCCGCGCTGTACGACCAGAAGCGCGACCACCAGATGCCCAGCACATAGCGCGGAATGAGCGGCACGGCGCCGCCAAACAGCGTGTACTCCGCCAGCGCATCGGCATAGTCGTGCCCGTAGCCGAAGAAATACCAGTCGATCTCGGACTGCTGTGGCCGCGCGGCTACCCAGCCGTCTGCCGTCTGGAACACGACGCCCGCGCTATCGTCGAACACCGCCCAGCCGGAGCGTGAGACCAGCCCCGGCTCCAGCGGTGCCGCGCCACCAGTCAGGTCGAGGGTGCGGCGCGTGCCGCCCAGATTCTCCTCGTCCTGCTGCCCAGGTCGCCAGGTGCGCGCCTCGCCGCCGACTCGGAACGTGATCGCCAGATTCTCCGCGGTGAAGGCGCCGCTGCCCACGCGATAGGTGAGCGTGAGCGACCCGGTATCTAGGCTCAGCCACGTCCCATCCTGCCGCACGGTGAACGCCGGCGGCGCGTCCGTGCGACGGTTGGGAAAGGCAAAGGTGGCGAAGTCGGTAAACTCGCGTGTCGGCGACCACTCCAAACGGAGCAGGCGCGCGGTCAACACCGTGAAGCGTGCCTGCCCACAGGTGACCACGCTCTCGGGATGCGCGAGTGGATTCCCAGACAGCCGGACGCGCTGCAAGAACTCACGTGTTTCCATGACTACCCTTTGAGGCCGGTGGTGTTTACGCCGCGGATGATCTGGCGCTGGAACACCAGGAAGAAGATCAGCGGAGGCACCATGGCGAGGATGAATCCCGCCAGCAGCACGTTCTGCGACACACCGTTGCTCGCGGCGATGCCAAGCTGATAGAGTGCTACCGAGATCGGCTGTTTGTCCGTATCGGTGAGCACCACCAGTGGCCACAGGAAGTCTTTCCACGTGGCGAACACGGTGAACATGGCCACGACGGCCAGCGCCGGCCGCGAGAGCGGCAAGATGATCTGGACGAAGATCTGCAGCGCGTTCGCCCCGTCGATCTTGGCGGCATCGGTCAGCTCGCCGGGGATCGAATCAAAGAAGCTCTTGAGCACGATGATGTTGAACGCGTTGGCTGCTTCTGGGAGCCAGACCGCCCACCAGGTGTTCACCAGAGACACACCGAAAATGGGCAGATGCACGACGGTCAGATACTGGGGAATGAGGTACGCCAGGGCAGGCACCATCAGCGTGCTCAGGAAGAAGAACAGCAGCGCGTTGCCGAGGAACGGCCGTAGCTTCGAGAGTGAGTACGCGGCGGTCGCCGAGACGAGCAGCTGCAGGATCACCGCGCCGACGGCGAGCGCGGCGGTGTTGCCCAGATAGAGCAGGCTGTTCAGCTCAGTCCATGCCAGGCCGAAGTTCGCCCATTGGGGCGTGGCGGGCCAGGGGACCGGCGGAGTGCGATACACGTCCACGCTCGACTTCAGCGCGCCGCTGAGCATCCAGAACAGCGGGCCCAGGGTGACTGCGGTAAGCAGCACCAAGACACCGAAGATGATCCAATGGACGAGACGTACGCCCGGCGCCTTCCATTCGAGGGGCGAGATGAGCGAACGTTCGGCACTCGTCGTGGCTGAGTCACCTGAAGCGCCTCGCCTGAGTCTGACCCAGAATCCGTTTGGCCTCCCCATGTCACTCACCTCCCGACCAGATGCGCCGTGTGATGGCGAAGTATCCCAGCGAGAGCGTCACCAGCGCGAGGAACAGGATGACGCTGAGCGCGCTGGCCGCGCCGAGGTCGGCGCTTTGGAACGCATAGTTGTAGATGAGCAGAATGATCGTGAGTGTAGCGTTCACTGGGCCGCCCTGGGTGAGCGTAAACGGCTCAGTGAAAATCTGGAACGTGGCGATGATCTGCAGGATGAGCATGATGAGCATAACGCCGCGGATCTGAGGCAGCGCAACGTGCCAAATACGCCGCATGATGCCCGCGCCGTCCAATTCCGCGGCCTCGTACAACTCCGCCGGGATGCCCTGCAGCGCCGCAAGATAGATCAGCATCGTTCCCCCGGCGTTCGCCCAGGTGGTCACTACCACAAGTGATGGCAGTGCCGACCTTGGCGATTGCAGCCACAGCTGTTTGCCGATGCCGACAAGCCCCAGCAGGCCATTGAGCAATCCACCGTCGGGGGTGTACATGTAGCCCCAGAGAAAGACGGTGACGAGCGGAGGAATGATCACCGGAAGGTAGAACGCCAGCCGAAAGTACGCTTTGCCGTAGCGCAGCTCGTTGATGGCGATAGCCAGCACCACCGGGATCACATACCCGAAGAGCAGGCCATAGAGCGAGTATTTCAGCGTGTTACCCCAGGCGATGCGAAAATTGGGATCGGTCACGACACGCTGGAAGTTGTACAACCCCACCCACTTGCTGGTGCCGCCAAACAGGCTGTTGTCCTGAAAACTGAGGACGAAGCCGTACATGATGGGGTACCAGACGAAGAACGCGAAGAGGACCAGAGCCGGTAGCAGGAACAGAAACCCAGCGGCATTGCGCCGCGCGAACGCGACGACCGGCCGCCTGCGACCCACGGCGGTGTGCTCGCTTTGCAGTACAGCTTGTTGCTTCAGCGTCGTCATGCTCGATCCCCCCTGGTGACACGACGGGTAGGCGGACACGGCTGTAGTATACAGCCGCGTCCGCCTGGTCGCGCGGTGCGATCACCCGGCGTCGAGCGCGGACTGGAATTGCTGGGCCGCGGCGTCGAGCAGAGCCTTGGGGTCGGCGTGCGGGTCGGAGAGGACCGCCTGCACTACCGGATCCAGGGTGGCGTACAGCTTCTGCGTCAGCGTCGGCGGCTCGGGCCGCAGTGTGAGGGTGGCCTGGCTGAAGGCGGTATAGTTGTCCTGCGGCAGGTTGGCGTACTTGGCCGTGATGGCTTCCCGCTGCCGCTGATAATCGCCGGTGAAGAGGATGTTCGCTGGGCCGCCGACCGGCAAGCCGGCCGCTGCCTGGTTCGCTGTGTAGTTCTCGACGACGCTCAGGTCGAACCGGTAGTAGCTGCACCAATCCACCGCGGCCTGCAGCAGGTCCGCAGAGTCGCCTGCCTTGAAGACGTAGACGTGGCCGCCGGTCAGCGCCGCATTGCCCCCATTTTGCGGCATCGGCCACATCGCGAGGTCGTTCATGTCCGCCTGATAGCTCGACTTCAGCGCGACGAGCGTATCGGGCGCCTCGACGACCATCGCAGCCTTGCCCGTCGCGATGGCTTGCAAGGCATTGTTATACCCAACAACGACGTCATGGGTCATCGACTTGTCGACGTGCTTCATGGCCTGCAGCTGCGTCAGCCACGCCACTGCCTTGTCGTTGTTGAACACCGCCGTGGTCTTGCCGCCGCTCACCGTCTCCAGGTCGCCGCCGGCAGTGTAGATCCAGTTGGTGAGATGCCAGCCGCCGGTATTGCCGCTGGTCAGCTCGATGAAGCCGGGAACGCCAGTCGCCGCGATCCGCTTGGCGTAGGCGCGGAAGTCATCCCACGTTTTGGGGGGACTCGCTGGGTCAATGCCAGCCGCTTGCACGAGCTTCTTGCTGAACATGATGCCCAGCTGGTAACCGGAGTACGGCAGGCCGTAGACTTTGCCGTCGGAGCCAGTGGCGATGGCGAGCGCGCTGGGCTCGTAGCTACTGTAAAACGATTGCTTCTTGACTTGCGATGTGACATCCGCCACGGTCCTCCGCTGGATCATCAACGGGGGCTCAGTGAACGCGGCGTCTACGGCGTCTTCCTGTTTGTGCGCAGCCGCCTTGGTGAAGTAGGTCTGGGGATCGTAATGATCGAGGATGGGCGTGATCTTGACCCCGCTATGCTGCGCCTGGAACGACTGGATCAGGGTCTGCAGGATCCTGGTGTCGCCGGGATCGCTCGTTGGGGGCAAGTCGTTCGTCACCACCGTGAGCGGGCCGGCGGCGCTTGAGTTGCCGCAAGCCGCGAGAAAGCTGCTGAGTCCCATGACTCCCACGCCGGCCACGGCCCCGTAGCGCATGAGATCACGCCGTGAGAATGCGGTCTCCGTCGAGATTGCCATTCGTGTGCCCCTTTGTAACGATGCACACCAGTGTGCCGTACGCGGCTCCGTCTCCGGACTACGGAGCCACTCCAACATCCCTTGTGCGTTCCTCGCCAACGATGCCAGCACACCGATGCCGGCATGGCTATTACGATGGATCGGGCGCGGCGATCTTCTCTCCCCAAAAAGATCGCAGGATGCGGGAGACGTCGCGAAGGAGGGAGTATAATGCCCCCGCGCCGCCTCGTGAACGCAGGAACCGTCAACCAGCGGCGGTCCCGGCGAGACGATGGAGCGTCACCTCTGACGCCCCACACAAGGAACAGGCCAGCGTGTCAAAACAGCGACACACAGCAGACGCGAACGAGTAGGAAACGTTTAGGATAACGATTCCTATCACGCTTCGCCGATACTATACTTGAGCGTCCGACGGTTGTCAATAGGTGCCGGGCAAGTCTCCATCCAGACTTGACGAGTACATCGTCCAGGATGTCCAACAGGTGCGCTCCTCATTAGGATAGCGTGGGCATAGCATGCGAATAGCATGATTGACGCCCGACTGGACTTGATGTTATGATCAGCGGCGAGAAAATCACATCGACATCGTTTTCTCAGCCGCCGCTCGCGCGGCGAGATGTTCCGTGCGGAAACGATCTATGACGAGGAGATCGACGTGGCACTGAAGCCCAAAGCCGACGGACGAGTAACGATCGGGCAGATCGCCAGCGAAGCCGGCGTTTCCATCACGACCGTCTCGAAGGTGCTGAATCATATGCCCGGGGTCGCTCAGGAGACACGCGACCGGGTCGAACGCGTCATCGAACGCCGCCAATACGTGCAAAGCCACGCGGCCCGCCTGCTGCGCAAGAGCCAGAGCGGACTGATCGACCTGGCGATCATGCGCCTGGAGGGCGGCTATGATCTGGGCATCATGCGTGGGGTGCAAGATGTCCTCGAGTCCACCGGGCATCGGCTCGTCGTCTTCGCGACCCACGAGGATGAGAGCCTGGAGCAGCGGTGGTTGCGCCGGGTGCTCGAGCAGGCGACGGATGGTGTGCTCCTGCTGCTGCCGTACGAGCGCACCGGTCTGGCGAGCGTCCTGATCGAGCACCAGATCCCCTTCGTCGCCATCGGCGAGCGCAACGACCTGCAAGTGCCATTCCCCTCGATTGGCTCGACGATCTGGCACGGCGGCTACACGGCGACAGAATACCTCATCAACCTCGGTCACCGCCGTATCGGCATCATCACCGGGCCGCTCTCCTTGCGCACCTCGCGTGCCCGCCTGGCGGGCTATCGCGAAGCGCAGGAGTCTGCCGGCATTCCCGTCGATCCCACGCTCATCTTCGAAGGCAACTACCTGCTGGGCGATGGATACGAGCAAACGTGTGCCATGCTCGATCTCCCCAATCCGCCCACCGCCATCTTCGCCGGGAACGACGCGCAAGCAGCGGGGGTCTATCGCGCGCTCTACCAGCGCGACATCAAGATACCCGACATGATGAGCGTTGTCGGCTTCGACGACGTCATGTTCTCGCCCCAGATGTCGCCCCCATTGACCACGATCCGGCAGCCATTGGTCGAGATAGGCCGCATGGCGACGAACATGCTGCTGCGCCTGATCGACGGCCAGGCGCTGGAGTCGACGCACGTCGAGCTTTCGACCTCGCTCATCGTCCGCGATTCCTGTGCGCCCCCATCATCTCGTCGCCTGGCTCGGAATGCCCATTAAGCTGTGCCGGGCAAGCGTCGCAATACCGGGACGCCTGCCCCAGGTCGTCACGGCGCGTCAGCGGCCGTGGTACAACGAAAGGCGGTGCCTGATCCACAGTGGTACGACGACTTCCTCGTCTCGCCGCCTCAACTGGTCGGCACAACTCGCGGCGTGGGCCTCAGCGGGCCATAGATCGCGGGGCCCTGGGGATATGGCCGGTCCTCGGCTCGACTGTCGATCATTTCATTGCCAGGCGCGATGCATCATTCCGACTTGCAACGGATTGTTATCGTTGGCGCGCGCGGCACCGCACGTGCTGGCGTAGGCGCGAGGCGGGCCGAAGGCACGACAGAGGGCACCAACTCAACGGGATGCGGTATTACGTCGTGCCAAGTGCGGCCGTGCGCAAGAGCAGGCCAGACACAATGCACAGAGCGACACCCATACGGAATGCACATGAAAATTCTTCTGCTGGGTTCCTCCTCAACTCAAGTCTAACGGCTGATTGGACCTGCTGCGGAGCTGCCTGATCTCGCGCTTCGCGCTGGCGCTCCATGGGTTAATGTGGAGGGCACGATCCAGCGCATAGGACCGCTGCGCGTTCGAGCTGACCGTGGTCGCCAGCCAGAGCCAGTCCATTTCCAGATTCGAGTCTTCCCGCACCGCCTGCAAGAAAAGATCATCTATGAACAGCTCATCGCCAGTCGATTCCTTGTGTGTTAGTATGACTGCCGCTGGGCACACATCGATTGCCATCTATGTACTCCTTCTCGAGATCAGCGGACGATCCGCGCGCCTCGGGCCGAGGCTCGCCCTCGCGCCGATTGCCTTCCCATGCCACGCTGACTCTGGAGATCGTTGCGACCCCCGTCGCTGGTGACCTCCTCACTTCCACAGCCGCCCGTCTATCCGGCTGCTAGGGCATGTTTGCACTTGCCAGAAATGGCCAGGTGCCAGGCACAGACGGCCGAATAAAGCCCATCCGTTGGGACGCAGCTTCTGAGCTCACACCAACCGTCCAACTATGAAAACCAGAAGTGCAAACACGCACGCTCTAGCGTTCCTAACTCTAGTTTTCGCTAACTAAGGGGCGCTGGCGCACTCCCCTTTTCCGTTCGACGTCCTCTTGCCGGCGCGACTGCGCGCGAAACAAGCCCCCATTGCCCATCTGCGAACCGGCTGCTGGGGGTAACGTCGTTCTCATCCTGCTCCCTCCGCCGCTGCCGCCTGATCCTGCCCGCCTGGGTGAGCGAAAACTAGAGAGAGCGTTTCTGAACGTCGGCGGCTCCCGTTGAGGACGCTCAGGGCATGTGCCGAGCGCGCACAACAGTAAGAGACGTGAAGAGACGTGTCACCCAGTACAGCAATCTGGTAATCCTCTCCGGCAATACTGTCGTTGTGGGCCTGATGCTCCCACGTGCGGCTTCACGACATGTATCGCGGTCCACCACGCTCAACCCGGGAGGTACGCATATGAAGCGGTTGAGAGGCCTTCGGGGTCCAGCGCCGGTCGCCGCGCTCGTCGCGATGGCCGTCGTCCTCGTTTTCGGTGTCGCTGATGCTTCGGCTGCCCGGTCTGCTGCCGGGTCTTTGTCGTCGGCATCCGTCACGGTCGGGGATGCCGTGCCCGCGGCCGGGTGCGCCGTGAAGCCGACGATTGTCTTAGTGCATGGCGCCTGGGCCGGCCCATCCAGCTGGAGCGGGGAGGTCGACCGCCTGCAGCGCGACG
>CAYQFU010000075.1:0-10322 GCA_964416775.1 uncultured Ktedonobacterales bacterium
TGTCACTCCGTCCCCCTCCCTGTCTACCGCAGACGACGCGGTATACTGTAGCGATGCGTGCCCGAACCAGCACTCGCGCGCACCAACTCAGAGGATCCACCGTGAGCAAGCCCCCCGGCCGCCCCAGGCGCACCACGCCGGCCCGGCGCCAACCTGACTCCCAGCCCGCGCCGCCCGCGCCCTCCGCGCAGCCCGCCGGCGAGACGGCCCCCGCCGACATCAACGCCGCCAAGCTGCTGCGCCGCAACCGTGAGCTGGCCATCCTGAACGCCATCGCCGGCGGTCTCAACCGCTCGCTGGACGTCCAGGCCGGCCTGCGCGAGACCCTGGCCCTCGTCGGCGAGCTGCTCGGCCTGCGCGCCGGATGGGTCTGGCTGCTGGACGACACCGGCGCTCCCCACCTCGCCGCCTCGCAGGCCCTCCCGCCCTACCTCGCCGATCCCCGCCATCCCGAGCGCATGTCCGGCTCGTGCTACTGCCTGCGCACCTTCGCGAACGGCGACCTCCGCGGCGCGGCCAACGTCAACATCGTCGAGTGCAGCCGCCTCTGGGAGGCCTATCACGAGCCCGGCCACGCCGCCGAAGCCGAGGGCCTGCGCTACCACGCCAGCATCCCCCTCTACGCCGGCACCAGAAAGCTCGGCGTCATGAACGTCGCCAGCACCGACTGGCGCCGCCTCGAAGCGGAAGAGCTCCAGTTCCTCTACACCATCGGCAACCAGGTCGGCCTCGCCGTCGAGCGCGCCCAGCTCTCGGCAGAGGGCACCCGCGCCGCCGCCCGCCTCGCCACCGCCGAAGAGCGCAACCGGCTCGCCCGCGAGATTCACGACACCCTCGCCCAGAATCTCGCCGGCATCGCCCTCTACCTGGAAGCCGCCCAGCAGGCCCTCCCCGACGACACCGACCGCGCCCGCGAGGGTGTCCATCGCGCCCTCGAGCTTGCCCGCGACGCCATGCGCGAGGCCCGCCGCTCTGTCGCCGACCTCCGTGCCGCGCCCCTCCAGCACCGCACCCTCCCCGAGGCCCTCGCCGAACTGGCCGCCCAGACCGCCCGCGAGACCGGCGCCGCCGTCGTCTTCACCCCTCCCGCCGGCTTCCCCTCGCTCCCCGCCCGCGTCGAAGCCGGCCTCTACCGCATCGCCCAGGAAGCCCTCACCAACGTCGCCCGCCATGCCCATGCCCGGCACGTCACCCTCGCCCTCGCCCTCGACGCCAGCCACGTTCAGCTCGCCATCCAGGACGACGGCCGCGGCTTCGATCCCGAGCGCCTCAGCCAGCGCGCCCCGGTGGGCACCGAGGGCGAAGGCCATTTCGGCCTCGTCGGCATGGGCGAGCGCGCCCGCCTGCTCGGCGCCACCCTCCAGCTCGAAAGCGCCCCCGGCGAGGGCACCCATGTGGAAGTGAGAGTCCCCATCCCATGATCCGTATCTTGCTGGCCGACGACCACCCCATGACCCGCGGCGGCATCCGCTTCGCCATTGAGTCGCAGCCCGACTTCGCCGTCGTCGGCGAAGCCAGCGACGGAGCCGAAGCCGTACGCCTGGCCGCCGACCTCCATCCCGACATCGTCCTCATGGACCTCGCCATGCCCGTGCTGAATGGCGTCGAAGCCACGCGCCGCATCCACGCCACGCATCCCGCTATCCACGTCCTCATCTTCACCGCCTATGGCGACGACGAAAACGTCGTCGAGGCCCTGCGCGCCGGCGCCGTCAGCTACCTGCTCAAAGACGCCCGCGCCGAAGAGCTCTGCCGCGCCGTGCGCCTCGCCTACGAAGGCAACCTGGTGCTCGAGCCGGCCATCGCCGCCAAGCTCATTCGCCACGTCACCAGCCCCGCCGCCACCTCCTCCACCACCCTCCCCACGGCCGATCCGGCCGCTTCCCCCACGCCCCCGGCCGCCGCGCCTTCATCGCCCGTCGCCCGGCCCACCGCGCCGCCCCTCGTCGACCCCCTCACCGAGCGCGAGCTGGAAGTCCTGCGCCTCGTCGCCCAGGGGCTCCCCAACAAGGAGATTGCCGCCCGCCTCGTCATCAGCGAGCGCACCGCCAAGTTCCACGTCAGCTCCATCATGGCCAAGCTCGGCGCCTCCAACCGCACCGAAGCCGTCTCCCTGGCCGCCCAGCGCAACCTCGTGACACTCTGACGTCGTTGTCGACTGGCGCGCCGCGCACGTCCTCGTTGTCGTGGCACGCCGTTCGCCCAGGATGATACAGTGAGATACAGTTGGTCGTGGCCTTACTCAGCCACGCCTCATCGGCGCGATACGCCGCACTGGAAGGAGCTCGAGTCCGGATGGCGGATCCCAACGACGACCGGTCCCAGACTAGCAGGATCTTCGGCCAGCCCCATACCTTGAGCGAGGACGAAGCGAACAGCGTCAACGAGATGATCCGCGAAGTGCAAAACTCGGATCGTCAGCTCGCCATTCCCCCGCAAGACCTCGCCCAGGGCGCCACCACTCGCATGGCCCCGGACGTCGCTCGCGTGGTCGCCGACAGCAAGGTCCTCGACATCCTCAAGCGCTTCAACCGCGACTTCCTCTACGGCCAGGGCCGCTTCGACGAATACGACCGGGGCCTGCTGCTCAAGTGGGGTGACGGCTACTCGCGCAAGCACATCTGGCTCACCGTCGAAGGCGACAACCTCGTCTTCGAGACCAGCCACGAGCGCAAGTGCACGCACGACTATTGCGACGGCGGCCGCCACATCTTCACTCCGGCCATGTGGCACGACGTCGGCCTGATCAACTCCGAGCTGGCTGAGCAGTTCAGGCGCCCGGTCTACGAAGGCTCCGACGACTGACCCCCGGCGCGGCCGCCGCTCGCCTCCGCAAGCCGGCGGGCGATCGAGAGACAGTAGGAGAGGATGGCACGCGGTGACAGACCACGAGCACGAGCCAGCTGGCCAGGCACGGCAACAGGCCCAGGCCGGTTCCACCACCGGCGCCACCATGCTTCTGCTGGACACCGATCTCTTCTTCGCGGTCAAAGTCGAAGACACGCTCAAGCACGCCGGCTTCACCACACGCGTCGTCAAGACTGAGGCGGGCTTCGCGCGCGCCCTGGCGGACACTCCTCCGCCCGACATCGCGATGGTGAACACTGCCGCCCGCGGCGTTGACTTCCGCCAGGCCATCTCCCTGGCCAGCGCCGCCGGCGTGCCCGTCATCGCCTTTGGCTCGCACGTCGATCTGGCCACTCAGGAGGCCGCCCGGCAGGCCGGTGCCAGCCGCGTCATCGCCAACTCACGTGTGGCGAGCGACCTCGTCGGCATCGTCGAGCGCACACTCCGGCGCGCCACGGACCCAGGCGCCGCCAATGAATGAACGTTGAGGGCGCGACCGGTCGCGCCCCACACCTGGCACCAGCCAGAGGAGGAACCACTGTGGCACAAGATACCCTCCAGGAGTGGCACGAGCTCGCCCAGCAGCTCCGCGTCGACAGCATCCGCTCCACCACCCAGGCAGGCTCCGGCCATCCCACGTCCTCGATGTCCGCCGCCGACCTGATGGCCGTGCTCCTCGCCAAATATCTCCGCTACGACTTCAACACCCCCAAGAACCCCACCAACGATCATTTGATCTTCTCCAAGGGCCACGCCTCGCCCCTGCTCTACGCCCTCTACAAAGCCGCCGGCGCCATCTCCGACCAGGAGCTGATGACCCTGCGCCAGTTCGGCAGCCGCCTCGAAGGCCATCCCACGCCGATCCTCCCCTGGGTGGACGTAGCCACCGGCTCGCTCGGCCAGGGCCTGCCCATTGGCGTCGGCATCGGCCTCGCCGGCAAGTACCTCGACAAGCTCCCCTATCGCGTCTGGGTCCTCATGGGCGATAGCGAGATGGCCGAAGGCTCCATGTGGGAAGCGTTCGACAAAGCCGGCTTCTACCATCTCAACAACGTCATCGGCATCCTCGACATGAACCGCCTCGGCCAGCGCGGCCCCACCGAGCTCGAATGGAACGGCGACGCCTATGCCGCGCGTGCGCGCGCGTTCGGCTGGCACACCATCGAGATCGACGGCCACGACCTCGCCGCCATCGACGCCGCCTACGCCGAGGCTATCCAGCCCCGCGACATACCCACCCTCATCATCGCCCGGACCATCAAGGGCAAGGGCGTCAAGTCCGTCGAAAACATCGGCGGCTGGCATGGCAAGGCCTTCCCCCCGGACGCCGCGCAATCGGCTATTCAGGAGCTCGGTGGCGAGCGTCATATCGTCGTGCAGGTCCACACACCTCCCCCTGGCCAGCCCGCGAAGATCGAGGTCGAGGGTGTGCTGCGGCTGCCACGCTATGAGTCTGGCACCTCCGTCGCCACCCGCAGCGCCTATGGCGACGCGCTCAAGGCGCTGGGCGCTGCCCGCGCCGACATCGTCGCCCTCGACGGCGAGGTCAGCAACTCCACCTTCGCCGAAGTCTTCGCCCATGCCTTCCCCGAGCGCTTCTTCGAGCAGTACATCGCCGAGCAGCAGATGGTCGCCTCCGCCGTGGGCCTTCAAGTGCGCGGCTACAACCCCTTCGCCTCCACCTTCGCCGCGTTCTTCACCCGCGCGTACGACTTCATCCGCATGGCCGCCATCTCCCAGGCCAACATCAAGCTCTGCGGCTCGCACGCGGGCGTCAGCATCGGCGAAGACGGCCCGTCCCAGATGGCCCTCGAAGACCTGGCGATGATGCGCGCCGTCCACGGCAGCACCGTCCTCTACCCGTGCGACGCCAACCAGACCGCGCAGCTCGTCGCCCAGATGGCCGACCGCAGCGGCATCGTCTACCTGCGCACTACGCGCGAGAAGACGCCCATCCTCTACGCCCCCGACGAGCGCTTCCCCATCGGCGGCAGCCGCGTCGTGCGCGGCTCCGACCGCGATCAGGTGGCCGTCATCGCCGCTGGCATTACACTGCATGAGACGCTCAAAGCCTACGACCAGCTCAACGCCCAGGGTATCGCCATCCGCGTCATCGACGCCTACTCCGTCAAGCCGATCGACGTCAAGACGCTGCAAGCGGCGGCGAACGACACCGGCGGCCGGCTCGTCGTGGCCGAGGACCACTGGTTCGAGGGTGGTTTGGGCGACGCCGTGCTGGACGCCTTTGTCGGCACCGACGACACGCCCGCCGGCTCCGGCGGACTCCCGCGCGTCATCAAGCTCGCCGTGCGTCAGATGCCCGGCTCCGGCAAGCCCAACGAGCTGATGGACGCCGCCGGCATCAGCGCCAGCCACATCGTTGCGGCCGTCAAGCGCCTGATCGGCTGATCACCGCGCACACGTCCATGTGAGAGCCACGGCGCACTCGCCGCTACGGGACGGCGAATGCGCCGTGGCGCATGCCAGCAGGACGTGTGAAAGCAGAGCATGAAGCAGGAAACGGGAATGAGATGAAGATCATCGCACTTGAAGAGCACTTCCAGCTTGCTGATATCAAGAAAGCGGTATCAAATATCATCCCGGGGTTCGCCGATGGGTTTCACTTGCCGGCCTATGACGCACCCGACTCCCAGCTGGAAGATCTG
The DNA here is from genome assembly GCA_964416775.1 of uncultured Ktedonobacterales bacterium. Lineage (GTDB taxonomy): Bacteria > Chloroflexota > Ktedonobacteria > Ktedonobacterales > JADMIN01 > CAYQFU01. The sequence goes on from CAYQFU010000075.1 coordinate 5,514, forward strand.
GGCGCAGATCGCTTGCGCCATATGGATGCCATGGGCGTCGATGTCCAGGTCCTTTCGTATCCCTCGTCGGGAATACAGGGAGTCCCGGCAGCCGAGGCCGTCCCGCTGGCGCGCGCTGCCAATGACCAACTGGCGGCGGCCATCCAGGCTCATCCTGATCGGTTTGCTGGTTTTGCGACCCTCCCAACACCTGATCCCACAGCCGCTGCCGCCGAATTAGAACGGGCTGTGAACACGCTTGGCTTCAAAGGCACATTGATCACCGGGCGGACCAATGATCGCTATCTGGATGATCCGTCATTTCATCCCATTCTCGAAGCGGCCGCCGCGCTGGATGTTCCCATCTACCTGCATCCTACCTTCCCCCCCAAAGTCGTGCAGGATGCCTACTATGCGGGTTTTGATCCCGCGGTCAGTGCCAGCTTTGCGACCTTCGGGTGGGGGTGGCATATGGAGACAGGCATCCATGCGCTGCGTATGATCCTGGGCGGCGTCTTTGATCGCTTTCCCCGTCTACAACTCATCCTCGGCCACTGGGGCGAAATGATCCCCTTCTACCTGGAACGCGTGAATGAGGCGTTGACGCCAGCCGCAAAATACCTGCAACGGCCTGTCGCGGACTACTTTCTGCAACAGATGTATGTGACACCGAGCGGCATGTTCACCCTGCCACCGTTCTTGCTCACCCTGCAGATCATGGGGGCGGATCGCATCATGTACGCGGTGGACTATCCCTTTGTCGCGGGGAATGAAGCGCGAACGTTTCTCGAGCAAGCCCCGATCAGTCCGGCCGACAAAGAGAAAATTGCGCATGGCAACGCCGAAAAGGTGCTCAAGATCTCCCCGCAATAATCTGAACAGGCACGGCAGTGACGACAGGTATTGCGCGCCGGTGGCTTGTGCGACGGATAGCCTCGCCACCCGCTTGTGCAGTGATCTCGGCGTTGGCACGCCGTTGTTCCTCAGCGGTCTCGCTCAGTCGGTATCAGGTCAGGAACTCGGCGAGCGGGAAGGAGCGATGGCGGCGCGGTGGAACCAGGAAGTTCTGCCGGTGGGTCGTGAACAGGACTGAGTTAATGCCGGCGTGGGGGGAGCGCGGTGCGATAGGGAGGGTCTGATTGGAATAGTGCCCATCCATCGCGAGCCGAACGCTATTGAAGATTGCAATCGTCGGCTGGAAGATGATGAAGTGCAGCCCTGCGGCCGGCTTGCTGCTGTAGTGGTTTGCCGTCGGATCGGAAGTGTAGTAGAACGGATTGTCCAGCGTGTCGAAATCGCCGCGCACGGGGATGGTCGTCCCCGTCGGGTAGGCCACGCCGTAGTTGCTGGTCGTCGGCGCTGTCGTGCTGTCCACCTGCGCCATGCTCCCACTGTGGCCGTAGGCGTGGTACTGTTGAACCCCATGCGTCACATCGGCCTCACTTTGACCTGGCGGATCGAGGGTGAGCGTCCCCGGCGCCGGTGCGGGCGAGAGGCCGGGCTGCAACATCGCCTGGACGCGATCAGCATACGGGGAGAAGTTCCCCGGCCCACTTCCGTACCAGGTACCCAGGTCTTGAAACATGTGCGAAAGTTGCATGGTCGTCCCCTGTCGGAAGTAGCCGTGGGGCCACTGATCGGTGACCCCCGGGAGGGTCTCCAGATTGGCGATGATGCCCGGGCCCATATTCGACTGCAGGGTGCTGGTGAAGCCGAGGAAGAGCTCAGCATGAGGAGGGATCGACTTCGCGCCGGGAATATTCGCCGCCAGCGCCAGCTTGCTCGGCAGGCTCTGATGCCCATAGAAACCGCCCCCGGCGAAGCCTCTGCGGATACTCGTCACGGTGAACAGATTGCCCGCTCGGTTACTGCCCGTCCCGAAAATGGCGTTCATGCCTTCCATGACATTCGTGAGCGAATCACTGCGCAGTACCACGGCCACATCGTTCTGCTCCAGGTGAACCGGTCCAAAGCCAGCGGGCGGCTGATCGCTGGGGAACGTCATAGCTTCCTGGACGGCATACACGGTATGGCCCTCTAGCTTGGAGGTAACCAAGTCGACCGGCAGATACGCGGGGTAGCGTGTCCCGGCCGGGAAGAAACTCGACGTTTTACCCAGGCTGGGGACGTAGTGATGGAAGTAGGGGAGTCCCCAGGCGAACGCGACGCCCAATCCAGTGGGAGTGGGCGAAAACTGCTGTTCCAGGCCCAGGAGGACGGATTCAAGCTGGTGCTGCGCCGCCTGCAGGGCTGTAGCATTGGCCGGGGCATTCAATCTAGCAGTGATGACGTGATTATGCAATGGATGGACCAAAACTGCAATCGTGCCATTGCTGCTGTTCACACCTGAGCCATTGTCCATGATCACCTGAACGTTCTCGAGGACATATTGTTCCTCGGGCCAGGGCTGAGGAGCAGCGAAAGCAGGCCGCTGGGGTGGTTGAGCAATGGTATCGATCAGCTCATAGATGCCAGCAGATGCCAGCGCCGCGCCAAGGGCGCGTGCCGTGCCTTGAAGAAAACGTCGTCTACTCAGCTCGTCGTGTGGTTCTGCGGCAAGCGCATGTTCGTCGCTATCTGTCGTCATGGTGCACATCCCCCTGCTGGCAATTGACGCTGTTCTGGCGCCTTGGCTTGTGCCTGTTTGCCGTATGTGTTGCTCTGGCCTCTCGGCTAGTACCAGGCCGGGGGCACTCGACCTACAGGATGAGTTCCGACGCTGCATGCGCGGGTAGCCGCTTGCAATGTTGGCAAACGGTACCCCCCTCTAAGTAGGAGGGTATGCGCCCCACCTTACACCCTGGTCACAGCCCCTCACCGTGTCGTAACAGGTTGAGGGCGCATCACCACGCCATGCCGTCGCAGACATGGGCCAGGGCGAGGCGCGGTGAGCGGATGAGATCCGGGCGGCCCGTCTGGCAGGCGGTCCGGGCGACGACCCAGCCGGCTGCGTAGGGGGGCGCCACGCGGGACTCGATCGCCGTCCAGCCGGCGCGACCGGCACTCATCAGGCCGGCACCCGCCACATACACAAAAGCGACCGGCAGCTGCCAGTCCTGCTGGCAGGCCGATCGCCCACATGGCAAGGCGCGCCGTCCGCGTGATGGCCGCGCGCCTGGTCCTCAGCGCGCCGCCCCCTGCGGACGTCGCGAGCTGAACAGCTTCACCATTTCCCGATTGAACGCAGGGAGATCGTCCGGCTTCCGGCTCGTCACCAGGGTGCCGTCAACCACTACCTCGCGGTCCACCCAGTTGCCGCCCGCGCAGCGGATGTCGTCCTGCAGCGTCGGCCAGCTCGTCAACGTGCGCCCGCGCACCAGCCCCGCCGAAACCAGCTCCCACGGGGCGTGGCAGATTACGGCCATGGGCTTGCCGGCCTTGTCCGTGGCCTGGAGGAACCGCTGCACCTCTGGCACGATCCGCATCTGGTCCGCGTTGAGCGCACCGCCCGGCAGCACTACCGCGTGGTACTCATCCGCGCTGACCTGGTCGAGCGTGCGGTCCACCTGCACCATAATGGACTTGTCGAAGTGCCTGAACGCCTGGATCTGCCCGCTGTGGGGCGAGACGATGTCCGCCTGCGCCCCGGCATCGCGCAGCGCCTTGACGGGCTCCGTCAGCTCCGACTCCTCGAAGCCGTCGGTCGCCAGAATCGCCACACGATAGCCACTCAATTCAGCCATGATGTTCCTTTCCTCGTGGTCACGCATCGCACATGCTTACCAAACAGCACGCGTCCTGCAAAAGGAACGCCCGGCGATCCTTGCCGGGCGCGGAGAGGCAACGAGCTCCACGTCCTTTGGCTTGTCGGCACGCTCATCCATCGCGCGATGTCCGACAGCGCCCGTTCGGCGCTCGTCCAGCGAGCGGCCGCCCAGTGACGGCATCGTGGCCGGCAAGTCGCTTCCTGCTTGCGAATCGCGAGCTCCCCATATCCTGTGTATGGGCAAGTCCAGTGCCAGCAGTGCGCTCAAGTTCCTGACTAGTCGCCCGCTTTGGGCTTCCAGTGGCCCGTCTTCTCGTCCTTGTCGTACTGGTGCTTGACGGCAGCCCAGGCCACCTTGTGTGCTGCCTCCTCGCGCGATTCACTCCCCCTGCGCTCCCGCGGTTCCTTGTACTCGTCCCATGCGCTGTTGAATGCCGCGCGGTAGATCTCCTGAGCATGCTTGGGGAGCACGTCACGCACCGACTCAGGCAGTTCTTCGAGTGTGTCGTATGGCATCTTCTACCTCCTACACATGGGCGCACGCGCCCACTGTACACCCTGGACACCCTGGCAGGTTGCGTGCCAGGCCGCTCCTGTCCCTTCCGCACGTCGCGCCGCGTCACGTTGCATCACATTGCATCACATTGCATCACGTTGCATCACGTTGACGCCGCCAAAAATCGGGTGCTTTACTCCCGCCTGAGGGCACCCACCGACCTATGTCAGAACAGCCAGTAGATGCCTCCATGAGCACGGATGCCGCCAGCCGCGGGACACAGGATTCCGCCACCATCGCCCTGCTGCGTACACTTGCGGCGCTCGGGCCGCGTCTGCACGAGCCGGCTACCTCTGCCACCCCCGAGGCTCTCTTTACCATCGTCGGCGATACCCTGCGCGCTTGCGGTCTGTTCGCCCACATCGCCATGCTGGACGCCGACGACCGGCTGCGCATCGCCGCCACCAGCCCGGAGCCTGCCGCGCAGCGCGAGATGGATCATGTGCTGGGCACCACTCTGCCCGGCTCCGTCATCCCCGCCATCTGCCCCTTCGACACCACACTCGCCACCGGCAAGGCCATCTCCATCGCGGACTTCGCCGCCGTATTCGCACCCCTCGTCCCCCAT
>CAYQFU010000075.1:10422-12477 GCA_964416775.1 uncultured Ktedonobacterales bacterium
CAAGGCCATCTCCATCGCGGACTTCGCCGCCGTATTCGCACCCCTCGTCCCCCATCTTTCCGCGCACGCGGCCGCTGAGCTCGCCCGCGTCGCTGGCGCCGAGCACGCCATCGTGGCTCCCATCATGGCGCGCGATCGCTGGCGGCCGCATCTGGGTCGAGAGCCGGCCCGGTTTCGGCGCGACGTTCTCGTTCAGCCTGCCGCTGACGCCGGCCTTCGCGACGGCGTCTTCGTAACGCCGCTCGGCTCGCGCGCTCCCGCGCCGCCTCCGACGCTCCCTCCCGCTTGCGGCGGCCCACGGTCCGGTAGTAGACTGACGCCACATCGAGTAAACCACAGACGCAATACGCCAATTGCGCCGCATGCGCCACAGGGAGGGCACCGTGAACACAGGTTCCTACGTCAATGGCCGCTGGTTCCATCCCGAGTCTTCGCGTGTGCTGCGCAACCTCAACCCCGCCGACCCCAGCGACGTCATCGCCGAATTTCCCGCCGCCACCGCCGCCGACGCTGCCCGCGCCGTGGATGCCGCCAAGGCCGCCTCCCGCGCCTGGCGCGAAACGCCCGGTCCCGAGCGCGGGCGCATCATCTGGCGCGCGGCGGACATTGCCCGCCGGCGCGCCGAAGAGATCGCCCAAACCATGACGCGCGAGGAAGGCAAAATCATCCGCGAAGCCCGTGGCGAGGTCACCCGCGGCATCGCCGTCCTCGAGTACTACGCCGGCGCGGGCTTCCGTGTCAGCGGCCGCACCCTCCCCGCCGAGGCCCGCGACACCTTCACCTACACCATCCGCCGCCCGCTCGGCGTCGTCGGCCTGATCACCCCCTGGAACTTCCCCTGGGCCATCCCCTGCTGGAAGTCCGCCCCTGCCCTGGTGGCCGGCAACACGGTGGTGATGAAGCCCGCCGCCCTTACCCCCGCCACCGCCGCCATCCTCACCGACATCTACGAGGAGGCGGGGCTGCCTCCCGGCGTCTTCAACCTCGTCGTCGGGCCCGGCGGCGAAGTGGGCAACGCCATCGTGGATCATCCGGATGTGCGTGCCATCTCGTTCACTGGCTCCAACGCCGTCGGCTCAGCCCTCTACGCGCAGGCAGCGCGCCGCGGCGCCAAAGTGACGTGTGAAATGGGCGGCAAGAACGCCGTCATCGTGCTGCCGGATGCCAATCTGGAGAAAGCTGCCGCCGCCATTGCCTCTGGCGCCTTCGCCTCCACCGGCCAGCGTTGCACCGCCACCTCGCGCGTGGTCGCGCATCCTCACATCAAAGACGCCCTGGTCGAGCACGTCGCCGAGCTGGCCGCAGCCATGAAGATTGGTCCCGGACTCGACGAATCCACCGACCTGGGGCCTGCCGTGGACGAGACCCAGCTGAACACCGACGTCACGTTCATCGGCGTGGCGCGCGATGAGGGCGCCCGGCTCGTGCGCGGCGGACGCCAAGCCGAGAGCTTGCCAGGCTACTTTGTGGAGCCCACCATCTTCGATGGCGTTCATCCCGACATGCGCATCTTCCGCGAGGAGGTCTTCGGTCCTGTGCTCGCCGTCAGCACCGCCGATTCGCTCGCCGAGGCCCTGGAGATCGCCAATCAGGTCGAATACGGCCTTGCCGCCTCCATCTTCACGCAAGACATCGATACCGCCATGCGCTTCGTCGAAGATGCCGAAGTCGGCATGGTGCACATCAACGAGGCCACTGTCGGCGGCGAGGCGCAGCTCCCCTTTGGCGGCACCAAGCGCACCGGCGTAGGCGACCGCGAAATGTCGGAGGAGGGCCTGAACTTCTTCACCGAGCTCAAGACCGTATTCGTCAACTATGGCCAGAGCGGCCGACCATCTTCCATGCGCTGATCGCACAAATAGACCGCTCGATCCGCTCTCGCGCCGGCATAGGGCCGGTGACGCCGCGCCATGCCGCCATCGGCGCCTTCGCCGCGCACCATAGCGCCGCGCACCATAGCGCCGCGCACCATAGCGCCGCGCACCATAGCGCCGCGCTCGACGCTGCCACGAGTGGCATGCGGATGACCGTGGCGCCTCCACGTGTCTGTCGGCT
>CAYQFU010000075.1:12577-22138 GCA_964416775.1 uncultured Ktedonobacterales bacterium
ACGCTGCCACGAGTGGCATGCGGATGACCGTGGCGCCTCCACGTGTCTGTCGGCTGGTCCCAAACCTCGTACCCATGCTTGACGTGAGCGGAGGCTGGCCGTATGATGGCATTGTAGAAGAACAGACCGTTGTTCGTCCCAGTGCGCGGCACACGTCGCAGTTCTCCTTACGCCTCGCATGATCGATGAGGCGAGCCGCGATAGAATGCGCTGGCACAGCTTGTACCCACAGCGAACATCCACGCCGATATCCTCACTCAGGAGAGAAGCGCCATGACTGCCCACACGCCGGGCGATCAGCCGGCAACGCCCAACCAGCATACGCAAAGTGGACAGCCGGCGCCGCGCTCGCGTGTGCGGCGAGCTGCGCAGCCGAAAGCGGAGCGGGCCAGCCAATCCGCCGCCGAGCTACCACTCACCAAGCAGGATTACGAGCGGCTGGCCGAGCTGCGCCACGCGCTCCGTCGCTTCGCGCGCTTCACGGAGCTGGAGGCCCGGCGGCACGGCATCTCGCCGCAGCAGTATCTCCTGATGCTGGCCATCAAAGGGTTCCCCGAGCGAGACTGGGCCAACATCACCGAGCTCGCCGAGCGTCTTCAGGTGCGTCACAACGCCGTCATTGGGCTCGTCAATCGTGCCGAGACGCGAGGCCTCGTTGTGCGCGTCCAGGACGCCAACCGCAGCGACCGCCGCGTCGTCCAGATCCGGCTCACCAACGACGGCGATAAGCTCTTGCAGCACATGGCTGAGTCTCTGCGCAACGAGCGCGCCCGCGTGCGCATCGCCGTCGAAGCTGCCCAGGGGCTTGGCGACACCGACACCGCTGATAGGTCCCCCGCGGCCAACTCCGCGCGGGACTGACACGCAATCTCGTTCGGCCCGCATCTTGCGGCAAGCAGCACAGGGCGACCCGCTGGCGAGCGAGCAGCGCCCGCACCAGGCTCTATCCAGATCACGCGCGCCTTGCTCCGCCGGAGTATCCGCCGGATGCTCGCTAGTGCGGCGCGAACCATCTCATCCGAACCCGTCACAAGCCGCACCGCCCGCGTTTCTGTCCGGGGAGGTTCGCTGAGTGCACCACATTTCGCACGTCTGGCACGACGACGATTCCGATGATGCAGCGCAGGGCCTCGCGTCCGGCGCCCCCCCGGCCGCGCAGATGAACGGCGCTCGCGCCCACCACACACTGCAAGACACTCAGGAATCCGAGCACGCCACTGCCCAGCTGCCGTACGTCACCATCGTCGTGGTGGCTCGCGCCGGCAATGCATCTCTGCGCAAATGCGTGGAAGCGCTCGCCGCCCAGACCTATCCTCCCCAGCGCATGGAAGTGGTCGTCGTCGGCGACTCCGTTGACCGCGGCGCCGCGGCGGTCGTCGCGTCGCTGGCGCGCCGTCGCCATGGGCTGCGCCTGCGCTATGCCCCTTGCCCCGCCAGCCATGGCATCGCCGCCGCGCGCAACCGTGGCTGGCGTCATGCCCGCGGCGAGCTCGTCGGGTTCACGCTCGATTCCGTCATTCCCAGCACCGAATGGATCGCGGCGGCCGCCGAGTGTTTCAATCCTTCAGTGGACGTGATCGGCGGCCAGGTGGTCGTCCCGCTGCCCGCGCGACCGCCCGCCCCCATGCGCGAGGCCGCCGAGCAAGTGCAGGTGCCGTGGTCCAGCGCCAATGTCTTCTATCGCCGCACCCTGCTCGATCGCCTCAAGGGCTTCGACGAGCGCTTCGCGTCCGGCATGCATGACGACGTGGACCTCGCCATGGCGGCGATTAGCGCCGGAGCGCGATTCTGTACCGCCGCGAGAGCCGTCGTCGTGCACGAGCGGCCGGCCACGACTCGGCTCGCCGCCTTGCGCAGGCAGAGCATGCATCTGAGCGAAGCCTTGCTCTATCGCAAACATCCCGATCTGTATCAGCGCTACATTCGTCGCCGGCCTCCGCTCGGCCATTACGTCGCCACAAGCCTGCTCCTGGCGGCGTTGGCGGGCCTCCTCATGCGGCGCCGCCCGCTGGCGCGCGGCGGTGGCCTTGCCTGGCTGGCACTGACGCTCGTCAGCTTTGTGCGCGCTGCTCGCGACACCTCTGACCATCCGCGCGATCTCCTGGAGCTGCTGCTGGCGACGTTGCTCGTTCCGCCGGTCGCCGTCATTTATCGACTCTCTGGCGCGGCGCGCCATCGCGTCTGGTTCCTGTGACTCGCCGCGATCAATTCTCAGCCGGCCAGGCGGGCGGCACCACGAGATAGCTCAGCAGCCAGCCCACCACGCCCGCCAGCGCCGTTGTGCCCACCCAGAAATGGATGGTCCACCAGATGCCTCCCGTGAGCATCAGCGCGGCAAAATACAGCAGATACAGCACGACGGGCACGGCGAACGCGAAGAAGCGCAGCTCCGCCGGACGAGTGACGGACGGACGCAGCCACCACACCAGCAGATCCGCCACCACGCCTGCCGCCAGCGCTACCGGAATGAACCGATACTGATCCTGCATCAGGCTCAGCAAGCCCGCGTTCACCGTGAAGACCAGCGTCAGCGCCCCGGGCACCAACTGCCAGCGGCGCATCGCCAACAGCACCGCTCCCATGAGCAGGCCCGTCTGCACGACGATGCCCAGCATCCCCAACTGCTGCCCATATGCCTGATTCAGCGTCTCCTCGCTGATGGCCGCCCAGGGGCGCACGAACGGATGCGTGAACTGCGTGATGAGCGTGATCAGTGACAGGGTGAACGTCAGCGACAGCAGCATGGGCAACTGGTCAATCCAGCCATTGCCCGACGTGTTCCTCTTACGGTGCCAGGCTGCACGCAGCGGCCCACTCACAATCAGCCCAATCGCCCCAGCCAGGAGCAGATGCGTGGGACTCAGCGCGGCATCCAGCCGCAGCTCGATGCCGAACGCCAGATGCCAGAGCAGATCGCCGGGACCACCCACCGCCAGCAGCCCAATGCCCAGCAGCGAGAGCCCGTACCCCTGGGGCAGCGCCCGCCCCCAGGCGAACCCCCGCCGCCGATTCGCCACCAGCACGGCAAGTAAGCCAATTACATACGCGAGGAATCCAGAGTAGAGCACAGCATGCCAGGGCGTGAAGAACGTCTCCAGCCGGATGTGATTGTGCGCCCAGGCATCGAGATAGGCTCCCCCGAGCGGCCAGGCGCATAGCAGCACCAGTGCCCAGTCGAAGCGCACGCCACCGGCCGGCCGCGCATGCCGCGCCGGCACAACACGCCCCATCGTCGCCGGAGTCGCGGTACGTGCCACGCCGTCACCATGCTTCCCCACACCCCGCCTGTGAGCGAGGCATACTCGTGCAGCCCGCGCCAGACCAGCCGCGCCTGAACGGTCCGCCGCTCTGGACAGCCGCAATTGTAGCATACCTGTAATACATTGGCCTCCCTCGCGGCGGGCCAGGCGTACCCCAGAATGGTTGCCTGGTGCGCCTCGTCGGTCCCGTTCGCTGCCACAATATGGTTGCCTACTCGATAAATGGCCGTGCTATTGCTATCGAACCTGAGCCAGGGCGACAATGGCACGGTAATTGCCATCTCTGCGCGCCAGATTCGGGGTGGTGAATGAGAGGGTGATACGGTGGGGGAATCTGAGTTGTCCCGCATGCCCACGTCCAGCATGCCTGGGCAGGTTGGCTGGAAGTCTCGCTCGAAGCGTCCAGCTCATGTCACTGGTCAGGTTCTGTCGATGTTCGGCCTCGCCACGATCGTCGTCGGCCTCGCGGCGGGCACGTCACTCGAAGCGCTGCGGATCGCGCACCACGTCCGGTCGCAAGCGGTTAGGGTTGCGAAGGCCGTTCAGCCGAATCTCCCCGAAGTCACTCCTGATCCCGCCGGAGCCGCGTTTGTCACGCCCCGCGCCGACACCGCCGCCATCTTCCAGCCCTATTTCGCTGCCCATCAAGGCGCTACATTGCTCGGCCAGGCCGTCACTCCCGCCGTGCCAGTCGCCGGAGGCTGGATCCAGTTCTTTGTCGCCGGCGCCCTGTTCGAGCCAGATGCGTCGCTGCGCGGCGCCTCACGCCACTCCGTGAATGATCCCGACCTGTTCGCGGAGCAGGAGCGCATCGATGCCCTCGTGGCGACCGGTACCCAGGACTCGGCGACCGGCGTGACCCAGCTATCCCTGTTGCAGGCGCTCGTGGCCGCTGGTAGCCGCGTCCCCATCGGCGGTCAGGGCTCCACGCTCACGTACGTGGATTTGCGCCGCGCCTCCCAGCCGGGCTATCGCATCCCCGCACCTGCATGGTATCAGCCCAACTTCCCCAGCGGGCCGGACGGCACTTTCATTCCCGAAAAGACGCGCTCCGGCCAGGTCATGGGCCACATGATTCCAGCCCCCTTCTGGCAGGCCCTCACGCAATCTACCTTCGCCCCGGACGGCTGGCTCACCGACTTCGGCACGCCCCTGACCGAGGCGCTGACCACCAGCTGCGCCGGCGGGTCTGGAGGCCCCCAGCAGGTGACCGTCCAGCTCTTCGAGCACGGCGCGTTGATGCTCGCAACCCATCCCGGAGCGAGCGAGCCTGCCACGCCTCAGCCCCTGGCCGTCGGCATCGACTATCTCCAGACGTACGGCCCCCCCAGCGTGCACATCGGCGGCGGCACCCCCGTCTGGGTCACCGCCGCCACCGCTGTGTTGGCCGATGCCGACCACACCGCCAACGCAGCGGCGCACGTTGGATCGAGCTTCCCGCTCACCCTCACCTCGAATGCCACCTGGGTGAATGGCACCCTCTGGTACCAGGTCCAGTGGCAGAATCCTCATCGCCTGGGCAGCGGCTGGTTGCCATCCTCCGCCCTCAGCTTCAGCCCAGTTCGAGGCATGCCCACGGCCAGCTTCGACGCGCTCGATCCCGACCTCGAAGGCTACCTCTCCAACCTCGGCGGCCAGGTTGGAGCCGTGGTCTACGACGTCTCCCGCGGCATCACGTACGAATACAACCCACAGGGAGCCTTCATCATCGGCAGCTCCATCAAAGTGGAAATCATGGTGGCTCTCCTCACGCAGCTCGAAGCGCAGGGCCGAGAGCCCAATAGCAATGAAATGTCTCTGCTGACGACCATGATTGAAAACTCGAATAACGACTCGGCGCAGGCGCTCTACGAGGAAATCGGCGATGCACCCGGCATGGCCGCCTTCATGAGCTCGATCGGCGTCGGCGGCCTCAATCCGTCGCCAGGCACGTGGGGCTGGAGCACCATGACCCCGCTCACGATGGTCCAGGTACTCGCCCTGCTGCATGGTGGCAAAGTGCTGACGCCGCAGGACCGCAACCTGGCGCTGAATCTCATGGAGAATGTCGAGTCCGATCAGCAGGTTGGTGTCGGCGACACCGCGCCCACTGGTGCCACCGTCGCCATGAAAGATGGCTGGGTTTCCGGACCCGACGGCCTGTGGGCCATGAATTCCTCTGGCATCGTCACGCTCGGCTCTGAGACGTATATCATCTCGGTCTATACCGGCGAGGAAAACTCGCTGAGCCAGGGATGGGATGTCACGCGCCACGTCAGCAGTGCTGTCGGCCACCTATTGACGTGAGTGCAGGAGCGCCCTCATCGTCGTCGCTACGCGTACGGCGGCGAGGTGAGGTCTGAGGCGGTGTCCTCCCCCACAGCCGGGCGCGCCCGGTCCAGATCCACGCGGTACAGATCGGCCAGCGCCTCGCGCAGCCTGTCCACCGCGGCCGTGCGCAGAATGTACACCGGGAGCCCCGCGGACTGGAATGCGTCCACGCGATCGCCTTGCTTGCGATACAGGCTCTTCAGCACCATCACGGCATCGGCCTCACGCTCGTCCCGGCTGATGACCGCGGGCACCCCGAGCTCGCGAATGGCCTGCTCCAGGTGGTTGCGGTTGATCCCCATCGGGTAGATGCGCCGCCGGCGCAGGGTCCGCCGGTCTTCCGTCGCGCCATCACCTTGCGTCCCATCATGCTCACTGCGCTCGCCGCCGTACACATCCTGCTCGTCATCCTGCGCCAGTGCGCCGCCAGCCAGCTCCGGATCGAGCCACCTGCCGCTGGATCCGTCACGACGCGCCGGATCGCCGCCGAGTCCACGCGTCGTGTCGCGGCGCTCTTCCCACCACGGTGGCCGCAGGCTGCTGCCGACCATCGGCCCGGCGCCTCCAGCGCGTGGCCCACGCCGACCAGCTGCGCGCTCCTCGCGCCGCACCGGCTGCTCACGCGTCGGTAGGCCGACCCCGTCGGCTCGCGCGGCCCGCGGCGCAAATTCGACCCACCGCCGGATGCTGCCATCCGGCTGGCGCTCGCGCATCTCACGCTGTGGCGCCTCACCGCGCAACAGAGCGTCCACTGCCCCGGCAACATCGTGGTGCACGCCGACGAGGTGACGCTCTTCCTGTTCGATGAGGACGTCGAAGGTGGGGGGCGCCTTGCGCTCCAACACCGTCTTCTGCGTCCCCCGCCGCCGCGCCTCCTCATCCCCCAACGTCACCGCCCCAATGCCCCCCACCAGATCCGCCAGCGTCGGGTTCACCAACAGGTTGTCCAGCGTGCGCCCATGCGCCGTCCCGATCAGCTGCACCCCCCGCTCCGCGATCGTGCGCGCCGCCTGCGCCTCCAGCTCCGTGCCGATCTCGTCGATCACCACCACCTCGGGCATGTGGTTCTCCACCGCCTCGATCATCACCCGGTGCTGCTCCACCGTGCGCGCCACCTGCATGCGCCGCGCCCGGCCGATGCCCGGATGCGGCACATCCCCATCGCCGGCGATCTCGTTGGAGGTGTCCACCACCACCACCCGCTTGCCCAGCTCGTCGGCCAGCACCCGTGCCGCCTCGCGCAGCAGCGTGGTCTTGCCCACCCCCGGCCGGCCCAGGATGAGGATGGAGCGGCCCTGTTCGACCACATCGCGGATCAACGCCACCGTGCCGCGCACCGCCCGGCCCACGCGGCAGGTCAGCCCCACCACCTGGCCGCGGCGATTGCGGATGGCGCTGATGCGGTGCAGCGTGCGCCCAATCCCCGCCCGGTTGTCGTCGCCAAAGGTGCCGATCCGCCCCGTGACGTACGCCAGATCCTCCTCGCTTACGACGCTCTCACTCAAGATCACTTCCCGGTTGGGGAAACGGCCTTCGGGCGGGCGCCCGAGGTCCAGTACGATCTCCAGGAGGTCTGCCCGATCCTTCATCTGTGCGATGGCCTCGCGAATGCGGGGCGGCAGCGTCGTCAGCAGGGCATCGAGATCGTCAGTGATCGTTTCTTGCATAGAGTGCTTTTCCACCTTTGTCCATGCGTGAGTGAGCTGTTCCCAGCCCCTTCACGCCGTACGCCACACGAGTCTCAATCGCGGGGACCGTGCGCAGCGCGCGCATCACCAGATGGCGGACCAATAGCGCACGCGTGGCCGAATGCTCGAAGCCGGCCCCACGGAGCGCATCGATGACCGCCCCCTCGTACTCGCGCACCTGACACAGGACGGGTCTCGGTTGCGCTCCTGCGAGCTGCCGCAGTCCAAAGCGCAACAACGGCCCAGCCAGCTCGGCCTCCTCCGGGTGTGCCATCAGCCAGAGCTGATGGGGCTGTGAGCCGCGCCCGTGGCGCAGCCTCAACCAACCGCCCAGACGCACCCCGCGGTCGTTCACGAACGCCTGCACACGTGGCTCTACCACTGGCAGCGACCACATGCGGCCTCCGGCGGCGCGCGTATAAATAAATTCCTCGCTATTGAGACATTCGGCGGTCTGCACGCGCCGCGGGGTGCTCGCGTCGTAGAGACGGAGCAAGCCCCAGTCATCGTGGCGGTGCCAGTGCCGGAGCCCCAGGTGTTCCGGCGCGCTGCTTGCGCTCTCACCCGCCGCCGCGCTCATCGCGTCCAGCTCCGCATGGGTGGGATTGCGGGGCAGCCAGTAATGCAGCTCGCGCGCGTATCGCTGGAAGCCCGCCCGAGCGAACAGCTCCATCTCGTGGCAATCATCGTCCACGCAGGCGAACACTCGCTGGACTCCCCGCATGATCGCCGCGTCCAGCGCGTACTGCAGCAGCTCCAGCAGCACTTCGCTCGTCGGCGGCGTATCCGCTTGCAGGGGCGACGGCGTGATCGCCGCCAGATAGGCCAGATCCCACGCGCTCTGGTTGCCGCGCCGGCGCGCCTGCGCCAGCCCTAATAGTCGCCAGCGGTCCTCGCAGATCCATGTCAGCGCGGTGGGGTTGATGAGCACCAGGGCATTCAGCAGAGACGTCAACCCGCTCCGCGGCTCCTCCGCATCCGGAGCGCAGATAAACTTGGCGAATTCGCCCCGCCGGGACCGCACGTGGCGGTCCAGCGCATACACGACTGCTGGTAGATTGACGTAGAGAATCGGCCGTATCATCCCGATGCAGCCCTCTTCTTGGCGACCTTTAACACCCTTCTCAGGGAAGAGCGCAGGACCGCCGGCGACCCCGGCCTCCGTACGCGTCGCCAGGCACGCTCAGCGGCTGGCCCCGCGGACGATGTCGAGGAAATACTCATGGAATCGCGAGTCTTGCGTCACCTCCGGATGAAACGCGGTCGCGAGCAGTGTTCCCTCGCGCACCGCCACGATGGTTCCCTTGCCGCCGTCGCCGGCATCGTCGAGGCGCGCCAGCACTTCGACCTCCGGTCCCGCCTCTTCTACCGACGGCGCGCGAATGAACACGGCATGAAACGGCTCATCGCCCAGCGCCGGCACCCGCAGGTCAGTCTCGAAGCTCTCGCGCTGCGTGCCAAACGCATTGCGACACACCCGCATGTGCATCGTCGCCAGCAGCGGCTGCCCAGCCATGGCGTTGTCCGTCTCGCGCGCCAGCAGAATCATCCCGGCGCACGTGCCCCAGGCGGGCACGCCATCGGCGATCAGCTCCCGCAAGGGGTGATCCAGGCCGTATTCAACCATCAGCTTGCCCATCACGGTGCTCTCGCCGCCGGGGATGATGACACCGTCCACGTCCTCCAGGTGTTCTGGCAGACGCACGGCGTGTGCCAGGGCCCCTCGACGCTCCAGCGCCCGGATGTGCTCGCGGAAATCGCCCTGCAACGCCAGCACGCCGATCCGTGTCATCGCTTGTCCGCGCCCCCTGCCTGCAATGCCCGTATGCCAACCCCCCGTCTCTGCCGGCGGCACTACCAGCCGCGCGCCGCCATGAGCTCGCGCTCCGGAATGGCGTTCAGCTCGATACCGCGCATCGGCTCGCCCAGTCCACGCGAGACCTCCGCCAGAATCTTGGGATCCTCGAAGTGCGTCGTCGCCTTGACGATGGCCTTGGCCCGGCGCAGCGGGTCGGATGACTTGAAGATGCCGGATCCAACGAACACACCGTCCGAGCCCAGCCGCATCACCAGCGCCGCGTCGGCGGGCGTGGCCACGCCGCCAGCGCAGAACATCACCACCGGCAGACGCCCAAGCTTCCGCACCTCGCGCACCAGCTCGTACGGCGCGCCCAGGTTCTTGGCCTCGGTCATCAGCTCTTCCTCGGGCAGCACGGTCAGCTTGCGAATGCCGTCGGTGATGGCGCGCAGGTGCCGCACGGCCTCTACGATGGTGCCGGTGCCGGCCTCGCCCTTGCTGCGGA
>CAYQFU010000076.1:0-22130 GCA_964416775.1 uncultured Ktedonobacterales bacterium
ATCAACGGGATGCTGCACGCTCTGGAAGAGGCGTATCAACACGTGCAGCAAGTCAATGATCTTCAGCGGCGCTTTCTGGCGGATGCCGCACACGAGCTGCGGACGCCATTGACGATCATGCTGTCCTCGCTTGAACTGATGAAGAAAGAGGAGGGGAGCGATCCGGAATTTCAGACCAACGCGCTGGAAAACATCTACACAGAGGCGGAGCGCATGGCTCGCCTGACCACACGACTGCTCTTGCTCGCCCGTACTGATGCCAGCGCACCTTTTGCGCGTCAGCCATTGCTCATTGTGGATATCATCGGCGAGGCGTATCGCCAGGGATGTCCTGCTCACCGCAAGATCACCATGCAATGTCATGGTTTCGAGACGCTCGAGGACGCTGTCGTCTCTGGCAACGCCGATTACCTCAAGCAAGTCTTTTTGATACTCTTGGAAAACGCGTGCAAATATACGCCTGATGGCGGCCAGGTCACAATAATCGGAGAGAGGAAAGAGCGAGAGCTGTTCGTCACTATTGCGGATACAGGCATTGGCATTGCCCAGGACGATTTGCCCAGGATTTTTGAGCGCTTTTACCGAGCCCCAAATGCCTGCATCCAACCGGGGATGGGACTTGGCCTCTCGATTGCTCTGAGTATTGTCGAGCAGCACGGCGGGACGATTCAGGTGCAGAGCACGCTTGGGCAGGGAAGCCGCTTTACCATCTCGCTCCCACTGCTCAACGAGTAGAGGGTTGACCGTGGTTCCAGGCCGCGGGTGGGGTGTAACCCTAATGCGTACCCTTCTTCCAGGGCGGTGCGCATGACTATCAGCGGCACACTCGTTCGCGGGCGCGCCCGCTTGAGCGGCTTCACGGCCTTGCTCTCCCTGAAAGGCTGTGGATGCGATCTCATCGGAGGCTCGCGGATGAAAGCGATTGTTCGCACGCGCTACGGCTCGCCGGAGGTGCTCCAGCTCACAGAGGTAGCGAAACCTGTTCCCAAAGACAATGAAGTATTGGTCCGGGTGCATGCGGCGTCCGTCAATGCCGTTGACTGGCATCTCATGAGGGGGAAGCCGCTGCTGGCCCGCACGGGGGGCAGGGGGCTGCGCAGGCCCAAAGATCAGCGACTCGGCGTTGATCTAGCGGGACGGGTGGAAGCGGTCGGCGGTAAGGTAACGCAGTTTCAGCCCGGCGACGACGTCTTCGGGCGGGGGGTCGGCGCTTTTGCCGAGTATGCGTGTGCGCGGGAAGATACCGTGGCGGTGAAGCCGGCGACGATGACCTTCGAGGCGGCAGCGGCCGTCCCTGTGGCGGCACTCATCGCGCTGCAGGGGCTGCGCGATTTGGGACAAATTCAGTCCGGGCAGCACGTGTTGATCAACGGCGCGTCGGGAGCCGTGGGCACGTTTGCCGTGCAGATTGCCAAAGCACTCGGGGCGGACGTCACCGCCGTGTGCAGCACGCGGAATGTGGACATGGCGCGCTCGATTGGCGCGGACCAGGTCATTGATTATACGCAGGACGATTTCACCAAGCGTGGGCATCGGTACGATCTGATTCTGGGCGTGAACGGCTATCATCCGATTTGGGCGTATCGGCGGGCATTACGCCCTGAGGGAATCTATGTGATGGTCGGGGCGTCCAACACGTATTTGAACCGCGCCTTGCTCCAAGTCCTGCTCCTGGGGCCGGTGATTTCCAGGACTGGGAGACAGAAAATGCGTCTGCTTATGGCGCACCTAACCCAGAAGGATTTGGGGATTGTGAAAGAGCTGCTTGAAGCCGGCAAAGTCGTCCCGGTCATAGAGAGATGCTACCCGTTGCGTGAGGCTGCTGAGGCGATCCGCTATGTGGAAGCAGGACACGCGCAGGGCAAGATCGTGATCACCGTGTAAGGCGGGGGCGCTCGCGCAGATCAGGCTGAGCCAGTCGTCCCGGCGCGGCCCACCGGAGGAGCTACGCCTAAGCGAGCGGCGACCGCCGGGTCGACGACAGGATAGCGCCGCTCCGAGGGGGTGAGCAGCGGTGTGAAGGGAAGATGCGCGTGGCTGCGCTACTCCGCCACAAAGGCCGACACGTCCTCGATCTCAAGAATCCAGTCGGTGGCGTAGTGCCTGAGCATGGTACCACGCACGCCCAGCTGAATGGCCCGGCGCATCACGGGCGCGCCGGCGGGGTCGTGGTCGGGATCCCATTGCAGGCGCACTTCTGACCGAGCCACCGCTTCCCGCCAGACGTCCTCATGCGCATACACCTCTGGCGTGTACGTCGAGTGCACCGCCGCCGCCAGGATCGCATCAAACGCGGCACGTCGCAGCCGGACCGCCAATGTGATCTCTTGTCCGACCCTCGTGCCCCAGCCCGAGCGATACATCATCCAGAGAAAGTTGGGCTTGATCCACGACATCCGCTGCAAGCTGAAATCATCGCCGCCCAAGGAGCCGTGCGCGGCAGCGAAGCGGCCAATGCGCGGCTGGTACGCCTGGTAGACCAGGACGGACGCGGCATCGAATTGGGCCAAGATATGCCGTCCCGACGCCGGCCAGCGGGCCACTTGCTCAAGGTACGACTCGGTCACCAGCGGCATGGGGTGTCGGCTCCTCGCAAACCGTTACTGACTCAGACCCTGCGGGATCGCTTGCCTTCCGCTGAATGGTATAATGGGCGGTAGACCCATCGCCGTGGCGGATGGAGCGCTTCCCTGCGTGGTGCGCGCTGAGCTGCGACGGCTCACGCGGACCTCCACAGCCGCCAGGCTTGGGCGCGCCTCCCGCCTCAGTCGCGGACTCCCGCCATCGCCACGCGCCGGCCTTCGCCGCGCGCCGCTCCGCTCTGGCCGGGCACCGGTGAGCAGGGGATGTCCATCGGGTCGATCAGACAACACGCCACCGTCGCGCTGACTACCAGCTTTGACTTTCACTGATGGATAACGAGGGCCAACACATGCCTGCGAGAAAGGCCAGCAGCGGCACGCAGTCGCAATCCGGGAATGCGATTCGTGCCGCATTCCTGCGCTACTTTGAGGAGCACGGCCACCGGCGCGTGCCCAGCTCGTCGCTGATCCCCCGCAATGACCCCACGGTGCTGCTGACGACCGCCGGCATGCAGCAAATGATCCCCTACTTTCTCGGCCAGGAGGAGCCGCCCGCCCATAGGCTGACCTCCGTGCAGAAGAGCTTCCGCACCACGGACATCGATTCGGTGGGCGACGCTTCGCACCTGACGTTCTTCGAGATGCTGGGCAACTTTTCCGTCGGCGACTACTTCAAGCGCGACGCCATTGCGTACGCCTGGGAGCTGCTGACGAAGGTCTACGGCATCCCGAAAGACCGTCTCTATCCAACCGTCCATCCCGACGACGACGAAGCGCCACAGCTGTGGCACGAGGTGGCTGGCTTCCCTGTGGATGGCATCACCCGCCTCGAAGACAACTGGTGGGGTCCGCCGGGTGCGTCGGGTCCGTGCGGGCCGGATTCGGAAATTTACTACGATCGCGGCGCGGGGCTGGGCTGTGGTCACCCGGACTGCGCCCCCGGCTGCGAACGCTGCGAGCGCTACCTGGAAGTCTGGAACCTGGTGTTCATGCAGTATTACCAGGACGCCGACGGGCACCGCACGCCGCTCAAGCAGCGCAACATCGACACCGGCATGGGCCTGGAGCGTCTCTCGATGGTCCTGCAGGGGAAAGAGTCGGTCTTCGACACCGACCTCTTTCGCACCATCATCGACAAATTCGCGGCGCTCGTGGGCACGGAATATGGACGAGACTCTAATCAGGACCGGTCGCTGCGCGTGATCGCGGACCACGGCCGCGCGCTGGTCTTCCTCGCGGGCGACGGTGTGCTGCCCAGCAACGAGGGCCGCGGCTACATCTTCCGCCGCGTGCTGCGCCGGGCCGTGCGCCACGGAAAGCTGCTCGGGCTGGATCGTCCCTTCCTGGCGGAAGCGGCCGACACGGTCATCGAGCTGATGGGTGGGCATTACCATGAGCTGGCGGCTCGCCGCGACCAGATCGTGGACGTGCTCACGGTGGAAGAGCGCAAGTTTAGTCAGACCTTGAGCGCGGGCATGCGCATGCTCAACGATCTGCTGGATCGGTTGGAGCGGCGCGGCGAGAAGGTGGTGCCCGGGCCTGAGGCGTTCAAGCTCTACGATACGCACGGGTTTCCGCTCGAGCTGACGCAGGAAGTCGCGGCCGAGCGCGGGATGACTGTCGATGTCGCTTCGTATGAAGGCGCGATGCTCGAACAGCAGGCGCGCAGCAAAGCTCCGGACGTGTTCGTCCGTAAGGGAGAGGAAGAGGCATGGACGGATCTAACCAGGACGGTCCCGGCGACGAACTTCACGGGGTACGGCGGGATCGAAGGGAGCAGCCAGATCGTGGCCATCGTCGTGGATGGCCAGCCGGAGGACGACGTGAGCGCCCCGCAGCGCGCGGCGATCGCCCTGGAGACGACGCCGTTCTACGCGGAGGCGGGCGGCCAGGTGGGCGACCGTGGCGTGATCGGCGGACCGACCGGGACGTTCCGGGTGGAGGATACTCAACGTCCCGTCCCCGGTTTGATCGTCCACTACGGGCAGATGATCGAGGGCCATCTACGGGTGGGTTCGGAGGTCCGCGTCGAGGTGGACGCCGCCCGCCGTTCGAGCACGATGCGCAACCACAGCGCGACACACCTGCTCCATCGCGCCCTGAAGGACGTCCTTGGCGAGCAGGTCAACCAACGCGGCAGTCTGGTGGCGCCCGACCGCCTACGGTTCGATTTCAATCATCAGCGCCCGCTGACCGAGGAAGAGCTCCGCGCGGTCGAGGCTTCGGTGAACGAATGGGTGCTGAACGACCTCCTCGTGCGGACGGAGATCATGCCGTACCCGGAGGCCGTGACCACTGGCGCGATGGCGCTGTTCGGCGAGAAGTATGGCGACGAGGTCCGCGTGGTGACGATGGGGCCGAGCAAGGAGCTGTGCGGCGGGACGCACTGCGCCGCGACCGGCCAGATCGGCCCATACGTGATGACGCAGGAGACGAGCGTGGCGGCTGGAATCCGCCGCATCGAGGCGCTGACCGGCCAGGGCGCGATTTCTCACCTACGGCGGCGGAGCGACCTCGTCGAGACGTTGGCCGACCGGCTGCAGACGGCGCCGGAGCCGGATTCCATCGCGGACCGCGTCCGCCAGCTCCAGGACGAGCTGACCGAGACACGCAAGCGCCTGGCGCAGGTGCAGCGCGGCCAGGCCCGCGAGGAGGCCGCGCGGCTGGCGGCTTCGCCGGCGCGCGTCCGGGACGTCCCGGTGGTGGCGGCGGTCGTTTCGGTCCCCGACGACCGGGCCCTGCGGGACCTGGGCGACGCGATTCGGGCGCGCCTGGGTTCGGGCGTGATCGCGCTGGGGGCGGAGCTGGACGGCCAGGCACGTTTCGTCGTGACGGCGGACGAGGCGCTGGTCCGGCGTGGGGTGCACGCCGGCAAGATCGCCCAGGCGGTGGGCGAGCGCCTGGGGGGCCGGGGCGGCGGCCGCCCCGAGTCGGCCCAGGGCGGGGGCCGGGAGGTCGCCCACCTACAGGAGGCCGTGGCCCGCGCCCGTGAGGTGATCGCCGCGCAAATCGGCTGACATCGAACGAAGGCATTGCAATCGAGCCGGGCAGCGCCTGCTGCCCGGCTCGCGTCGTCTGTGGCGCGTGCTGCCGGTGTGCGCATGCGCGATGGCGCATCCGGGTGATCCGTGCCAGTGCGCAGGGCGGTGCCGCTGGCGCAGGTCCGGCGAGCGCGATAGGGCCACCGCAATTGAGATTGCCTGTGCGTGGATGGGTATTCGGGGTGAGATTTGTCCTGTTTAGGTGAGGAAACGCGCTATACAGACGTAGTAGAGATAGAGAATGAGCGCGCGCTGACGAGCGCACCTGGCTCTGTCGTCGGATGCCCGGCACCGGCACCTTCGGCGCGCAGCCGCACGAGGCGGCGGCCGGAGCCGGAATGTTCCATAGCGCACTAGCGCCACGGGTAACATCATGGGATACACGCTCCAGCTCAAACCGGACACGTCCGCGGAGACGGCGCACGAGGCGCTGGCACGGGCGGCCGCCGACGAGGTGGCCCTGGTCTTTCCGCTTGGAGCGCGCTGCGCGCTCTCCAATAGCGCCGACCTGGAAGCGCTCTACATCCAGTGCCAGGCCCTGGGCAAACGCGTTATCATCATCGGCGGTGACGAGCTGCTGCGGGCGCATGCCGTGGCGGCGGGCTTTGCCGCGGCCACCTCCGTCGCGGAGTGGGAAACGTCCAAGCACAAGGCCGTGCGACCGGGACAGAAGCTCCTCGGACTGAGGCGGCGCGTTACCGGCGCGCTGACCGGAGCGCCGGCGCCCCAGGCGGCGCCACTGCGCGTGGTGCCGCCTGGCTCCGAGCCAGCCGCGGGCAACACCCATCTGTACGACCTGGAGGGCGAGGATCCACCCGAGTACGTCGTGACGCTCGTTTCCGCGGACCAAACACTCATCGCGTCCCGACGGGCCGACACCGTGCCCACCATTCCACTCCAGCGCAGTCGCACCACCCGCCGGCTGGCAGAAACCCTCCGCGATCGCGCCGAGGCCGAGGCGCTGGAGCGCGCCCACTATGCCTACGAAGAGCGCGTCACGGAGACGATCCGCACCAGCGGAGGCGCCGTCACGCCCGACGTGGCAGACGTGGCAGACGTGGCAGACGCCGGAGCAGACGATCAGGCTCGTGAAGCGGACAGCTAACCGCGCCCGTCATACCGGAGCCGGCTGATGACCTCGTCATGGCACAGGTGGATCTGGTGGACGCCCACGGGCCGCGGCGCATCCGCGTCACTTGCCCAATTTCATGACTCGTTCGACTTCGTAGGCAACCGCCTTGTTCGAGAGGCGCACCTCGATGGCGATCAGCACGATGGACACCAGCAGCACCACCATTCCCGCCAGGAAAACCCCCAACGCGGCGGTCGCCACGGACGTCGAGCGTAGGACGGTGGCCGCCAGAATGGTGAACATGCTGGCGACAAACAACACCACGGCACCATAGATCGTCAACACGGCGTTGTGAATGAGCTGATGGCGGTAGAGCAGGAGCGGCACCTGGGTGTCGATCTCCGTGAGCCGCTCGGCGCGCAGCGCGTCCGCCTGCGCGTAGGCCAGGCTGAAGCCGCCCCCTGGCTCGTGCAAGAGATCGAGCCGCTCGCGATTCAGGGCGCGCAGCCGGTCGTTCACCTCGGCGTAGCGTGTCAGCATGCCGCCGATGAGGATGGCGGCGCTCGTCACCATCACGACGGGCGCCACGCTGAATTGGATGATGGCCACAATCGACTGCGGGCTCATGGGCGTGCTCCCCTTCCACCCCACACCGGTACTATGCCACCGGATCGCCGAGCTCAGCGGCGAGATCATCTGCCAGCCACGATACCACGCCCGCGCGACTGGTCGCGCGGCTCAGCGCCGCCGGTGGATGGTATACTGCGCTACTGGCAGCCATACACACCCATCGACGACCAGTGAAATGAGGAGCAACCGACCGTGCCGCACCGCCCACATGAGGGTCCATCTCGCACGAACGGACACCACGAGCAGGACGACGTCCAGGCCGGCGCGGACGCGCCATCCGCCGAGCAATATCTGAGCGGCCAGCGCATCGTGCCGGCCCGGCTTACCCCAGACATGAGCGTCGCCGACCTGATTGACGCCGGTTTCCAGGCGTACAACGCCGGGCGCATCAACGAAGCCGCGCGCCTCTATGCCACCAGAATGCTGGACCCCGAGCAAGACACGACGATCTGCCTGACGGTGGCCGGCGCCATGACGCCCGCGGGCGTGGGCGGCAGCATCATTACCCTGATGGAGCGCGGCGCCATTGACTTCATCGTCAGCACGGGCGCCAACCTCTACCACGACATTCACCACGCGCTCGACTTCGCGCTGCATCGCGGCAGCTTCAAGCTGAGCGATCCGGAGCTACACGAGGCCGGCATCATCCGCATTTACGACATACTTTTCCGCGATGACGTGCTGCTCGACACCGACCGCTTCATCCGCGAGTGTCTCAAGACCTTCCCGCAGCGACCAATGTCGACCTCAGAGCTGCACTACCTGCTCGGCAAGCGGCTGCTGGAGGTGGGCGTCGAGCCGGAGAGCTCGGTCGTGGCGATGGCGGCGCGCTGGAATGTACCCCTCTACACCTCGTCGCCGGGCGATTCCTCGATCGGCATGAACCTGGCGCGCCACCAGCTGGACGGCTACGCGCTGACCATCGATCCGCTGTTCGATGTCCACGAGACGACAGCCATCGTCCAGGCGGCGACGCGCAACGGCGTCATCATCCTGGGCGGCGGCTCGCCCAAGAACTTCTATCTCCAGACGCAGCCGCAGCTGTGGGAGGTGCTAGGCATCAACAAGGGCGGCCACGACTTCTTCATCCAGATCACCCAGGACGCGCCGCACTGGGGCGGACTCTCCGGCGCCACGCCCTCGGAGGCGGTGAGCTGGGGCAAGATCAAGCCGGACCTGCTGCGCGACACCGTGGTCGTCTACGCCGACACGACCGTGGCGTTCCCGTTGGTCGCCGCCTACGCCATCTCGCGAGCGCAGCCGCGACCGCGCCGCGAGCTGTACGCCCAGCGCGAGCGCCTGCTGGCCGACCTGCGCGCGGCCTATCGCGCGGGCGCGGGGAAAGAGCAGCCGGCGGCGGCGGCCGGCGCGGCGGAGATCGACCGGGACCGCTGATCGCTCCCCCGTCGTGCGAGGGACGGCCAGCGAGCGGAGACGAAACGATTCGGGGGACGCGGCAGCACACGTGAGAGGACAGGTACGAGCATGCGAGAAGTGTTGGCGGATGTCGAGCGCTGGCGCGCGACCGGGGAGCCGGTGGCGCTGGCGACGGTCGTCTCCGTGCACGGATCGGCGCCGCGCGGCACCGGTGCGACGCTGGCGGTGAGCGCGGGCGGAGAAATCAGCGGCTCGGTGAGCGGCGGCTGCGTGGAGCCGGCGGTGATCGAGGAAGGGCTGAGGTCCATTCGCACCGGTCGGCCCAGCCTGCTGCACTTTGGCATCACCGAAGAGCAGAACGTGGAGCAGATCGGCCTCTCCTGTGGGGGCGAGATTCGCGTCTTCGTCGAGCGGCTGGGTGATGTCGGCCAGCTTGGCGCGGCCATCGCCGGCGAGCGGCCCATCGCCCGCGCTACGGTGATCGGCGGCGCGAGCGATGACGACGCCGCGGGTGCCAGCGTGGTGGTGCCGGAGGTAGGCGAACCCATGGGTTCGCTGGGCGACCCAGCGCTGGATGCCGCGGCGGCGCGTGTGGCGCGCGAGCGGCTGGCGCGCGGCGAGTCCGGCACGGAGCGGCTGGCCACCGCCGCGGGCGACGAGCGCGAGGTCTTCTTCGCCGTGTTTCCCGCGCCGCCTTCGCTGATCATCATTGGCGCCGGCCACATCTCCATCCCTCTGAGCGCCATCGCCCACATCCTCGGCTACCACGTGACCGTGGTCGATGCCCGTGAGACGTTCGCCACCCGCGAGCGCTTCCCCGATGCCGACGAGCTGCTGGTGGAATGGCCGGATGAGGCGCTGGCCCGCCTGCCGCTCACGAGCAGCACCGCCATCGCGGTGCTGACGCATGATGCCAAGTTTGACGAGCCATCCCTGCGCGCGGCAGTCAACGCGCCCGTCGGCTACATCGGCGCCATCGGCTCGCGCGGGACGCGGCGCGAGCGCGACGAGCGGCTGCGCGCGGCCGGCGTCACCGACGAGCAGCTGGCGCGCATTCACGGCCCCATCGGGCTGGACATCGGCGCCAAATCGCCTGAGGAGATCGCACTCGCCATCATGGCGCAGATCGTGGCGACGCGGCACGAGCGCACCGGCAGGTGAAGCCTCGCAGCTGTGTTGGATACCCTGGTCGCCGGCCTTCGCATGTATACTTCGACACCCAGCGGCTGGGAGGAGACAGCGTGTCGGCTACGTATTTGCGGTTGATACCTACCAGCCCCTCATTTGCGCCGAATGAAGAGGCGCAAATCGACGCCCGGACGTTGATGGCCGCATCTCTCCCGCACGCCAGGTCCGTGACCGCCGAGGTGACGGCTGGGATTCAGTTCGTTGACCAGGGAGGCAACTTCGATCAAGTGCTGTGTCCCGCGTGCGGGGCAATCCTCACCAGCGAGTGGTGGGGCAGCGTGATGGACGCCGCGTGGGGGGGCGAGGGCTTCCGGGACCTGAACGTCACGCTTCCCTGTTGTGGTGCGTGCAGCACGCTCAACGATCTGCACTACGTGCTTCCCGCGGGCTTCGCCCGGTTTGTGCTGGAGGCGCGCGATCCGGAAGATGCGCTTTCAGACGGCACACTGCGCGAGCTTGAGGGCATCCTCGGGTGCAAGCTCCGAAAGATCTGGGCACGCTATTGAGGCGCATCCGAGGCTCAATCCTCCAGGAGCCCGCGGCGCATGGCGTACTTGACCAGCTCGGCGCGGCTGTGCAGGTTGAGCTTGTCCATGATATGCGTACGGTGGGTGTCCACGGTCTTGGGGCTGATGATCAGGCGCTCGGCGATCTGGTTGTTGGTGTAGCCTTCGGCGACCAGCTTCAGGATCTCGCGCTCGCGGTCCGTCAGCTCGCTGTAGCTGTCGCGCTCCTCGCCGGTGCGGACGCGCTGCAGGTAATCGCCGACCATCATCGACTGCGCGGAGGAAGACAGGTAAAAGTTGCCCTGATTGACGAGACGGATAGCGTTGATCAGCTCTGTGTCGGCCGCCTCTTTGAGCATGTAGCCGGATGCTCCCGCGCGCAGCACCTGGAACAGATACTCCTCATTCTCGTGCATGGTCAGCACCAGCACACGCACGTCCGGGATCAGCCGCTTCACCTGGCGTGTCGCCTCGATGCCGTTCAGCTCGGGCATCGTGATATCCATCAGGATCACGTCAGGCGCGAGACGCTGCGCCTCCACGACGGCCTGCCGCCCATCGCTGGCCTCACCCACGACTTCGATGTCGGGTTGGGCGTTGAGCATCATGCGCAAGCCCGCGCGCAGGATGGTGTGGTCGTCGGCCAATAGCACGCGGATTTTGTCCGTGCGCACAGCGCGGCCACTCTCGCTTATGACAGCCGTCTGATTGTCGTCGTTCATTTCGCCTGCACTTGCTTGTCGTTATGCCGGGTGCGCCGGCTCCTCCATCCGCATGGCGTCGAGCATGGGGACGGGCATGTGGATCTCGATGCGCGTCCCCGTGCCTGGCTGCGATTCGATCTTGATGCTGCCGTTGAGCAGCATGACGCGCTCTTGCATACCCGCCAGGCCCAATCCCCGGTCCTGCCACGGCGTGCGCAGCACGGCCGGCGCGTCGAACCCCTGCCCGTCGTCGCGCACGGAGGCGCGCACCCATCCATTCTCCTCGCTGAGCGCGACCCACGCCCGGCGCGCGTGAGCGTGCTTGGCGGTGTTGGTCAGCGATTCCTGGATGACGCGGTAGAGCGCGGTCTCCATTTCGGCGGGCAGGCGCTCCTTGAAGCCGCTGGCGCTGAAGTCCACGTCGACCCCACATTTCTGCTGATACTCCTTGATGTACCAGCGTAGCGCCGGCAGCAGGCCCAGATCGTCGAGCGCGCTGGGCCGCAGATCGATGCTCAAATTGCGCACCGCGCGCAGCGTCTGGTGCGCGAGGGCGCGCGTATCGGCTACGCGGCGCCGTCCCTCCTCGCTCGTAATGGTCTCCTCCAGCAGCGCCAGACTGATGAGCAACGAGGTGAGCACCTGGCTCGTCTCGTCGTGCAGCTCGCGGGCGATACGTTTGCGCTCCTGTTCCTGGGCGCGCAGAATCTGGCCCGCGCGTGACCTGGAGACGTCGTCCAGGGCTTCGAGCATCGTATTGAAGGCGAGGGCCAGCTGATCGGCGTCGGGATCCAGGCCAGTGACGGGTGCGCGAATGGCGAGCTCACCCACCTGCACCTGGCGCATGGTCTCGCGCAGTCGCGTCAATGGCTGAAATGCCAGCTTGAGCAGCGCGAAGTTGACCGCCACGCTGACCAGCAAGCCTGTGACGACGAAACCGACCAGCACCGGCATGCCGCTGCCTTCGTGCAGCCTGGTGGCCAGGTAGGTGCCAAGCGTCGCCCCCAGCAAGATGACTACGCTGTTGGCGAACAGGACCTTGTACAGCACCGGCAGCGTCAGCACGCGCCTGGGAATGCGCAGTGCGAAGCCGGTAGGGAACGGCTTCGCGAGGATATTGGTGTTCATGGACGCGCCGCTCCTTCACGAGCACTCGCATTGTACCGCCACGAGATTAGGGTGTCAAAAAGCGGCCGGACTCACGCGAAGCAGTTCTCACGGCAGACCAGCAGGAGCCGGATACCCCACACGGCGGTCATCTTCGATTTGACGCCAGCTGGCAGGCGAGGTAGCATCTATCGGGAGCGGGCGCAAGCGACCGTCCGCCGTCTCTGAGAGGCGCGCTCTCACCCGGTGGGCGCGCTCTCACTGACCGGGGAGGGCCGCGCGAGCGAGCGGAGCAGCATGGTGACGACGGCGATTGCGGAGACGGCGCCAGACACGCCCGAAGACGAGTGGCTCTGGGGCTGGGATCCTGCCCCAGGTATTGTCTCAGTGTGGGCGGAGCGCGACGGGCGCGCGCTCGTCTGGCGGCGCATACATCGCGACGCGCCGGTGGTATGCGAAGCCGAGCGCTTCCGGCCGTGGCTGCTGCTGCCCTCGCTCGACGACCTGGCGCACCTGGGGGAGCGGTTGGCTCCCGAGGGAAGCCCGCAAGCGGGCCCGGCCAGCGTCACGTATCGTGAGCTGGAGGGGCCGGGCCACCTGCGCTACCTCGTGAGCGCCGCGGACGGACGCGCGCTGGAGCGCGCGCTGCTGGCGGGCGCGTCGGCACGGTTGGGGCCGACCGTGCGCCGCCTGGCCGAGCTAGGCGAAGACGCGTCGCTGGTGCTCCCGCCGGAAGAGCAATATCTCGTCGCGACTGGCCGCACGGCCTTCCGCGGGCTGGCCTTCGACGATCTGCATCGGCTGCAATTCGACCTGGAGACCACCGGGCTCAACCCCGCTCACGACCGCGTATTTCTGGTCGCCGTCCGCGACAACCGCGGTCTGGCGCAGGTGCTGGACGTCGCCGAACGCGGGCTGGAAGGCCCGGCGGCGGAGGCCGACCTGATTCGCCGGCTGGTGGCGCTGATCCGCGCCGTGGACCCGGACGTCATCGAGAACCACAACCTGCACGGCTTCGACCTGCCGTTTCTGGCTCGGCGCGCGGAAGAGCTGCACGTGCCACTGGCGCTGGGCCGAGCGGGCGCGCCAGGACTGCGCCGGCGCCCAGCCTCGCGCGGCTATGGCCCGTGGCGTGGCGAAGCCGGCGAGGGCAACCGGGGCGAGGAGCCGCGCGCGACGCGCTACACCATTCCCGGCCGCGAGCTGATCGACACGCTCGACGCCGTGCGCCGTCATGACTTCGCCGCGCGCGACCTGCCCGGCCATGGGCTGAAAGCGGTCGCGCGCCACTTCGGCCTGGCGCCGGCCAATCGCGAGTACGTCGAGGGGGCGCAGGTCTATGCGACCTGGCGCGCCGACCCGGAGCGCGTCCGCCGCTATGCACTGGACGACGTGGCGGAGGCGGCCGGCGTGGCGCGGCTGCTGGGTGGCGCGGCCTTCGCGCTGGCGCGTATGGCGCCTCGGCGCTACGAGCGGCTGGCCGATGCGGGTCCCGCGACGGGCGTGCTCGATCCGCTGATCGTGCGCGCATACATTCGGGCGGGCGCCGCCCTGCCCGCGCGAGCGGCGAGCGATGGCACGCAGCACAGCGGCGCGGCGCTGCATCTCTTCGCGGCAGGCGTCGCGCGCCACGTCGTCAAGGCCGACGTCTCCAGCCTGTACCCATCGCTGATGCGCCAGTACCGCATCGGCCCCGCCAGCGACCGCATCGGCGCGCTGCTGGCGCTGGTGGACCGGCTGGTGGAGCAGCGGCTGGCGGCCAAGGCCAGGGCACGCTCCGCCGCTCCCGACTCGCCCGAGCGCCACACCGATGAAGCTGTCTCGGCGGCGATGAAAATTCTCGTCAACTCGGCCTATGGCTACCTCGGCGCCGTCGGCCTCACACGCTTTGCCGACGTCAACGCGGCCAACGAGGTGACGCGCCAGGGGCGCGCCGTGCTGGGGCTGCTCTGCCGCGAGCTGGCGCGGCGGGGCGCGACGCTGTTGGAGGGGGATACCGACGGGGTGTATTTTGCCGTGCCGGACGACTGGGACGAGGCGCGCGAGCGACGCGTGGTGGCCGAAGTGGCGGCCTTGCTGCCTCCGCTGGTGCGGCTGGAGCTGGAGGGCCGCTATGCCGCCATGCTCTCGCACGAGCCGAAGAATTACGCGCTGCTGGAGTACGGCGGCCGGCTGATCCTGCGCGGCGTAGCATTTCGCTCCAGTCGCGCCGAACCCTTCGGCGAGGTATTTCTGCGGCAGGCGATTGGCGCGTTGCTGATGGGCGATGTGCCGGGCGTGCGCGCGGCGTATGTGGAGATGGTGGATGCGCTGCGGAGCCGCGGCCTGCCGACGGCGCAGGTCGCCGCGCGCGCCCGGCTGACGAAGACGCCGCAGGAATACACCGCCGTGCGCGCGGCCCGGCGAGAGCTGCCCTACGAGGCGATGCTGGCGTGCGGGCGCACGGCGTGGGAGCGCGGTGAGTCGGTGCGCGTGTATCGCACGGCGGGCGGGCGGCCGGCGCTGGCGCCCGACGCGGACGGGGCGGCGGACCCACGCAACTACGACGCGTCTCACTACGTCCGGCTGCTACGCGGGACCTTCGCGGCGCGGCTGGTGCGCGCGTTCGCGCCGGACGACTTCGCCGCACTGTTCGACCAGCCGGAGCAGCCGTCGCTCTTCGCGCCGCCCATCGAGAGCATCCAGCCCGTGCTGACGACGCTCATGGCGCCGCCGGACGACGACGGCGAGTAGAGACCGAACAGGTACGGCGAGCCGGCATCTGATGCGTGCCGCGCGCGCGTATTGCTTCGCGGGGCAAATGTGATACGCTGGCAGCGGGCGCGAAAGCAGCCGCCTACGATGGGGAAGGAGAGCAGGGGCATGCACCGGCCGCCACAGCATCCGACACCACAACAATCGGCCATTCAAGAGCTGCGCGAGCGGTACGCGCGCGGCGAGCTGTCCTTCGAGGTGT
This sequence comes from uncultured Ktedonobacterales bacterium, assembly GCA_964416775.1. Lineage (GTDB taxonomy): Bacteria > Chloroflexota > Ktedonobacteria > Ktedonobacterales > JADMIN01 > CAYQFU01. The sequence continues at coordinate 15,164 of CAYQFU010000076.1, forward strand.
TCAAGCGCGGGCTGGACGCGCTGGCGCTGGCGCACGACGCGGACGAGTGTTGGGCCGTCCTGCGGGCGCTGCCGCCTCTGCCGCATGCCGCACCGCTCCAGGCACTAGAGACGCCCGCTTCCACCTCCGCACCCGCCGCCCCAGCGCCATCCGCTGAGCGATCCCCCACGTCGTGGATGGTCATGTTGTTGGGCGAGCTGAAGCGCACGCGCAAGCGCTGGCGTCTGGCCGAGCGCACCACGTGTGTCGCGCTCGTCGGCGAGACCAAGCTCGACCTGAGCCTCGCGACCCTACCGCGCCGCGGCACGCTAAGCATCGTCGGGGCCATCGGCGAAGTGACCGTCTACGTGCCGCGCTCCGTGTCCGTCTCCGTGCGGGCCTTCACCCTGGTCGGCGAGGCCAGGGCCCTGGGCGAGCAGTCGTCAGGCATCCCCGCGCTGCTCCACGCCGAGAGCCACGACCCCACCGACGCCGCCCTGGCGGAGTCGCACATCGACATCCAGGCCTTCATGCTGGTGGGTGAAGTGAAGGTGGTCCAGGTGGATGCACCTGCTCTCACGGCTCCGGCGACCGCGACTCCTGGACTGCTGTCGCAGCCGCGGTAGCAGGCGCATCCGCACCGCGCAGGTACGTCGGCGCTATGGCTACGTTGTAGGCAAGCGTCTGCGCTGTAGCGAGCAGCAGAGTGGCTGCGGGCAGGTGGGCGAACAGGGTGCCCTCCTCCTCCACGGTCCATGCGCAGCCGAGTGGTTAGGGCGCCGCGTACACCGACCACACGCCATTGACGGCGTGCAGGATGGTGCTGTTCGCGCCGACCGCCCATCCGTCGCCCGACGCGTCCATCGAGATGCCTGCCAGGTCCTCTTTGGTGGGGCTGGGCACGCCGGTCCACGCGGCGCCGTTGTACCGCATGACGAGACCGTTCAGCCCAACTGCCCAGCCCTCCCTGGACGACACGACGGTGACACCGGTCAGCGCGTAGGCACCCGCGCCGTCCGCGAGGCCCCAGTGCCCGCCGGCATAGTGCAACACCAGACCGCGCGGACGTGAATACTCGCCGACGAGCCACGCCTCGCCCGACGGAACGCTCGTCACGCTCATCAGGCGCAGACCAACATTCGGGCCGTTGACGGGGTTGACGACGGTGTTCACGCTGGACCATGCGCCGTTCTGGTCGTGCAGAATGATGCCCACGTCCACACTGCTGTTGGTGAGGTTGTTGGTGACGAAGCCGACCGCCCAGCCTTCCTGTGGTGACACCATGGACACGCTGTAGAGATTGGTGCCCGTCGAGCTGGGCACGAGCTGCCACCGCCCGTTGACGAGATGCAGGATGGTGCCGCCGTCGCCGACCGCCCATGCCTCATTGGGGCCCGCCAGGGTGATGCCGCGCAGCGCTGGCACCCTGATCCCGGGCACTATGCTCCACGCGCCCCCATGCTCGTGCAGCATGACCCCGTGCCCCGCTGCCACGTCCAGTCCCACCGCCCAGCCGTCGCCGGAGGGAGTGACCACCACCCCATAGAGGTCGGCTTGCGTCGGACTGGGCACGGAGCTCCAGCGGCCATCGCGATAGCGCAGGATCGTGCCATTGTCGCCGACGATCCAACCATCCTGAGGCGATGCCATCGCCACGGCGTTCAAATACGGGTGCGCGCTCAGGTCGGGCGCGTACAGGCTGTCGCACCCGGCGGCGAGCAGAGCCAGCGCCGCGAGCGCGAGCCAGGCGAAGAGCCAGCGCATGGGCACATTACCTCGGGGTCGCCGTGCCGCGCGCGGCCCGTGAAGCCGCCTCCAGGTTGGCGCGCGGCGTGCGCGGCGGGATGCTGCAGCCGGGCGCCACCAGCACGCGCTCGCCCCCCGTCTGCCCGATGGCGGCGCGCACTTCCGCTTCCACCTGCTCGGGCGTGCCGTCCACCAGCGTCGTCTTCTCGCTGACGCCGCCCATTACCGCTTTGCCCGTGCGCTGCTTGCCCTGCCCCAGCGTTGGATTGCCCGGCAGCGTGCTCGCCCAGCTGATAGCATGGACGGGGTAATCGGCCAGCACATCGAAGTAAATATTGGCGCCGCAGTTGTGCAGGATGTTGAAGGGCGCCCGACCGGCGAAGGCCTCGACCACCGGCATGTCATACTCGATGCCCCAGCGGCGGTACTGATCCACCGTGAGCGCGTCGGCGCTGGCCCAACCCGTGGTGGCGAAGAAGATGCCGCTGGCGCCCGCCTCGATGCACGCCTGGGCGTAGTGGGCAAACGTCTCCACGATCACGCCGAGGGCGAAGCGCAGCGCGCCCGGGTCGTCTTCGATCGCCGTCTGGATGATCTCCGCGCGGTTGCCGACGAGATACTTGGCAACCGAGAGCGGTGAGAAGATGGTCTGGACGAAGTACGCCTCGCCGTTCAGCTCATCGCGAATCTGGCGCAGCGCGTCCATCTGTTCGCCCAGCACGCCACGGTCCGGCTCCAGCGGACGCAGCCGGCGCCAGTCGGCCGGCTCCGTGACAGCCGGGCGCTTGAAGGTTGGCCCGTGGTTGGGATCGTTCGAGCGCTCGAGCTCGCCGCCCCAGTCCTCCACGTGATAGCTCGCGCGGGGGTTCACCTTCATATAATCCCACTCGTAGGTACGATAGTTCTCGAGCATGGCGTCGGCCAGACCCGCCGGGCTCCACTCCTGCAGATAGTTGTGGCCCCAGAAGCTGATCGGCACCCGATCGACCGGCGCGCCCCGCAGGGCGGCATCCACACGCTCTCGCTTGTTCATGCATTCCTCTCGTTCTGTTGGTCAAGATACGTGCGCCGTGAGGAGATAGGGCGCCAGCGCAGTGAGGGTGGGCGTCATCGCCGAGACGGCCAGCGTGACATGATCGAGCTGCCCGAAGCTCGAAATGGTGATGCTCCCTTTCGCCGTCCGCGGATCCACCGTGACCGGCAGCACCTGGGGCGTACCGCCCCCGGTCGGGTATACCACCGCTTGCAGCACGTAGTGTTCCGGCAGCACGTTCGCCGTGCGCACAAAGCCGGCGGCCTGCCATCCATTGTCGCTGGAGACGTCATCTTTGAAGCCAAGCTGAGGGATCTCGATGTCGTCGAGCGCAAGGCCCGGCGGGGGGACGTTAGTGCGCGACACCTGCTCGAAGCGGATCTGTATGGTCTTGCCAGCGTACGCGCTGAGGTCCACGCTGTCGCTCTCCCAAGTCGCGGTCAGTCCGTCGCCACTGTGCTCGCTGAAGCCGCAGCAGATGTCACCGCCGCTGGCGACATTCACCGTCGGCACGGTCCAGTGCTTGCCGCCGTCCGACGAAATCTCGGCATATGCGGCGCTGCCACTTAGATCGTACCAGGCGCGGAAGGTGAGTGTCACGGACTTACCGGCGAGGCGCGTGAGGTCGAAGGTGCGCGTGAGCGTGGAGTCCATTTCGGAGCCCGCATTGCTCCACCACGCGAAGCGCGCCCCTCCATACGGCTGGGTATTCAAGATCGAGATGTAGGGAGTGCCGGTAAAGCCGATGGTGAGCGCATGCACGCCCGTGGGGGGCTGGAAGGTGTAGTATTCGGTGCCGTACTGGTGGACCGTAGCGGGATAGCGCGCGCTCCCCGCGACAAACGGAAACGTGCTCACCGTGGTCTGCACTGTGGCCTGCTTGTCAGGAATGCTGGGATAGGCGTACATACCGCCATCTACGGTCGGGTCGTTGAGCAGATTGGCGATGACCCATTTCGCGAAGACGTCGTCGAAGCGGTCCTTATACCCGTGCTTCGCCAACACGTCGTCGAAATTGAGCGGGACCTGGGCCGGGTCGGCCAACAGCTCGCGCAGGACGGAATCGCCACCGTAGTGCTCGGCGAAGTAATCCGCGAACAGGTAGCCCGCACCGTAGTGGGGCAGTGTGGCCGGGCCGTTAGGCGCCCAGCTCGTGAGCTGCGTATCCGGCTGCGCGAGCAAGCTGTCGTCTACGCGACCAACGGCGAATCTGTTGAGATGTTCGGCCAGCACCGACATGCCCTCGTTGATCCACGATCCGTCCGCCGGATGCCAGTACCAGTGAATCATGTGCTGGAACTCGTGGGCGAGCGTGGCGTTGTAGTATTCGTCGCCAGGAACTATGCCAGCGTCCAGATTGATGTAGATCATCTGGCGCTCGTTCGAATAGGGGTCGAGCGCTTTGGGAAACTCATCTGAGATGGAGAAGTAGCCGCCGATATAATTGCCCAGGCCAGTGGCGTTGAGGACGGTGATGTGCGGGTCGTCATCGACGCCGGGGCTCCAGTGCGGGCCGTAGGTCGCTTCGTCAGTACGGAAGATCTGGTGCTCGAACAGATTGGCCGAGGATTTGATGGCACCAATGTCCGCGGAGACATTGTCCTGGACGTACATGTACAGGTGCGGGGTCACGTACACCAGCCGTGCCTGAATCTGGGAGTAGTCGCCGCTGTCGTTGTTGACGATCCAGAAGGCCTGTTCGCGGCCGACGCTTTCGTTCCTCGCCGACGTACGGGTCAGACACGAAACGGGCTTGGCCAGGTGGCCGATGGGAGCGAGCGTGGTAGTGTAGGGGTTGAAGATGGGGCGTGGGGTGCGCAGCAGAATCTGCGCGTCGTATGAGGCCAGAGCGTCGATAGTCTGTTGTCCTGGGAGGGGGATGTTCACGGCCGCGGGGGGATTGGTCCAAACCGGGCAGGCGTTCCGCTGGTTCGGCGTGCCGGTGGGGCCGGGAACGACCGCAGTGTTATCGAGCGTGCAGCCGCACAACACGGATACCAGCGCCACCGTGATCCAGACCGACGCGCGCATGCGCCTCATCTCGTTCTCCTCCTCCGCGGTCGCGGCGACGATTCGCGCGGCATCGCGGGCATCACTACGGCCGCCGGCTGCCACAGGCTGCGCCCACGCAGCCTTCGGTCGCGCGGGCCATATCGACGCGACAAGCCGCCTGCTCCACCGCGATTGTAGCAGGTTCCCAGCTGCATGGGGAGCCTTCAGTGGCTGAGCCGATCGCGAGCGGATAGGCGGACTATGACTCTGGCACAATTACCAGGCGGGATGATCCGCGGCGGTGCATACAGCAGGCTGGGGGAACGCTGGACATCATGAGGTCCGCATCTGGGTTGAGAGGAGGGGCACCCATGGCTGGCGAGCGCATAGTCGTGCTGCGGCCCGGCGCGCTGGGCGATGCGCTGCTGGCGTTCCCGGCGCTGGTGGCGCTGCGCCGCGCTCATCCCCGCGCCCACCTCACCCTGATCGCGCGGGACGACGTGCTGGCGCTGACGCGCGCCAACAGTCTCGCCGACGCGGCCTATCCCTTCGATCTGCCAGCGTGGAGCGGGCTGTGGGGCGACGTGGAGGACGCCGATCCACTGCTGCGCGCAGTGGTGGGCGGCGCGGACACCGTGGTGGCGTGGCTGCGCGACGACGACGGCGACGTGGCGCGACGCGTGACCGCGCTTGGAGTCGGCCGCGCGATTGTGGCGCCCGGCCGCCCGCCCAATGCTCTGGGCGCCACATGGGACGACGGAGCCGAAACGCTACGGCACGCGGCGCTGCACCTGCTGGCTACGCTCGCTCCGCTGGGGCTGGAAGGCCTGCCCACAACCCTCGACGAGCTAGCCCGCATGACGCCGGTCCTGGCTGGCGACCCGGAGGACGAGCGGCGCGCCGCCGCGGCCTGGCGCGCGCTGCGATTGCCGGCCGAGGGCGTGGTGGCGCTGCATCCTGGCAGCGGCGGCGCGGCCAAGTGCTGGCCGGCGGCGAGATTCGCGGACGTGGGCCTGCGCCTGCGCGCGTCGGGCTATACGCCGCTGCTGGTGGAAGGGCCGGCCGACGCCGCCCGCGTGGCGGACGTGGTGGCGACGATGGCCGCGGGCGATCTAGCGCCTCCGCCCGTCGCCCGCGAGCTGAGCGTGGGGACCCTCACGGCGCTGCTGGCGCGCTGCTCGGGCTATGCCGGCAACGACTCCGGCGTGTCGCATCTGGCTGGCCTCGTCGGCGTGCCCACACTGGCGCTCTTCGGACCGACCGATCCCGCCGTCTGGTCCCCCATCGGGCCTCGTGTGTGCGTCGTGCGCGCGCCGGCTACCGGAGCAACGCGGAGCATCCAGGCGCTGGCCACGGATAGTGCCTGGGCGGCGCTGGACGCGCTGCTCCGTGCGGCTGGCACGCCGTAGGATCGGTTGCGAAAGTCGCTCAGCGGGGCGCGCGATGGTAGTATCGGGCATGCACTATATCTTCCCTGTCATCACCAGGTTTCATCAAGGTGGTGCGCGTAGTACGAAATCGGTCGTTTGAAGTACTGAAGGGTTTCGTCAGCGGTCGTCTCCATCAAATTGGTCAACAGGAGCTCCATCGCTTCGTTGTAGCTCCGCGTATTGTACAGGGTCATAGCGAGAAAGACCTGGAGGGCTCGGTTGTGGGGAAATTCGCTCACACCTCGACGTAATGTCTCCTCCGCTTGCTGGTAGTCCCCTAGTCCACGATACGTACTTCCCAGGCCGAGGTAGGCTCGTTCGAGATCTGGTCCAGAGAGCCCCTGGGCGAGGGCCTGTACATAGAACGGGATGGACTCTCGTTCGAGCCCCAAATTGTCATGCACCACTGCGGTCTGAAAGGTGATTTCAGCGTCATCTGGGTAGGCAGCAATCAAGTCTAAAAGGAGGGTTCGCGCTTCCTCCAGAATGGCTTTATCTTGCTTGGCCCGTCCCGTTTCGCGCAGTTGAATGGCTTCGGCTAAACGATCGCGCATCATGATTTACTCTTCAATTCCTTTCGTGATGTGCTCGTGCTCTCCTCTTCTGTTTCTATCATGGACTCATTTCTCCGTCAATATACCGGTGGTCAGTCCATTTCGGTGGTGAGAAGTGGCATGTTGCGCTTCAAAGATTCATCGCTTGGTTGGCGAGTAACGCCGCTGGGCCGGGGGCAGCATCCCGATTTCGCGAACCTGCCGCCGGGACTCGCGCCGGCCGTCACGTCGCA
>CAYQFU010000077.1:0-13634 GCA_964416775.1 uncultured Ktedonobacterales bacterium
CGGCGAGTTGTTCGGCCGCCGCCAGGGCCAGGCGGGTCTTGCCCACCCCGGCCGGACCGGTCAGCGTCAGCAGGCGCGTGTCGCCACCGACCAACCGCTCGCGGATCAGTGTCAGCTCGGCCGTCCGGTCGACGAGGGGGGTCGGTTGGACCGGCAGGAGGGAGCGGATTGCGGTGGCGGCCATGGTGCGCCTCCCAGAGGCTGGTGCCCCCGCCGCGCCCGGTGCGGCTCCCGATCCGGCGCGCGTGCGCGTACCTCGCACTATACCATGCTGGTCTCCCCACGATACAGGAGCAGGCGCGATGGACCCGCTAGAAGCCGGGGTAGATGCCACGCAGGGCGCCGAGCCCGCCGAGGAAGTACAGCTTGCATGTCTCGTCGACGTAATCGGCGAACGTATGGTTCGCCACGCACCTACAATGTAGCGACGCATACCCGGTGTGATCTGCCGCCTGTGAACTGGCCGGATGCGGAGGTGACGGCGCTCCCGTGACGGGCTGTAGACGAGTTCGCGTGCTCTTCGTTGTAATTCCTGGTGCGGAATCAACTGACTTGCTGCTGCATGAGGCGCGGCTCGGGCCGATCAGAGGTTCCTCGATGTGTCTGCATCTGTAGGGCCTGGAGGGAAATCGTGCGACCCACCACTCGGCTCGCCCTCCTAACCGCTGGCTGCTGCTTTGCCATCATTGTGGCGTGGTCGCTCCTTCCTGCCTACCGCAATCTCGGGCTTGGAGGAGATTTCACCGCCTACTATAGCGCCGCGCTCGCCCTGCGTTCGGGATTGTCACTGTACGATCCCACGTTGGCGTATCACCTGGCAGCCACGCAGGGCTGTGTGACCATCACGCCGTATGCCTATCCACCGCTCTTCGCGGTCTTGATGGTGCCCTTTAGCTATCTGCCCTGCGGTGCCTCGCTCACCCTGTGGGACGCGCTTGAGGCCGTGTGTCTGGGTGGATCGCTCTGGCTCTTGCAAGAGCTGTGGCCGCGCTCCCTACGCACCTTCGCGTTCTTCTGCGCTGGCACGTTGTGCCTGTTTCCGCTCTGGATCGGCTTCTGGTGGGGGCAGCTCCACACGCTCTTGCTCTTCGCCTTCCTCTGGGTCTTATGGCGCGTCGAGCAGCGCGATCAGTGGGGCGCGGGGATCGTGCTCGCCTTCATCTCGTGGATCCAGGTCGTGCCTGGCCTGTTTGTCATCTATCTGGCGCTGCGCCGCGAATGGAAAGCCGTCGCGACGACGCTGCTGACGGGCCTGGCGCTGCTGGGCGTGATGTTGCTGGTCCCAGGCCCTGCCACGCTGCTGCACTGGTTCACCGGACTGGCAGGCGTCTACCACTTCAATGACCAGGCGTTCAATATCAGCCCGCTGCACCTGTTTGGTCCGTGGACGGCGCTGCCGGTGCTCGCGCTGTACCTCTTCGCGGTCCTCTCCGCGCCGCAGACGAGCTTCCGCACCGGGTATCTGTGGACTATCACCACCATGTTCATGCTTTCACCGGTCACGTTGGATTTCTACTTTCTCTGGCTGCTCCCCGCCGCGTGGGAGCACTGGGAAAGGCGCAGGTCCCTACTCATCGCCGCGCTGCTGCTGGTGGACATCGCGGTCTATAGCTCGCGCTCGATCCTGGCGGCGCTGCTCGTGGGGATCTGGTGCCTGCAGTGGCAGCAGGTGGAGCGCGGCCGCACGAGCGTTCCACTCGCCCACGCGTCTGACTCACGTGTGGAATCCGCACCATCGTCCTCGAGGAGATGAGGCGAGCGGCGTCCGGACTGCCCTTGCTGGCCGCCAGGGCGCCGCTCCGTTATCGCACGCCGCGCTCAGAAGCCGGGATAGATGCCGCGCAGCACGCCCAGCCCGCCGAGGAAATAGACCTTGCACGTCTCGTCGACGTAATCGGCGAACTTGAAGTTCGAGTCGGTGATAGCGAAGTCCACGATGATGGCGCGTAAGACACTGCCGCGGCGTAGTTGGTGAGAGCCGCTCGCCCTGTCATCAGACCACCGTCGAACCTTAATCGCACCCCATCGTCACCAACCCAGTATTCATGCGCCGCGAAGCAACAGGACGACGTCGGCAGAGCACATCGAGTGATCGGAGATGCGCGGGCGGCGCTAGTATAACCTGCACGCCAACGGAGAGGACTGTGGTATGAGCTAGTACTCAGTTCAGTTGGCTTTTGGCAATCGGATAGAGTTTTTGATGGGCACGCGCCGCCTCACCCGGAAAGAGGGAAATAGCGAACGACCGTGAACGGCCGTAGGTTACTTGGCTGCGATTCCGCCGTTACATATAAGGTTGAATACCGCTGGTAAGGTGTGGAACTAACTCGGGACCTACGAGCGTCTGCCAGTTGTGACCCCTGGAGGCGCGGGAGCGGGAAATGAAGCGCACGGTCCTCACAGCACTGTTTTCGAGTCTGGCAGTCGCCTTCGTACTCCTCGGAGCGGTGCCGCCAGCGTCTGCCACCGGTGCCCGACGCCCGGCCACGCACGCCGCACCCGTCCGTTCAGGACCCATCGTTCGCCGATTGGTGAAGTATCCTGCCTCGCCGCCTCTGCGGACCCTCAAAGGCGCCCCCGCGAAAGGTGGCGGCCGGCGCGTTATCCCGCTCCACGCCGCCCCACCACTGCCCAGGGGCAAGCCCAACGCGCTGAAGGCGCCGATCCAGCCACGGGTCGCTCCGCGGCTAATGCCTATGCCAAGTAGCACCTTTCCCGGCGTTGGCAATGGATTTAGTGGCCCACAAGGCACCTTCAGCGTACCCGCTATTCCTCCTGACACCAACGGTGCGGTTGGTCCCCAGGACTACGTGCAGATCGTCAACACCGACTTCGCCGTCTTCAACAAAGACCGCTCGCGTGGGACGGTGGGAGCTGTGCGCTACGGTCCGGTGGCGATCAATACTCTCTGGTCGGGCGTCGGCGGCCTCTGCCAAGCCGACAACGACGGCGACCCCATCGTCGCCTACGATCGCATTGCCAACCGGTGGGTTATTAGCCAGCTAGCCGTCACCGGCGCCACCACCACCTACTATGAGTGCATCGCGGTCTCCACCGGCAGCGACCCCACCGGGTCCTACTACCGCTACGTCGCTTCCTACTCGACCTTCGACGACTACCCTAAAATGGCTGTCTGGCCGGATGCCTACTACGTGACCTACAACATGTTCCAAAGTGCCTCGAATCCTGTCTTCGTCGGCGCCGAGGCCTGCGCTCTCGACCGCACGAGCATGCTGAGTGGCCTTGCCGCGAGCCAGGTGTGCTTCTCCCTCAGCAGCGACTTCAGTTTGCTGCCTTCCACACTCGACGGCTCGCAACTGCCCCCCAGCGGGTCGCCGGACTACCTCCTCGAACTGGGCACGACCACGTCGCTGTTGTTCTGGAAGTTCCATGTAGACTTCGCGACACCGTCGAATTCGACATTCACTGGACCGACCAGCATCGCGGTGGCCTCGTTCACGGAACCCTGCAGTGGAACCGGCTGCATCCCGCAGCCCGGCACGTCGCAGCAGCTCGATGGGCTCGGTGACCGTCTCATGTATCGCTTGGCCTACCGCAACTTCGGCAGCTACGAATCGCTGGTGGTCGATCATGCGGTGACGGCGGGGAGCTCGGTCGGCATGCGTTGGTACGAGATCCGCAACCCCGCCAGCACGCCGACGCTCTACCAGGAGGGCACCTACGCGCCCGACGCCAACTACCGGTGGATGGGAAGCATTGCCGAGGACCATCTGGGCGACATGGCGATGGGCTTCAGTCTCTCGGGCAGCTCAACGTATCCGAGCATCGCCATCACGGGCCGGCTGGCAAGTGATACGCTGGGAACGATGTCGCAGGGCGAGGAGATCGTGACCTCTGGCACAGGGGCACAGACACTGACAGGCCAGGATGTGAACCGCTGGGGCGACTACACCTCCATGGGGGTGGATCCGACCGACGACTGCACTTTCTGGTACACCAACGAATACATCCCGTCCAATGGGGCCTTCAACTGGAAGACCAGCATCGTGTCGTTCAGGTTCCCCAGCTGCCTCGGCACCCAATTGATCCAGAACGGCGGCTTCGAGTCGGGCACAGCCAACTGGACGGAATACTCCATAGAAGGCCAGCAGACCGTCTATTCCTCTCCACAGGCCCATTCGGGCGCCGAGGCATTCTTTCCGTGTGGCTATGCGGACTGTGACGACCGCGTCGCTCAGACGATCACGATTCCGGCGACCGTCAATTCGGCCACCTTCAGTTTCTGGCTGCGCGCGTTCTCCTCACTCGGAGTGACCTCTCCGAACGCACTATGTTTGGATCACTTCTATGCGACGCTCGCCAAGCCCGACGGCACCGTGATCAGCGGCGGCGCGATCGCGCCGCTGTGCGAGACTGCGGCGGACAGCGGATACCTGCTTGAGCAGTTCAACGTCACCAGTCTGCTGCAGTCTTATGCCGGCCAGCAGTTGACCGTGATGTTCCGAGGGACCACAGCCAATGAGAGCGGTGCGCCGGGCGCGTACACGCGCTGGGGTGTAGACGACGTGTCGCTGCTGGTCTCCTAAGTAGCTAGACATTGAAACTTTGCGCCGAGGAGACCGGAGCAGAACAAGTGGGCTTCAGCGGTGGGGGCATTCAGCCAGCCGACCGCGTGGCGTGTCGGCCGCTACCTCAACCATACCAGACGGCCAGGAGACGGCCGTGGCGCGCGAGGGAGGCATCGGAGTACCTCGGCGCGAGCTGGTGACGCCGTGCCGCCGAGTTCTCCACAGCCCATCCACAACGTGCCGCGCAGTACCCCCCACACGCGCACACGCGATCGGGCACCGGGTCGCCAGTCGAGCGGGCGTCTCAGTGACGCACGAGTGAATGCCCACGCTATTCCATTGTCAGTGTGAGCGGGCGAGCAACGGACGATCCGGCGGGGCTTCGCCTCAAATATAGATCGTCGGTGCAACAGGACAGGAGATGCCGCTCAGCGTTCAGCCTGGGGTGTGCTCTCGTGGAGGGGCGGCGAAGGCAAGCGCCCGATAGACACGATACAGATATAGTTTCATCCACTCATCCAAGGCCCAGCCGCGCATAGGATCAGCAATCCAGATCAGAATGGACACAGGTCCGATCACCGCTCCCAGCACGAGCGCAAACACCAGGGTAATAACCATTGCCATCACTTTGCGCACTGGGTTTCTACTCATTGGGGGTCTCCCGCTAGGCCGTATTCGCAATAATGATTGGTGATGGAACTGAACAGCAGAGCGGTGGTCCGTCGCCCAGTGGAGCAAGCCCGCGTGTGACCCTATGCGAGGTTGGCATTACTGTGCAGGCGATACGCCAGAAGCGGTTTCGCCTGGAAATAGCCCCGCAACCTACCGTCTGAGCAGGCTATTTCCATCCGCATCTATGTCAGAAGCTGACATTGAGCTTCAAAACGCTCCTTACTCTGCCTGCTCAGCCCATCGGTACTGCTGCCTGGGCGGCACTTCTACTGGCCAGCCAAATGCCGCCAATGCAGCGTGCGCCAGTTGGCGGCATTTGTTCCCACCGTTCATCGGAAACAAGTGCGTCATCCTCCCAAAATGTTGGATGCTCGGCATAGTCGTGAGCATCGAAGTACGCCAAGATTGCGTTCAGTGCCTGCGTTTGCAGAGGCGACAGAGTCCAGTAGGTTGGCACCGACCTCGCAAAATTGTCAAAATCCTCAGCCATTTCGTTGGTAATGACGCCGTGCAGAGGCGGCAGATAATGGTCAAGTTGGTCTAGGCCAGATGCCGCGAGTAACTGCAGCATGTAGCGTAGATTGGCTAGGACCCAGTCTTCATGGGTATTGCCAGCAACGCCATCCTGGATGACAAAGCCTCGGCCCTTCTTGCCGCCCACATACATGTCTGGTAGCCTCCCGGCAGTAGCATAGCACGTTTTGAAATGTGCTCAGGTGGATGCCCTTCACGGCGTCGGATCGGTACCTATCTCACGCAGATCGGCGAAGTACTGCTGCACGTCGTAGTTTGCGATCGCGCGCGCCAGGGTGAGCGGCGAACGGCCGTAGTTATTCTGGTGCAGCGGATCTGCTCCCGCTACGCGCAACAGCTGGATCATGTCTCCCTGCCCGCGCGAAGTGAAGGTGGCGGTCCACAGCGGCGTATTGCCGTGCTTGTCGGTGCTGTCTACAGTGGCGCCCGCCTCCAACAGCCCTTTGGCCGCCGCCACCGCATACTGTTGGGCAGCGAGGTGCAGCGGGGTGAAGCCGTCACGATCCTGCGCGTTGACATCGGTCCCTTGGGCGGTCAACTGCCTGACCAATGCCTCGTCGTTCTCCAGGGCGGCGTAGTGCAGCGGCGTACGCTGGTATCGATCGCGCTGTCCAGTCATGCTCCTGACCTCCCCGCGAACGAGTTCACGCCTCGGCTGCTACGCTCAGCTGATCCACAGCAGGATTACCGCCAGCGTCACCATCGTAACATAGCTGTCCGCCAGCTTTTCGTATCGGGTGGCTACGCGGCGAAACTGCTTGAGCCGATTGATCAGACGCTCTATGGTGTCGTTCACCAGAGCGCAAACGGGAAGTCCTGAAGTGAGTAGGACGACACAATATCAGCAGGCTTTGCCCGCGTGATCGACATTTGAGGCAAGGTCATCCGGCGGGTTACGGGAAGCGAACTGCGTTCACTCGCTGCGAGCTCCGGCCTGGCTGATCGCCGTGCTCTTGCTTTCCATGAGCAGACGACCGTACGCCCGTTCGCTCGTCCATCCGGCTCAAACGAACGTTGATACATATGAGTTTGTCCATTGGGATGCGCATGACGCATGCCTTCTTGTCTGCGCAGGTTGCACGTCGCTCTTCCTGAAAGGACACCGACGTGACGGAGCTGAGTGCATCCACAGGTAGCTCGCAGAGCGCCGCCATAGCCTCAACACGACACACCTCGCGCACTCGGCGCCTTGGCTTCATCGTCAGCGGCATCGTCGCCATACTCATCCTGGGTTACCTTCTGTTCGCAACCCTCTTCTTGAATGTCGACGGCACGTGGTACGGCGTAGGCACCTTCAAGGGCAGCGGCCTCGGCACACTCCGAGGTGCAGTCTACCTCGATCTTCATCAGAGCCTCTCAGGCCAAGTGAGTGGGACGGGGACGTTGTGCATTCGCGGCGGGGGCCCCTTGCTAACCACCCCACTCTCGGTGATCGGCTCGACCTCGCTCGTTGCGGTGCAGCTCAAAGTTATGATCGGCACTCATCCTGATCTCGCAGCGAACGGCGTACAGGTCAGCGGCGTCGTCCAGAACGGGCACTTCGTTGGATCTAATACCAGTAGTAGCACCATGATCACGCTCAATATGCAGCATGGCACACCAAGGGACTTTCAGAACACGTGCCGTACGACGACCTGAGATCGGCTTTCAGCAGGCGCGCACGCCGATGTCTCGCTATGCCTTTCACCACCAGTCGGCGACCAGATTGCCCGTTGCCCGCTCACTAACTGAGGGATCAGGGGCCTGGTCGCTGTGGATGAGATGTGGATAACCCGACAGCAGGGTGCGCAGTTCGCGGGGCGGGCACGTCGGCGATACCCGGATGCCTCCCCGGCGTGCCGAGGCCACTCCTCGGCCCGCTGGTATGGATGAGGTACGTGGGTGGGCTCACCAGCTCCGCGCTCCCGGCGCCCGCTTCCCACACGCTGTGCAGATCGTCTGCAGCGATCTCCCGCGCCCCTGACACCCGGACCGCCTTAACCTATCTATTCGGCGAATGTATCCCAAAGTTGGGCGCCTCGGTCGCACCTCGCATGTTACCCGCGGTGCGACAGCGCGTTATCTAGATCGGTGGGGCAGGCCGGTTGCATCCTGTGCACCCTGTGTCTTCCGGCGCGAACGAACGAATCGCACAACTTTCCCTGCGGCCGGCGCTCCAAACAGCTCTCGTCATTCCCGATACATTTCTCGACGGCCCGACCCGGCATCGGCACCAACTCTTGGAGCCGCGGGACTTGGTAGGACTGAGCAGCACGCCGGGGATGCCCTGCCCGCCCAGCGAGGAGGTTCTCATCATGCGCGCTCTGCAGTTGACCTTGACGGCGTTGCGCCGCCACCGCTGGGTCGGGCTGTGCTTGACCCTCTTCCTCTTCCTGGTCCTGGCGCTGGGCGGCAGCCTGGCCTACATCCTGCCCGGCCGGGCGCACGCGGCCATTCTGGTCACTGTGACGACCTGCACTGAGGGCGCGCTGCGCACCGCCATCACCAGCGCCGGCTCTGGAGGAACCGTCACCTTCGACTGCAGCGGGAACATCACGCTGAGCGCGACCCTCGATATCACCAGCGACCTTACGCTGGATGGCACGGGCCAGAGCGTCACGCTGGACGGCAACCACAACGTGCGCGTGCTCTCGGTCGCCAGCTGGGTCAACTTCACGCTCAACCGCCTGACCATCGCCAATGGCCTGGCGGCTGGCAGCGATGGGAGCAACAGCCCTTCTTCCACTGGAGGATCCGGAGGGTTGGGCCAGGGCGGTGGGCTCTATAGCGCTGGAGGAGGCACACTCACCCTGACCAATTGCCGCTTTACTGGCAATTCCGCCCACGGCGGCCGGGGCGGCGACGGAGCTGCCGGCGGCGAGGGAGGAATTGGCGAGGGTGGCGCATTGTACAGCGCTTACAGCGCTGGAGGCGCACTCACCCTGACCAACTGCACCTTCGGCGACAATACGGCCCAAGGTGGTGCTGGCGGTGCCGGCGCTACCGATAGCGGCGGTAATGGGGGCGTTGGCGTGGGCGGTGGATTGTATAGCGCAGGCGGCAGTGCGCTGACTTTGACCAATTCCACCTTCACCGGCAACAGCGCTGACGGCGGAACGGCTGGCCAGGGCGGCAGTGGCACTTTTGGCTCTAGTGGCGCTGGGGGAATCGGCCTGGGAGGCGGCCTGGGTGAAGACTCCGGCAACGCCGCCATACATGACTGCACCTTCACCGGCAACAAGGCGCTAGGAGGCTCTGGAGGCAGCCTTGCTTCTGCCGGTAATGGCGGGCCCGGGGGCGACGGCCGAGGCGGCGGCCTCTATATGGGCAGCATGCATTTCGCCGAACTGGTCAATTCTGTCTTTAGTGGCAACACTGTTCAGGGCGGTAGCGGCGGCAGTGGAAGCGCCAGCACCGGTAGTGGTACAGGTGGAAATGGTGGCCGCGGCGCCGATGGACTGGGCGGCGGATTCTACGTCACTCAGGGAGAGTTCAGCTTCATTGCCGCACATGTCACAGGGAACCTTGCCCATGGCGGTGCGGGCGGCAGCGGTGGCTCCGGCGGCTCGGCTGCAGGCGGCAACGGCGGTAGTGCCGGTTCCGGTGTGGGAGGAGGCGGGTACTATCACGCTATCTCCCCTTACGTCTCCTTTCTTACCGGTAGCACCTTTGCTGGCAACACCGCGCAGGGCGGCGCGGGCGGTCCTGGTGGACCGAGTACCTCTGGGTCCGGCGGAGTGGGTGGCTTGGGCGGCTCCGGAGAAGCTGGTGGTGTCTATGGTGAAGCCAGTGACTCTAGTGGCCCTGCTCTTCTGGATAGTAATACCTTCAACAGTAATACCGCCCAAGGAGGCGCTGGCGGCAGCGGCGGCTCCAGTGGCTCCGGCAGCGGCGGCTCAGGTGGGCCAGGCAGCACTGGCGACGGCGGTGGCCTGTTCATCAGCAATGGTGGTAGACGCGGCTCACCCCCTGGAATTGTCGTCCTCAGCAATAGCACCATCGTCGGCAACACCGCTCAGGGCGGCGCCGGTGGCTCCGGCGGCGCCGCCAGCACGGGCGGGGATGGAGGAATCGGTGGCCCCGGCCAGGGCGGTGGCCTCTCTTCCAGCATCTCCGCCTCCTCTACGCCATCTCTTCTCAATAGCATCACGGTTGCTAACAACGCTGCTCATGGTGGCGCAGGCGGCACTGGAGGCGCTGGCAACGGCAGTCCAGGCAGCTCCGGCGCCGGTGCCGGCAACAGTATCGAGAGTCCGCCCACCAGTGTCCTCCACGTCGCGAATAGCATCGTAAGCAACCTGGGTGGCGGCACCGGCACCAACTGCGACAACTCTGGCGGCCTTGGCTCACTCGTGGACGACGGCTACAACCTGGACAGTGGGACGACCTGCGGCTTCTCCTCGGCTAACCACAGCCTCTCCAGCACGGATCCCAAGCTCGGGCCGCTGGCCGATAACGGCGTACCGGCCGTGCAGGGTGCGCCGCCCCAGACGATGGCGCTGCTGCCCGGCAGCCCAGCTATCAATCGGATTCCTCCCAGCGGGGCCAATTGCCTGCCCCAAGACCAGCGTGCGGTCAGCCGGCCGCAGGGGCCGGCCTGCGACATCGGGGCGTATGAATTCGTGCCGACCACAACCACCACGCTCAGCGCCACTCCCAATCCCGGCCTGTTCCAGCAGAACATCCAGCTCTGCGCCAGCGTCAAACCCACCAACAACACGGCGACGCCGACCGGCAGCGTCAGCTTCACGGAGGGCGCGGCCACACTGGGCACGGCGACCCTCAGCAGCAGCGGCACCAGTTGCTTCACCACCTCGGCGCTCAGCCTGGGCGATCACCACGTCACGGCCAGCTATGGCGGCGATGGCAGCTTCAGCGCCAGCACATCTGCACCGCTGACCGTCTCCATCCAGGTGCAGGGGCAGGACGTGGCCGGCGGCGCGGCGGGTGGAGGCGGCACGCGACCCTACAACCGACCGCCCTCGCAGGGGCAGACCGCCGGCGGCCAGAACCCGACGGCCAACGGCACCGGCACCGGGCAGTCGCAACACCAGCAGCCGACGGCAGCGACCCAGCACGCCAGAGCCAGCGGGAGCAGCGCGTCCTGGCTGGGGGCAGGACTGGGGCTGCTGCTCGTGGTGCTGGGACTGGGCGGGCTGGGTGGCGTGTTCTACCGCGTTAGCCGGCGGCGGCCTGCGCCTGACCTAGGCGCGAGCTGAGGATCAGACTATAGGACAGTCTGGAGCAGGTTGTCCGGGCAAGAGTTATAGGTACGTTTGAGCAACACTCGCCGCCTTAACCGGACATGGTCGCTCGTCAGTCGGCGAGCCTTCGGTGTCTGTTGCGATTGCCCTTCCTGGAATGACGCAGCTACGATAGGTGCCCCTTGCGTAGATATGCGACGGCTACACGACGGCACTATGAGAGCCGCGCGGGTAGTGGACCTGTCGAGGTGCCATGGACTCGCTTGCGGCAGGCTGCTCATCTGCGGCGGCCATGAGCAGGCCGCGGAGCCACTTCGCGTGGCTTTCGACCTGTCGGTGCAGCACACGATGTTTGGCAACAATGGTACGTCGAAGGACAATTACGGACACCCGTAGACGCTTGCGCCGCGGATTCACGTCGCGGCCGATGTGGTATACAATGCATCGCACGGGCGCCAGATACCGAGCGTCGGCAGAGATGCCCTAGCCGTTCACTCGGCTGGGGCATCTTCACGTTGTGCGCCAGACAGCAGAAAGCGCTTGAGCCAGCGGGCGTGCTCATCCACGCGCGACTGCGGCGCGCCCCGGCGACCAGCGATGGCAGGCCGGGAGCGCCGCTCCGCGCTCCCCTCTCCTTGTGGAAAAGGGATAGGGGGTGAGGTCTAGAAGCCGGGGTAGATGCCGCGCAGCACGCCCAGCCCGCCGAGGAAATAGACCTTGCATGTCTCGTCCACGTAGTCGGCGAACTTGAAGTTGCTGTCGGTGATGGCGAAGTCCACGCCCCAATATTCCTGGTTGGTCTCCACCTCGATGGCGTTGGAGATCTCCGGCACCGGGTACGGGATCGACAGCGGCAGGAACACCATGTGCCCCTGCGGGCAATACCGATCCAGAATGATCGGCATCTCCTTACCCGTCGACTTGTTCAGATACCGCGTCACGCGGTACTGCGCGGTCAGGTCGCCCTGATCACCCGCCGTGCTCTGCACCACGTAGCGCAGCTGGCCTGCGCCGACCACGAGGTTCGTCAGCTTCACGTTGTCCAGCGGGTTCATGATCACGTAGTCTGGATCACCCGCCGCCTGGAGGTACATCGCCGCCAGCAGGTTGTCGATGTCGTTGAGCTGCAGCGTGCCATCGCTCTTGGTCGTCTGCGCCACCTGCGCGCCTAGCGTGGCACCGTTGCCCGTCCCCGTGTTGTTAAGTGCCTGCGCGATGATGCCGTCCCACATCAGCACGTTGCCCGACCCGTCCACGAAGGTCTTGGCCGTGTTCGCGGCCGGTGGATTGGCCGTCCCCGTGGCCGGAGGAGCGGTGATCTGCGGCACGCCGATGTACCCCGGCTGCACCTCGCCCGAGGGCATCGTCGTCACGCCGTCGGCCAGCGTCACCGTCGCGCCGATGTTCGGCTGCGCCGCGTTGGCGCCCGACTGCCCCGCCTGCAGGTACATGGCGCCGTTGGCCGGCTGGCTCGCGCCCGAGCCGATATAGACGTTGTACTGCGTCGCGTTGGGCACCGTGTAGATGACGATGGTGATCGTAGACGTCGTGCCCGTCGTCACGATCTTGGTGGCGGCGGAGGGCAGCGATTCGCCCTGGGCGTTCTTCGCCGTCACCTGCACCCAGTACGTCCCCGCCGCCACCGTGCCGCCCGTGGTCGCCGTCGTGACGAGCGGGGCCGGCGGCGTCATCAGGTACGCCGAGGCGCCCAGCAGCCAGCGCTCCTCCGTGATCTTCAGCTGATAGAGCAGCTCCGCCGTCCGGCGGGCGCGCACGTCCGCTTCGAGGGAGCGGCCACGCCACTGCGCCTGAAAGCTGACCTGGTTCATCAGCGAGATCGTCTGCAGCGTGTTCTGCATCGCAGCGACCGAGTACGTCACCTGGCTGGGCGTGCCACCATCGGCGAGCGTGCCCCAGTTGCGCGCCGTGTCGAACGACGTGATCGCCTTCCAGTGCACCACGTCGATCCCGCTGCCCTTGCGCCGCGGGATCATGTTCACCAGCGGCGTGATGACCGGCACCACGACCTTGGCCGGCGCCTCCAGCTCATAGCCGATCAGGCCCGAGGCAGTGGTGATGGCGCGCGTGGTGTCCGCCATGGCCTGGCGGACGAGCGCGACCGTCTCGTCGGAAATGGTGGGGCCGCCCAGCCCCGGCGTGTAGAGTCCCGTTCCCATCTGCTGTGTCTCCCTCGCTGTCGTGAGTGTGGGGATGCGGCGGCGTGCCGCGGCCCGTGGGACTGTGATACCAGGAGGATGGTCAGCGCGCGCCCGAGCCGGCGCGAGGCATGGCCTGCAGAGAGGCGGGCAGGCCCGCGGCCTCCTGTTGCAGGCGGATCATCTCGGTGGCGACGGCGATTTGCGCCTGCGGATCGCTCAACCGGCCCGCCAGGGCCTCCAGCGCGCGCATCTGCTCGCCGGCATCTGGCCGGCCGCCCTGGGGCAGCAGCGCGTGGGTTTTCTCCGCCACACGCAGGTGTGGGCCGCCGGGCATGGGCTGCGCTTCGATGGCGGCTACGCGGCGCTCGATCTGGCCGAGCGTGGCCGCCACCTGCGCCACGCCCGCGTGCACAGCGCGGATGGCGCCGTCCAGCCGGCGGGTGTGGGCATCCAGGATGCGTGTCACCTCCGCCGCGGCCGCGCGCCCACCGGCCTCGCCCGCGCCGGTGTTGCCGGTGTTGCCGGTGTCGCCGCCATCAAGGGCGGCCAGCGCGGCG
>CAYQFU010000077.1:13734-21983 GCA_964416775.1 uncultured Ktedonobacterales bacterium
GCCGGTGTTGCCGGTGTTGCCGGTGTCGCCGCCATCAAGGGCGGCCAGCGCGGCGAGGCAGGCGGGACACCCGCATCCTTGCAGGATGCCCCGCGCGGCGGTGTGGAAGACGGCCTCCTGGTTGCCGTCCGGCGTTTGCCCGTAGGCGTCCGCGGTCGGCCGCTCGTCGGTGCGCGCTGGCACGCCCGTCAGCGGCGGCCCGTCGGGATTGTCCGAGAACGGACCCCGCGCGCGTTCGTCGCTCGGAGAGTGGTCGAGGCGCCACGGGCCGGATGCAGCTGCGCGAGGTCGGACGCTGGCGGCGTTGGTGGCGGCGAGCCGATCGGTGGCGGTGGCAACCCGCGCCTGCTCGGGCGTGAGCGGCTGGCCCTCCTCGCCGCCGGCGGCGAGGAACGCGTGCTCGCCCACGTACGCGCCTGCCCGGAGCGCCTCCGCCGCCACCAGCGCGGCATCGCCGATGGATCCGTCGCGCATGCGAAAGACATGGCTGTGGTCGTGCGCGTGGACGTGTCCATGGCTGTGCCCACCACTGGGCTGGGCCTGGCCGATGTGGTCGGCGTGCTGGTGATCGTGGCCGTGCGCGTGGGTATGGCTGGTGCCGTCCAGGTGCAGATGCGGGCCGTCGTGTTGATGGAGGTCGGCCTGGTCGGCTGGCGCGCCGGTGTGGACGTGGGCGTGCGGCTCGTGGGTATAGCGGTCCGCCGCATGCTGCTCCGCGTCCATCTCTGGCGCAGTGGGCGCGCCAGGCGCGGATGCTTCGGGCGCGCGCTCCACATAGCCGGGCGCGCCAAGTGCGGCCAGCCGCGCGGCGCGCGCCGGCATCGCCGCTGGCTGGGCCATGCCCTCCGCGTCATGGGGAGCCGCCTGATGGTCTTCCTCGCCGCCCACGTCCTGACTGGCTGACAGATGGGCGGATGCGCCCGCTCGGCCGGGGCGCGCCAGCTGGACGCGTCCGGCCGCCAGCGCCGCCCAGGCGATGCGCCGCTCGATCGGCTCGGCGTCGGGCGCCGCCGGCGACGCTGCCGCGGGTGCGGCCATGCCGGGCGGGTCCGTGTTGTCCAATATGTCGCCCCAGAGGGTGGGGGCCAGCAACCGCGTGCTCTCGCCGGGGTCCGCCTCGCTGTCCGCATCCAGCTCGTCCAGCAGATCCGGCAGGGGCACGCCGTCGCGGACGAACGTGATGCCGAGGGCGTCGGGGTTGGAGGGCAGGTCCACCAGCGACAGCTCGACCAGGTCGTAGCGTTGGGCGACCGGCACGTCCTGCCCGCCGACGCGCTGCCTGCGCCATTCCACGTTGGAGGCGCCGATGCTGGCGCCGGCCAGCGTGCCGTCCTTGATCTTCTCCCAGGTGTCTTCGGCGCCCTTCGAGATGCGGACGCGGACGTGCACCCTGCGCGCCGCGTCGTCGCAGCGGACGGCGACGCGGCGGCCGACCGCCTTGCGCTCGTGCATCTCGCGCACATTGCCAGCCCAACGCTCGAACGCGTCGCGGCTGGCCTCGTAGCCAAACACCGTCCCATACGTGTCGACCGCTTCGCTGGTTGCGCACAGCTCGATCTCGCGCCGCTCGGCGTCGATGCGCACGATGGGTGCGAAGCCAACGCGCGTAATCTCCGCCGCCGCTGCAGGCGCCACACCGGCCGGCTCGGTCGCCGCCGTTTCTACGCGCGCGGTCTCCTCGCGCTTTGCCGCTCTGGCTCTCATCGCCGTCCTCCGATCATCCGGCCCGCTTCGTCGTCCCTAAACGCGCAGGGCGCCACCCCCTCCACGCGTTCCCCGTGCGTCCTGCGCGGGCAAACGTGGGAGAGAGCGGCGCCCTGCTCGGGCTCACCGCCGCCGATGGTGCTTGGTCGCACCCGCCGGCACTTTGAGTATAGGTCGGATGTTCTATGAGTTCAAGACGCCGCTTGCCCTCATCTCACCTCACCTGTCCGCACGTCACCTCACGGACGTTGGCCGTAGGCGATGTAGAAGGGCCACTCGTGCCCGCGCCGGGCGATTTCCGTCTGCGCTTGGGCGAACAGGCGGTCATATTCCACGTCTGTGGTGAAGCCCAGGCTGATGAGGAAGCCACGGACGCTCGTCAGGATGGCGAGGTAGTCGGTCACGGCCATCGCGCCCAGGCGGCCGCCGCGGCTGCCGACAGGCAGGCGCACCTCACGCGTGTAGACCGGGTTGATGCCGGACGCACGCAGATACGTCGGAATCTGGCTGCCGTTGGTGAGATCAATGCCGCGCCGGGCACACAGCTCGATGCCCCACTGGTTCAACTTGTCCAGGGCTGGGCCGATGTTGTAGAGCAGATCGCCTTCGACGAGCTCGATCCAGCCGCCCGGGCGTGTCACGCGCACGAGCTCATTGACGACGTCCTGCCAGCGGTTGGCGGGGAGCGCGGCCATCATGAGGCGCATGTGGGTGTAGTCGAAGGAAGCGTTGGCAAAAGGCAGCCCTTCGAGCACGTTGCCCTGGACGAAGACGTAATTGGGCGGGCGCACGTCGGGCCCGGAGCCCGCGTCGGGCGGGGGCGGCACGACATCGAGCCCTGCCACGTTGCTTTCCGGGAAGGTCTGCGCCATTTCCAGGGCCCAGCGTCCTGTGCCGCAGGCCACGTCGAGGATGTCGTGGGGATCCCGAAGCGGAGCCACGAAATTTGCACGCAGGGCGAAGCGAAGCATGTAGTGTTGAAAGTCGAGGCGGCTGACCTCTTGCAGGTCCTTGGGCAGCACATAGGGGATGCCGGCGACAAACCGTCGGCCCCGAATCGTGCGACGGCTGGGATCAGCCGGGCGACCATCGCGCCCGCCTTCAGCTCGAGGGCGCCGCTTCCACCAGCGCATCCAGGCCATACTCTGCGCTCCTGTTCGTCTCCATAGAGCGTCCGAATGGACGCCATGCCGATACCCATCGCAGTATGAGCTTTGCGGCTGCATTCGTCAATTCATCAATTTCCTCCTGTGCGCGAGCGGCGTGAGGGCACATCCTGGGCCCAGGGGCAGGCGTCTGAGACGCCTCCATGCCTGGGCTGGGCGTGGGCTCGCCGCCTCACACGGGATAGAAGGGCAGGCCCGGCAGGAAGTCGTCCGGCCGGTAGGTACTGGGGAGTGTCAGAGTCACCATGACCAGACCGGAGGGCGACGCCGAGGCGATATGAAGGCGGCCGCCAACGCGCTCGATAGCTCGCCGCTGCGCCTCGATGCGAGCTAGATTGTCGGGACGAGCCAGCAGCGCCTCATAGGTTTGGACCTGCGCCATGTAGTCCGGCCTCCAGGGCGGCTCACGACACAGCGGATCACCGGCCGCGCGCTATCGCGGCGGCTGGTTCAGCCCGCCAGCTGAGAGACCATCCCTGGACGTGGGCGCGCATCCTGGCGCCGGTACGCTCGCCCCAAGCGCCGAGCAGGCGATCCGTGTCGCGACGCGTTTTCAGAACGCGTCCAGGCGAGTGGTGACGCGCTTGGACGCTTGAGAGTCAGCATGCGAAGGGAAGACAGATGGATGGGGAAAGATGGCAGGCTACCCCAATGCGGGGTAGTGACCGAGGGACGACACCTGATTGGTCTGAGCGGCCTGGGTCTGTTCGCTCAGGGGGCTATGTGCCGAGACCGTTGCAGGTGGCATCCCTGCCGCGGCATGACTCACATTGAGGGCGAGTTACCTCGCCCGGCACATCCAGTCGCCGGCGGCCCACCATGCCTGGGCCGATATTGCAATCCTGCGCACCTCGTACTCAAGTGTAGCGGGCGGCGAGGAGAATGTACCTACGGAATCCCCTAGTCTTTTATGACAGTTTGTTCATCATTGGCTGGCGTAGCAACCAGCTGAGCGTCGTAGCGAGGGGTGTGGTAGCATGGGAGCCTGGTATGTACGTGTGAGGGGCGAGGCGCAGTGCGGGGCGAGCGGCCGGTGGATGCATTCGCACCTGGATGGCGTGCCGCCGCGAAGCGGCCGGCGATTGACATCGCGCCTGGATGGCGTGCGGCCGCGATGTCCGCCTCCGCGGACAGAGAGAGTAGCGCCATGAAGTCGGAGCCTGACGGTCGGTGTTTCGCGCCTGAGTGGAGTTGTGCCCAGGTGGACCTCCGGTCGCTTACGCCCTCCATGTGGTGTCCACAGTCGTCGCGGCGATGTGGTAGGGGGCGAGATGGTCCAGGGAAAGGCCGCGCAAAAAACGCGTGGGGTATGGGGCCTCTCTTGCGACAGGGCGATAGAAGAGAGGAGGTGCGCACATGATCGAGCGGCACAGCCCACACTCCCTGGACGCCGCGGATGTGGCGCCCCCTGCCGCCGCTCGGGCGGGAGCGATGCCGCCCGCCGCCAGCGAGCGCGCGAGCGCACACGCCGCGCTGGTGGGCGACATCGAGCGGCTGTTCCGGGCCAGCCAGTCGCGACTGCTGCGCGTGGCGCGGCTGCGGGGGATCGCTCCCAACGCGGCGGACGATGTGGTGCAGGAGACGCTGCTCGAAGCCTGGCGCCACCTGGATCAGCTGCGCGACCCGGCCCGGTTCGACGCCTGGCTCGACGGCATCTGCCGCAACGTGTGTCTGCGCCAGCAGCGCGCGGCAGCCATCGTGGCGGCGCGGTGCGTGTCTCTGCCTGCCCAGGGTGCGGCGTCCGAGGGCGAAGGCGATGCGGCCGACGCGGATCTCGCCGATCCCGCCGCCTTCGATCCGGAGGAGGAGCTGGACCGGCAGGACCTGGAGACGCTGCTGGATCGCGCGCTGGGTCACCTGCCGGAGCGCGCGCGAGAGGCGCTGGAGCTGTGCTATCTGGCCGAGCTGCCGCAGCGCGAGGCAGCGGAGCGGCTGCGCGTCTCCATCGGCGCGCTGGAGGAGCGGCTGCGGCGGGCACGCAAACAGCTGCGCCAAGTGTTGAGCGGCGCGCTGCGGCCTGAAGCCGAGGCATTTGGGCTGGCGCTGGATGCCGGGTCTGCCGCGGAGGGCTGGCGTGAGACGCGCATCTGGTGTCCTTTCTGCGCCGCCGCGCGCCTGGCTCTGCGCGTGAGGGTGGATGGCGAGCGCCATGCGGCGGACTTCAGCTGCCCTGGATGTCACGTCCACCTGGCGGGGTCGGACGCGCCCGAAATTCTCGTAGGTGTCAGTAGTCCACGCGCCATCCTCTCACGCCAGCTCGTCACGCTGTCGGAGCTCTACTGGGGGCTGCTGGCGCGGGGTGAGGCGAAGTGTCCCATGTGCGGCTCTCTGGCGCCGGTGCGTCCCGCGCTGGTGGACGACGACACGGTGGCGCGCTACTTCCAGATGGGCGACGTCCCCTTCTCGCACGATGGGCGGCAGCGGGAACTGCCGCCGGCGGAATTCCTGGCGCGTCTGGGCACGCACCTCGGCATTCACCTGTTCTGTCCGCGCTGCGGCCTTGTCGAGGGCAACTCACTCACACACCTCTCTGTGGATATCCCGGAGCTGTGGCGCTTCTGGCGTGCGCATCCGCGCATACGCAGCCTGCCGGAGTACGAGGTGGAGCACGGGGGCCGCTCGGCGGTGGTCAGCACCTTCGAGAGCGTGGGACAGACAGCGCGGCTGGCCATCATTACCGACCGGGAAACGCTCGCCATCCTGCGTGTGGAGGGCGCGGAGGAGGAGACGGAGTGACACGGAGGAGACGGAGTGACACGGAGGACACGGAGGAGGATACAGGCGAGGGCGAGCGGGGCGGTGGTTGGAGCAGCCGCGCGACGCAGATCGCGCGGGTAACCCGCGAGGACGAGAGGTGCGGTGCGGCGGGCATGGAGGACGGCGACGGAACGCCGCGGGGGCGAGGGGTGCTGTGATCGGACCAACTGCACAGCAAAGATTCTGTGGGTAATCCGTGGGGGCGAGGGGTGTGGTTGTCCGGCTGCTGTTGGGCGAGGCGACGACGGTTGGGATGTCTCCGTGTCCTCCGTGAAACCCCCGTGTCCTTCGTGTTACACGATAGCCTGCTGGTGAGATGGTGAAGGAGATTCAGCGTGCTCGTGACTCTGTTCAAGCGCAATTTTACTCTGCTCTGGCTCGGCGGCTTGATCTCTGTGATGGGCGACTGGGTGCTGAACGTCGGTCTGCCGATCTACGTCTATTTGCTCACGCACTCTGTGTTTGCCCTCAGCATCATCCTCATTGTGGTGAGCCTGCCTAACATTCTGCTCGGCTCGGTGGCCGGCGTCTTCGTGGACCGCTGGAACCGCAAGCGCACGATGGTGGTGGCCAATGTGCTGCTGGCGCTCGCGCTGCTGCCGCTGTTGCTGGCGACGAGGCCGGACCGCGTCTGGATCGTGTACGTAGTCGCGCTGGTGGAGAGTTGCCTGGAACAGTTCGTCACGCCGGCGCAGAATGCGCTGCTGCCGTCGCTGGTGGACAAGTCGCATCTGGTGGCGGCGAACTCGCTGAACGCGCTGAGCGCCAATCTGGCGCGGCTGGTGGGTCCGGCGATTGGCGGCGTGGTGGCGGCGATATATGGGCTGCGGGGCATCGTGCTGGCCGACGCGGCTTCGTTCGCGATCGCGGCCGCACTCTTCACGCTCATCGCTGTGGCGGCCGGCGCGCGGCCCACGCCGGAGGCTTCGCTGCCGGCGGCCGAGGTGGGCGCCGTGGCACGCGTGTGGCGCGACTGGGCGGACGGGTTGCGCGTGTTGTTCTCGGAGCGCGCGCTGTGGGTGCTGCTGCTGCTGTTCGCGATCACGTCGCTGGGTGAGGGCGTCTTCGGCGTGCTCTATCCGATCTTCGTGTACCGGGTGCTGCATGGGGGCGCGCTGCAAATCGGCGAGCTGATGAGCGCGCAGGCGGTCGGCGGATTGATCGGCGGGGTGCTGGTGGGCTGGGCGGGATCGCGCGTGATGTCGCGCTGGGCCATCGGGATGTGCCTGCTGGCGTTCGGGCTGGTGGATCTGGCCATCTTCAATACGCCGGCGTTCTTCCCGTTCTTCGGGCTGTCGGCGGGTCTGTTCGTGGCGG
The DNA here is from genome assembly GCA_964416775.1 of uncultured Ktedonobacterales bacterium. Classification (GTDB taxonomy): domain Bacteria; phylum Chloroflexota; class Ktedonobacteria; order Ktedonobacterales; family JADMIN01; genus CAYQFU01. Next base: position 20,679 of record CAYQFU010000077.1, read on the forward strand.
CGGGCCTGGTGGGCATCGGGGCGCCGACGGGGGGACGATCGCTGTTGCAGGCTCGGACGCCGGAGGCGTATCTGGGTCGTGTCTTCGGCGCCCTGGGCGCGACCATGGGGCTGCTGCTGCTCGTCGGCACGGTCATCGCGGGCACGCTGACCGACCACCTGGGCCTGATTCCGGTGCTGAACCTGCAGGGCATGGGATACGTGGTAGCGGGCCTGCTCGGGTTGGTGCTGCTGCCGCGCCCGCGCCCGGCGCCCGCGTCGCAGGCGGCCGAAGTGGCCCACGCAGCCGATGCAGCCTCTCCAGCGAGCGTCCCCGCCGATCAGCACACCAGCCCGCATGGTGCCTGACCGCAGGTTGGGCTCCTTCTGTCACGCGAAGGTAGGTCTGGGGCCATTGCGCTCGTCGTGTGTGCGCGCAGCCTCACGCGCCCGCGAGCAGCGCCTGATAGGCGGGCAACTCACGTAGCGAGGCGAGATCGGGATCCTGTCGCGCTGGCTCGGCGAGCGCTGGCTGCAGCGCGAATGCCTGGCGCAGCTCAGAGACCGCTCGCTCCGGCTGGCCGGAACGCGCGTAACAGCAGGCAAGGTTATAGTGCGGTGCCGCGGCCAGCACGGGAAATTCGGGGAAGGCGTCCAATGCGGAAGTGGCGGCCTCCTGCAGGGCTATGGCCCGCTCCATCTGGCCGCGCTCCATGTGATACTCGGCAAGGTGCGCCACCACATGGGTGTAGGCGGGGCGCGCGATGAGCAGCGCGGCTGGCTGCATGGGCAGCGGATAGCGATTCGGGTCTGACAGGTCGGTCTCGGACATGCGCTCGGCGTGCGCCACCAGAGCCGGCACCACGCGCGCCTCCTCCGCCAGCACGTCCTCCCACGGGCGGCGCTGCTCCTCGTTCCAGGTCCGCGCGTTGGTCTCATCCATGTCGAATTGTGGCGGCTCCTCGCCGCGCGTCACCGCGTCGAGCTGAAGCAGCCGCCGGGCCTTCCAGCTCGTCAGGTGCGCGATCAGGTCCTTGGCCGACCAGCGCGAGGGGGTGCCCGTCGCGTCGCGCTCCGCGGCGGACAGCCCGGCGACGAATGCCTGTTGCCTGTCGCTTCCCTGGTGGAGCAGCGCCACGATTCGGGCCTTGAGGTCGGACGTCTCCATGGGGATATCTCCTCCCGCGAGCGTGCCGGCCCGCGCCGGCTCGAACCGCCCCGGACCACGTGGCATTGGCGGCAGCCCACAGTCTACTCCGGCAGGACCGCAAAATGCAACCGACCGGCACGGGGCTGAGTCTGCACGACGGGCAGGTGAACACAGCGA
>CAYQFU010000078.1:0-21875 GCA_964416775.1 uncultured Ktedonobacterales bacterium
GGCGACGAAGCTGGCGCCGAAGCCGAAGCCGACGATGGCCTCGGGAGTGGCGAGCGGAGATGCCAGGCCGCCGAAGATCATGTAGACAATCGTGACGCCCAGGAGGCTCAGCGAAATGACGAGGAAACCGGAGACGGCGCCGCCGCGTAGCGAGACCATCAAGGCATCGCCCAGGCTGCGGCGTGCCGCACTGGCGACGCGGATGTTGGAGCGAACCGCGACCTGCATGCCAATGTAGCCGGCGACGCCGGAACAGAAGGCGCCAATGACGAACGAGATGGCAGTTCTGAAGCCAACGGCGGCACGGTCAGCAATCGCGTTACCATGCGCTGGACTGATTACGGCGAGGATCACGCCCAGCACGACGGCGGCCACGGCGGCCAGCACGGTGATGGTGAAATACTGGCGGCGCAGATAGGCCTGCGCGCCAGTGAAGATTGCGTCCGAGATCTTGCGCATCTCAGGGGTGCCAGTATCATTGGCAAGTACCCAGCGCGCCAGGCCGACCGCAAACAGCATTGCGCCGACACTGGCCACCACCGGTACGGTGAGCCACCACATTGTAACCACGACTGCCTTTGCCCTCCCATAGTGCTAGACAAAGCTAGACAACGCCGCGCTGCGTTGAGGCAGGGCCGCCGCGCCGATGCGCTCCCGTCCTACCGCCTCGGTTCTACCACCGGAAAAAGGGAATGCTTCGCGCTCGGCCGGAGGAGATGTTGACCGGCGCAGTTGCGGAAGCGTTCGCCTGGAGTTGCCCGGGGCAACGCGGAAAGCCGCCCACGTGCCATGCGGGTAGTTTCAGACGCCCACACGTCGGAACGAGTGTAACATAGTCCGCGCCCTCTTGACAAGCCGCAAAACATTGACCGAGGGGCGTTACATGTTGCGCCGACCAGGGCTAACGCCGTGCGATAGGTAACGCGGCGGAGCGGGCTAATCCGAAAGCCCGTTCGATTCGCGAGCGCCAACCGCCTCCTTCAGGCTGAGCGGCACATTGCGGACCATTGACGCTGCGTTGGCGCCGCTGCTGGTCGCGTAGAGTCTACATGCGCGCCAACGGTAGGCCGACGGCAGGCGTACGGCACAGTAAGGAGGCGCGCTGCCAGGCGCGGTATGTGCTGCCGGCGTCCTGGGTCATGCGATGTCCGCGGCCACGAAGTCTACGAGCGTTTCGAGCAGCGCCCGGGGCTCGCTCGCGTCGGTGGACTCGCCCGCGGCTTCATGCAGCGCCGCGCGGGCACGGTCGCACTGCTCGAGCAGTGCGGCGCGCACGTGCTCGTGGGCGCCGTAGCGCTCGAGAACGGTCAGGGCGAGCGCGACGTCGTCGTCGCTGGGGGGAGCGTCGCCCGCGTACATGGCAAGCAGATCAGAACGGTCGCTGGGTGACGCATGTTGGAGCGTGTAGATGACCGGCAGGCTCATCTTGCGGCGGCGTAGATCACCGGACGCCACTTTGCCCAGGACGGCGCTGGTGGCCCAGATGCCGAGCAGGTCATCGCGCAGCTGGAACCCCACGCCCAGTGCGCGGCCGAATGCCGCAAGGCGGGAGGCGAGCGCGTCGTCGGCGCCGCCCAGACGGGCGCCCATTTCGAGGGCGCATTCGATGAGGGCGGCGGTCTTGCGCTCGATCATGGCCAGATACATGGGCGCGGTGACGTCGTGGCGGCCCTCGAAGCTCATATCGAGGTGCTGGCCTTCGCAGAGACGCAAGCAGGTGCGATCCAGCAGCGCCGAGAGGGCGACTACGGTGGAGGGGGAGTGCTCCTCGTGCAGCAGGTCGAGGAGGGTGAGCCGGGCAAGGGCAAACATGCCGTCGCCGGTGTTGATGGCCTGAGGCTGTCCCCAAATTCGCCAGAGGGTGGGGCGGTGGCGCCGGAACTCGTCGCCATCCTCGATGTCGTCGTGGATGAGCGAGAAATTGTGGACCAGCTCCACGGCGACCGCGGCAGGCAGCGCGTGCCTTGCGGCGCGGGCGCGAGCGGCCACGGAGCCACCCACCCTGCCGGCGGCGAGCTCGCTGGCGAGCAGCAGCAGAGTGGGGCGCAGCAGCTTGCCGGGGTTGGACGCCGCGGGATCCAGGGAGGCGTCGCGCCAGCCGAAGTGGTACTCCATCTGACCGTAGAACGAGGCCATCCGATCCGCTACTGCGGAGGCCGGCTCGAGCGCGGGGCGGGCAGCCTCTAGCGCGTGGTGGAGGCCCGCGCCGATCTGGTCGCGATAGCGATCGAACACCGCGGCCATGGCACGGGTCGATGAGTCGTGTGCATCGTGTGAGCGCGCCTGGCGCCCGCCGTCGATTCGTGGCGGTGTGGCCACAGGGTCCTCCTGATATCCCGCCCGTGTCGTCGGGTGCTTCGCTGAATCTAGGGATGAAAGAGATAGAACGCCGCCGCACCCACGGTGCTCAGGGCCACCAGCCACCAGGTGACCCCGACGAGGCCACCCAGGCGACGGACCGGGGCGCACACGTCGCAGTAGCGCTGGGTGATGTGGTAGCGGTTGCTGCGCAAGCCGTCGCGAACGATCTTGACGACCTCGCTGCGCAGATGCGTATGGCGGATGTCACAGATATAGCGATCACAGCCAACGCACTTCCGCGAATCAATATAATGCGCGAAGGCGGCCGTGGACCACTGCTGCGGTGTGACGGGCGTGCCGCAGACGTAACACATGCGCTCCGCGGCTGTTAGGGCGAGCCTGGTGGCGCACGGCTCGTGCTCTTCGAGCGGGAAGTGATCCATGCACAGACCGTGCCGGCACGTGGGGCAGCGGCCCTGCGCCTGGAGCTCGCATTCGTCGCATGAGTCCGCGGAATATACGCTGGGCGCTGCCATGCCGTTTCCTCCCCATTCCGCCTGAGTATTCGCCGCGAGTATAGCACCGACCGGCGAGGCGGTCAAAGCGAAAAGGACCTTCGGAAGCGGTGGGCTGGCGGCTCGAACCAGGCGTGGCAGCGGCAGCTTGTCCGTGGTCTAATATAGTGGGAGCCCTTCTTGTGTCATGACGTGATACCTGGGATGCCGAGGTGAGCCGTGGCCAAGCGTTTGATCGCGCCATCACTCTGGGCTGGATGGAAGCCGTTTGGGTTGGGGGAAATCAAGCCGCATCACTTCACCGAGATCTTCAAGACGGTTTGGGAGAACCGGAGTCACCCGCTCTATGCCTGGCGTATCCTCAACGAGGGCGTATGCGATGGATGCGCGCTCGGCACGACGGGGATGAAGGACTGGACGATTGACAGCATTCATCTCTGCACGGTGCGGCTGAACCTGCTGAAGCTGAACACGATGGGGGCCATGCCGTGGGAGCGGCTGCGCGACGATCTGGATGGGCTGAAGCGGCTCTCCAGCCGGCAGCTGCGCGAGCTGGGGCGGCTGCCGTATCCGATGGTGCGGCGGCGTGGCGAGGCGGGGTTCGCGCGCGTGACATGGGACGAGGCGCTGGATCTGATCGCGGGGCGCATCCGGCAGGCGCCGCCGCAGCGGGTGGCGGTTTATCTGACATCGCGCGGGCTGACCAACGAGGTGTACTACGTCGCGCAGAAGGTGGCGCGCTTTCTGGGCACCAATCACGTGGACAACGCGGCGCGCGTCTGCCACTCGCCGAGCACGGTGGCGCTGGTCCAATCACTCGGGGTTGGAGCGTCATCGGTGTCCTACAAAGACTGGATCGGCGCCGATCTGATTACGTTCATCGGCAGCGACATCGCGAACAATCAGCCGGTCACGACGAAGTATCTGTACGAGGCGAAGAAGCAGGGCACACGGCTGGCGGTGGTCAATCCGTACCGGGAGCCGGGGCTGGAGCGCTACTGGGTGCCATCCTCGCCCGAGAGCGCGCTCATGGGCACCCGGCTGCTGGACGAGTTCTACAGCATCCATACGGGCGGCGATATCGGGTTCTTGAATGGAACGCTGAAGCATCTGATCGAGCAGGACTGGGTGGACCACCAGTTCATCGAGCGACACACGACGGGTTGGGATGCGCTTGCGGAGGCGCTGGCGCGGCAAGACTGGGAGACGCTGGAGCGGTTCAGTGGCAGTACCCGGGAGGAGATGCGACGGTTTGCCGAGTCCATTCACGCGGCGAAGACGGGCATCTTTGTGTGGAGTATGGGCATCACGCAGCACACGTTCGGCGTGCAGAACGTGCAGGCGATCGTGAACCTGGCATTATCGCAGGGCTGGCTGGGCAAGGAGCACTGCGGGGTGGTGCCGATTCGCGGGCACAGTGGGGTGCAAGGTGGGGCGGAAGTGGGCGCGGTGCCCAATCTGTTCCCGGGCGGGGCGCCAGTGAACGCGGAGAACGCGGCGCGCTTCGGCGCGCTGTGGGGCTTTGAGGTACCGGCGTGGTCGGGGCTGAAGGCCGTGGACATGATTGACGCGGCGCACGATGGGGCGCTGGACGTGCTGTATTGCAGCGGGGGCAACTTCCTCGAAGTCCTGCCTGACCCAGCCTACGTGCGCGAGGCGCTGGGCAAGCTGCCACTGCGGGTGCACCAGGATATCTACGTGACATCGCAGATGCTGGTGGACCCTGAGGACGTGGTGGTGCTGTTGCCGGCGCAGACGCGCTACGAGCAGCCGGGTGGCGGCACGGAGACGAGCACGGAGCGGCGTATAATCTTCTCACCGGAAGTGTCGGGGCCGCGTGTCGGCGAGGCCCGGTGCGAATGGGAAATCCTCCAGGACCTGGCGGCACGGGTGTATCCCGAGCGCCAGGAGCGCATCACCTTCGCCAGTGCGCAGTCCGTCCGCGAGGAGATCGCGCGGGTGATGCCGAATTACGCGGGGATCGAGCGGCTGCGCAAACCAGGCGATCAGGTGCAATACGGTGGGCGCGTGCTCTATCGCGACGGCACTTTCGCGACGCAGGACGGCAAAGGCCACTTCAGCGTCGTCGCGATGCCGGAGCTGGCGCTGCCCGACGGGCACTTCGTGCTCTCGACGCGGCGAGGCAAACAGTTCAACAGCTTGATCCACGCGCACAAGGATCCGCTGACCGGGATGGGACGCGACCGGTTGCTGATGGCGGCGGAGGACGCGCAGGCGCTGGGCGTGCGCGAGGGTGACCGCGTGATGATAACGAGCGATAACGGCGCGAGCATGGAGCTGCGGGTGCACGTCGACAAAATCAAGCCGCGCAACGTACAGGCGTTCTGGCCGGAGGCCAACCCGCTGATCCGACGGCGCGTGTGCGATGTCGCGGCGGGTATCCCAGACTACAACGCGCTGGTGCAGATCGTGCCGGTGGGGACGCGGGAACCGGCAGGCGTGCACGCATGACGTGAGGCGACGGCCGGCCAGGCGGGGCGCATGATATACTCCGATGTTGCACATCAGCCGGAGGAAGTGGAGCATGCGTCAGCCGCTCGCGCCCACACGGTGGGCCAGGCATGAGTTGGAGTGGGGAGCTCGCACGTATGTGATGGGCATCCTCAATATCACGCCCGACTCATTTTCCCAGGACGGGATGGCCCCGCAAGGCGTGGCGACGACCGAGGTGGTCGCGGCGGCGACCGCCCGCGCACAACGCATGGTGGAGGATGGGGCGGATTTGATCGACGTCGGCGGGGAATCCACACGGCCGGCGACGGAGGACCAGGAGCCGCTGGACCCGCGCATCGAACGGGCACGTGTGGTGCCGGTAATCGAGGCGCTGGTAGGGGTGCTGCCGGCGCACGTCGTCATTTCGATCGACACGTACAAGGCGGACGTGGCGCAGGCGGCGCTGGAGGCGGGGGCATCGCTGGTGAACGACGTGTGGGGGCTGCGGCGCGACGAGGAGATGGGTAGCGTCGTGGCAGCGCGCGGCGTGCCGGTGGTGCTGATGAGCAACCTGCGCGGGCAACCGCGGCGCGACCCGCTGGGCGACGTCACACGGCAGCTCGCCGGCAGCATCGAGCTGGCACTGGCGGCCGGGATCCCCTGGGAGTGCTTGATTGTGGATCCTGGCATAGGGTTCGGGCTGACTGCTGAGGAGAATCTCGACGTGCTGCGACGGCTGGATGACCTGCGGGCGCTAGGTCGCCCAATGCTGGTGGGCACATCCCGCAAGTCCACCATCGGAAAGGTGCTGGGTGGTCTGCCGCCCGCGGAGCGCGTGGAGGGGACGGCGGCGACGGTGGCGTTGAGCATCGCGCGGGGGGCGGACATCGTACGCGTGCACGACGTGCGCGAGATGGCGCGCGTGGCGCGGATGAGCGACGCGGTCGTGCGGGGCTGGCCACGATGACGTATCGCGAGGCGCTCGATTGGATCTACAGCTTCAGCGATACCGAGCGGACGGGCGCCTTCGTGCGCGACCGAGAGGACAATCTGCGGCGGGAGCGAGCGCTGCTGGCCGCGCTGGGCAATCCACACCAGACGTACGGAGTGACGCACATCGCGGGCACCAAGGGCAAAGGCTCGACGGCGGTAATGGTGGCGTCCATGCTCCAGGCTGCGGGCGTGCGCACGGGGCTGTATACCCAGCCGGACCTGCATACGTTTCGCGAGCGCATGCGCGTTGACGGCGCATTGATTACGGAACAGCAGATGGGCGCATTGGTGCCGGAGCTGCGCGCGGCGCTGGCGAGCGCCGGGGCGGGGCTGGGATCGTATATCACCTATGAGGTGGCGACGGCGCTGGCATTTCTGTACTTTCAGCGGGCAGGGGTCGAGCATGCGGTCGTCGAGGTGGGTCTGGGCGGCCGGCTGGACGCGACCAACGTCGTGGAGCCGATGGTGACGGCGATCACGTCCATTAGCTACGACCATATGAACGTGCTGGGGAATACGCTGAGCGAGATCGCGACCGAGAAGGCGGGCATCATCAAGCCAGGTGTGCCGGTAGTGTGCTCGGCGCAGGCGCCAGAGGCGCTAAAGGTGATCCGGCGCGTCGGCGTGGAGCGCGGGGCGCCCCTGGTGGTGGTGGGGCCGGAGGGAACAGCCGGCGTGACATACACCTACTGGGCTGGCCCGTTCGATGCCACTGTGCAGCACGTGAACGTGCGAGGTCCTGGTCGACGGTATGACGGGCTGGAGCTGGGACTGCTGGGGGCGCATCAACTGGAGAATGCGGCGGCCGCAGTGGCCGTAGTGGACCAACTGGCGGCCGCGGGGCTGCCGATCGGCGAATCGGCGGTGAGAGCTGGCCTGCGTGCGGCGCGATGGCCGGCACGCATGCAGGTGGTGGGGAAACGACCATGGCTGGTGGTGGACGGCGCGCACAACGCGGACTCGATGGTCAAGCTGATGGCGGGTCTGCGACGCCACTTCAATTTCGACCGGCTGGCGCTGGTCCTGGGCGTGCTGGCGGATAAAGATCTCGACGGGATGGCCCGGGCCGTCTGCGCGGCTGAGCCGAGTTTGGTCATCGTGACCGCGCCCCACACCCCCCGGGCGATGGCACCGGGGCCCGTCACCGCGGCGCTCAACGCCCTCGATCCGGAGCTGAGGGTGAGGGTGGGGGCCGAAACCGGCGCGGCGATTGCGCAGGCGCTCGCGGAGGTCGGACCGGACGACCTGGTGTGCGTGACCGGCTCACTGTATGTGGCGAGCGAAGCGCTGCGCTGGTTCGCGGCACATGATGGGGCGGCTGAGATGCGGCCCATCGAGATCGCGGGTGTGGATCACTGAGCGGCAGGGGCCGCGGCGAGGGCGCGAACGATGCTGGCTTATCTGGACTGCTTCTCAGGCATCAGCGGCGACATGCTGTTGGGCGCACTGCTGGACGTCGGAGCGGACGCGGACGCGCTGCGGGCGAGGCTGGCGGCGCTGCCGGTGACGGGCTACACGCTGGCCGTGGAGCGCGTGGAGCGACGGGGGATGCGTGGGCTGGCCGCGCGGGTCGTCCTTGACGAGACGGCGAGGCCGGTCGAGCGCCACCTGGCGGATGTGGTCGCGATCGTGGAGGCGGGTGGTCTGCCGCCGCGCGCCCAACAGCGGGCAGTGGCGATCTTCCGGCGACTGGCGCAGGCGGAGGCGCGCGTGCACGGGGTGGGGGTGGAGGAGGTGCATTTCCACGAAGTGGGCGCGGTGGACGCGATCGTGGACGTGGTGGGGACGGCGCTCGGTCTGGAGCTGCTCGGGGTGGACGAAGTGTTCTGCTCGGAGCTGCCACTGACATCAGGCCGCGTGCGCAGTGCGCATGGTGAGCTGCCAGTGCCCGCGCCGGCGACGGTGGAGCTGCTGCGCGAGACAGGGGCAGTGTGGCGGCCACTGGAGGCGACGGGCGAACTGGTGACGCCGACGGGGGCGGCAGTCGCGGCGGTACTGGCCCGCTTCGAGCGGCCAGCGATGCGCATGCGGCACGTGGGGCATGGGTTCGGGCAGCGGGAGCTGCCGTGGGCCAATTGCCTGCGCGTGATGATCGGGGACGCGCCCCAGCCGACTACGAACGAGCGTGCCGGATTCGAGGAAGACACGGTGACCGTCCTCGAGGCGAACATCGACAACATGACGGGCGAGGCGCTGGGCTGGCTGATGGACCGCCTGCTGGCCGCGGGAGCGCTGGATGTGTCGTACACGCCGGGGCAGATGAAGAAAAATCGGCCGGCGGTCAGGCTCACCGTGCTGGCACCGCCGGAGCAGGCGGATGGGCTGGCTGCGGTGGTGCTGAGGGAGAGCGCGACGCTGGGCGTCCGTGTGGCGCAGATGCAGAGGATGAAGGCCGGGCGGCGGCAGGAACGGATCACCACGCCGCTGGGAGCGGCACGCATCAAGCTCAAGCTGATAGGCGGAGAGGTAGTGGGAGTGGCGGCCGAGTTCGACGATGCACGGCAGCTGGCGCAGCGCCACGGCTTGCCGCTGAGCGAGGTGATCGCCCAGGTGGAGGCGGCCGGACGCGCGGCCTACAGCGTGGGTGGCACGAAGGCAGACGCGAGCACGGGTGGCGGGTCTGAGGGCGATGCACTATAACGTTAGGTGGTGGGCTGGGCGAGCTGTTGTCGCCTGCCTGGTGTGCGGTGGCGTATGCCGGGAGATATGCTCACGGGCAGTAACTGGGGTGGTGCGATGAGCGCAGATGCGGGCACTGATGGGACGCGCGGCCCGGAGCCGCCGCAGGGACGGAAGGATCAGCGCCAGTCGTGGCAGAGCTATGTTGACGAACAGATTCGCGACGCGCAGGAGCGGGGCGAATTTACCAACCTGCCGGGAACAGGACGACCGCTGCAGTTCGACGTGAACCCGCTGGCGGGCAATCGGGCGCTGGCATACAGTCTCCTGAAGGCGAACGGGGTGGCGCCACGAGAGGTCGCGCTCGGGGGTGAGATCGACGAGGACGTAGCGCGCGCTGAAGCGATGGTAGCAGAGCTGCGCTGGCGGCGCGACCAGCTGAAACAGCGGCGGCTGCCGCCATTCCCGAGTGAGCGGCGGGCGTACAACGTGCTGAGGGGAAAGGTCGAGGCGCGCTACGAGGAGGCGCTAAAGGCGATCAACAGCAAGACGCTCACGCTGAACATCACCGCGCCGATGGCCATGCATCGCCGCATGCTCGACATCGAGGCCCGGATGCGCGCGTTCCGCGAGGAGTTTCCGCCGCTGGCGGAGTGAGCAGGGGAGGGGTGTCAGCGTGACGCCAATGCTACGGCGCCGGCCCGGTTGGCATCCGGGTCTCTATACGGACATGTATCATCCGGATGCCGCATACGTGAGCTGGGTGACCGGCCGCAATGGGATGACCACCTTCGACCTGTACACCCGTGCGGCGCCCTTCGGCGGGGCATACCTGCTGGTGGCCGGGTTGGAGATGGCGCTGGAGTTCGTGCAGGACTTTCACTACACGTCGGAAGACCTGGCGTTTCTCGCGCGCATTCGTGACTATGACGCCGCGTTTCTGGACGAGTTGGCGACGCTGCGGTTTACCGGCGACATCCTGGCCATGCCGGAGGGCAGCATCGCGTTTCCCAACGAGCCGCTGATGCGGGTGACGGCGCCGTTCCGCGAAGCGCTGTTAATGGAGTCGGGGCTGCTGCAGGCACTCAACCTGGCGACGCTGATCGCGACGAAGGCATCGCGCATCGTATGGGCGGCGAAACAGCGGCGTGTGGCGGAATTCGCGTTCCGGCGAGCGCAGAATCCGCTTGTCGTGGCGCGCTCGTCATACATCGGCGGCGCGGCGAGCACCTCGTTGCTCGCGGCGGCGTTTGAATACCGGCTGCTGGCTACTGGGACCGTGCCACACGCCTTGATTCAGCTCTTTCCGACTGAGGAGGAAGCCTTCAGGGCGGTGGCGGAGTCGTTCAATCGGTATACGCTGCTGCTCGACACCTACGATCCGCGGCGGGCCATTCACACGGCCATCGACGTGGCGCGCCGGGCACAGGAGGATTTTGGGCACACGCTGGCAGCCGTGCGGTTAGACAGCGGTGATCTGGTGGCTGACAGCCGCTATGTGCGCGAGGCGCTGGTGCAGGCCGGCATGGGCAATGTGCGCATCCTGGGCAGCGGCGACCTGGACGAGTTCGAGATCGTCGCGCTGCTCGAGCGGGGCGCGGAGATTGATTCGTTTGGAGTGGGAACGGCGCTCGGCGCGGGCCTGGGCAACCTGGCACATGGCGTGGAAGGCGGCGCGCTGGGCGGAGTGTACAAGGAGGTGTGGTATGTGGACGATGACGGAACCGAACATCCGAAGGTGAAGCTAGCGCACGACAAGACGACCTGGCCCGGCCGCAAGGAGGTGTACCGGCATCCCACCTGGGAAGAGGACGTGGTACAGCTGGCCGGCGAAGCCGCGCCGGCAGGCTACACGCGGTTGCTGCGACCGGTGATGCGAGGCGGACGAGTGGTGCCAGGCAGTCTCCCGCCGCTCTCGGAGATCTGGGAGCTAGCACAGGCGAATCTGCGCCAGGTGCCGGAGCAGTATCGGGCGCTGAGGGTGAGCCAGCCATATCCGGTACGCTTCAGCGAAACGCTGCAGGCGCTGCGTGAGGAAGCATCGCTAGCGGCGGGCACAGCGTCCGCGCCGGGCGGGCTTGAGGCCCTGGCTGGAGGCAACGACGGGCGCGTGCGGCATGATGCACAGCGGCGTCCGGCACGGCGGGCGCCGGAGCCCTCTGGAGCCGAGCAGGCGCACGAGTGATCGCGTTGAGGCGCAGAGCTAGTTGGCGGGCGGCGATGCGGGCGGTGGGCCTGAAGGCGGGACGATCGACAAGGCGGGCGTCGTCAGAGCCGTGGCGGGCATGTCTGACCTGGTTGGCTGGGAGGCGGACGTGGCGGGTGGCGGGGCGATCGGTTGCGTCGGGCGGGCCGCGCGAGGAGCGGTGGGACGCGTGATTGGGGCCGCGCGCCGGCGCTGCTGGGTGGCGCCGAGGTGGCGCTCGATCCGAGCCGCGAGAGCCTCCGGCTGCGGGAGCCGATCCAGGCGGATCTGAACGCGGCGTCCCGCGCCGCCCAGCAGCAACACGTCGGGCGCCGAAAGGGGCCAGCGCGAGCCACCGGTCCATGGGTCCGGCCGGCCAGCCATCGTGCGCAGCGTATGCACGAGGAAGTCAGCGGCGCGCGCGGTGAGCCTGGGCTGGCGGCGCTGGCGCTCGTTCCTGGTGATGGTGTCCCAGGTCAGGCGCATCGAACCAGGCCGGGTGCGCACCTCGATGCCGTGTGCATCGACGAGATAGGTGCGTTGGTGCATCCACGCACGCATGCTGAGGGCGAGCGCAGCCGCCGAGCAGACGGCCAGGGCGACGCCGGCGACTCTCGCGGCGGGGGTGAAGACGCCCAGATAGAGAGCAGGCAGTGCCAGCGCCACGGCTGCTTCGCGCAACCAGCGCGACGCTCCAGGGAGCTCATGCGCCAGATAGGGGTCGCGCGGCGAGCCGACATCGCCGTCGAGGGCAGCGGCGTGGTCCCGCCAGTCGCGATAGGCGGCGTAGACGGCGGCGCGGAAGCGCGCGTACTCCGCCACGGCTGCCTCCGCAACCTGGAGGCGGCGACCATCGTGCGCCTGGGCGATCAGGCAGCGGCCGCCGGGCAGTGCGGAGACATGCGCCCGCTCCAGCAGGCGGGAGACATCGGACCAGAGCATGTAGCGTCGTCGGGGTCCCTGGAGAACCCCCAACCCCTCGCGTGAGACGGTGACGCGGACAGCGAGCTTGAGCGTGTAGAAGAGCCAGGCCCAGGCGACGGCGATGAACGCGAAGGCGAAGCCGATGGCGCGCCCAACCTGGTTGCGCCAGCCCAGCTCGTACCACACGTCGGCACCAGTAGCCAACGGAATAAGCGCGAACAGGACGAGGACAAACCAGTCGCCCAGGCGGCGAGGGCGGAACACCTTGGGCTGGTGGCTCCACAGGAAGTCAGAGTCGGGAGCGGGGGTGACACGCCGGGTGTCGGGCCTGACTGGTCGCATACAGCTCCATCCAGCTTTCGACCGCACAAGGGAAACATCCTTGGGACGACGCGAGGTGAACGGCAGAGCAGATTGAGGCTGAGTATAGCGGGTCGCTCCGCAACAGGCAAGAGGTGGTTGTTGAATAGGACGGCCGGGCCAGGACCGCACGCACCTGCCGTGCCCGGTTAGCGGCGCACCACGTGACCGCGGCGCGCACCGCGGTCGGCGCCGTCTGGCTGCTCAGGCTCGCCGCCATCCTGGTTGTCGGCAGGGCCGTGCACCCTCTCTTCGACGTGTGCCTCCGCTACCTCGGTCAGTGCACGCTCATTGTCCACCGCCGCCTGCACTTCACGCTTCGACTCCTCGTCCTCCGCCCGCACCTCGGCACGGATATCGGGGTAGAGCGCGCTTGACTGCTGGAAGCGCTCGAAGAACGTATCGAGCATGGCGACGAGCACGGCGGCAATGGGGCCAGCGAAGACAGCCCCCCAGACACCGCTCTCCTCCGCTCCCACGAGCAGGGCGGCGAAGAGCAGCAAGGGATGCAGACCCACCTGGGCGCTCATCACGCGTGGGGCGACAACCTGGAGGGTGATCTGTTGGGCGATGCCGAGGAGCACGAGGACGATGACGAGATTGCGGACCAGATCGTGAGGGGAGGATTGAATGATCACCAGCAGGGCAGGGGGCGCGACGGCGAGGAACGGGCCGATGAAAGGAATCAACATGAGCAGGCCGGCTACCACGGCGAAGATGAGGCCGTTGGGTTGGCCGACAATCACCAGCACGAGCCAGGTCAGCGCGCCGTACACGACGCCGATGATGAGCTGAGCGCGCAGGAAGCCACCGAAGATCGTGTCGACGTGGCGTTGGAGGAGCCGAACGTCAGGAATCCACGATGGCGGGAGCTTGACGATCCAGCTTTCGACAAGACGGTCGCCATCGAGCATCATGTAGAACGAGAGGATCATGACCAGCACGGCATCGAACAACAGGGTGGCCGCCGTGCCGAGCAGACTCGTGGTCAGGGAGACGGCGCTGGTGGTGAGGGAGGTGGTGAGCGCGGGGATCTTGCCGGAGATTTGATCGACCAGACTGCGGGCGTCAGTCTGTGTCAGCCCCAGTCGGTGGAGGGTGGTCACGGCGAGGTTTGCCAGTTGCTGGAGATTGGCGGGTGCGAGGACGGTGGTCAGCTCCTGGGCGAGGAGCTGTACCTCGGTATGGATGGCGGGGATGGCGAGCACGATACTGCCGACGACGACCGCCATGAGAGCGAGGTAGACGAGCGCTACGGCTGCCAGGCGTGGGAGGCCACGGTTCTCGACGAAGGTGGCGAGTGGCTGGAGGATGAAGGTGATCATCCAGGCCAGAAAGAAGAGGAGGATGATCCCACTGAAGTGGATGATGACCTGCCATACCATGCCGCCGGCGTAGAGCACGGCGATGACCGTGACGAGGTACAGCAGGAGGCGGAGAATCGGGTGGCGGTCCAGGGCGTCCCGGTGCATGGCGTTTCCCACCCCCTTTACGGAGACGGAGAGCCGCAGAGTTCATGACTCCAGGCGAGCCGATCAGCATCGCGCATCCGCCCGTTGCGGAGACGAGCGCACAAGGGGTCGGCTCGCACAGTTGTCGCGCTCAGGGTATGGTATCACGCCGGGCTCGACGCCGTACCGCGTGACCAATCACATGAGCGCACAGACACGCGCACGAGCGCACAGACACGCGCACGAGTGCGTGGTCGCGCATGGCCTCATCAGGCGAACCGCTCGATGATGAGGTACTGGCTATCGCGTTTGGCGGGAATGAATCCGGCCAGGCGGATCTGGTGGTGAATCTGCTCGATGGTCATACAGGTGCCGACATCGGCGCCGGCAGCGCTGACGACGTTCTCTTCCATCATCGTGCTGCCGAAATCGTTGGCGCCGCAGTGCAGCGCCTGCCGTGCCAGATCTGGACCTTGCGAGGGCCAGGAGGCGCTAATGTTGTCGAAGTTGTCGAGCATGATGCGGCTGAAGGCGACCATCCGCAGATATTCGGCGCCGGGGGCGCGGATCCCGCCCATGGCCGTGTTGTCGGGTTGGTAGCTCCAGCAGATGAAGCTGGTGAAGCCGTTGCCGTTGTACGCGCGGCTCTCGTCCTGCAGATCGCGCAGGCGCAAGAGGTGGAGCACGCGCTCTTCCAACTCCTCGCCGAACCCGAAGACCATCGTCGCGGAGGTGGTCAGTCCTTCGCGCTGGGCCAGGCGCTCGGCCTCGATCCAGCTCTCCCACGTGCCCTTGTGGGGAGCGATCTTCTGGCGGGTGCGGTTATCCAGAATCTCAGCGCCGCCCCCGGGCAGACCGTCCAACCCGGCGGCATGGAGCCGCTGGAGCACGTCGGCAAGCGGCATGTTCATGATGCGGGCGATGTTCCAGACTTCGACGGGCGAGAAGGCGTCAATCTGAATGGAGGGGAAATGCCGCTTGATGTAGCGCAGGAGATCCTCGTAGTAGTCGAGCTTGAGGTAAGGATGCACGCCGCCCTGAAGCAGAATGCGCGAACCGCCCCACGCGACCAGCTGCTCGATCTTCTGCGCGATTACGTCGTTGGGCAGGATGTAGGCCTCGGGGCTGGCGGGCTTGCGGTAAAAGGCGCAGAAGCCGCAATCCACGATGCAGACATTGGTGTAGTTGATGTTGCGGTCAACCAGATACGTGACGATCCCGTCAGAATGGCGGCGCAGGCGGACCTGATCCGCGGCGAGACGCAGCGCATCGTCATCCGCCTGCTGGTACAACCACATGCCTTCCTCGAGCGAGAGACGCCCGCCGTCTACAGCGCGCGCGAGGAGCTCCTCAGTTGAGGTCAGTGTCTGCATGTGTACAGCCCTCCAGTCAAAGTGCGCCCAGCCCAGGTCGTCTCCCATGCCGCGCGCGTCAGGCGTCAGGCGTCAGGCGGTCGCGGGCGTTGGCTCGAGCACGTCCATAAACGCACTGACTGAGAATACCGCATGGCCCGGGCCCGGGTCACCATACCCCGGCGGAGGGGCGAGGTGGTGCTCGCGCAGGGTGTCGCGGTAGGTCTCGAGTAAGCGCAAGTGATACTCAAGGGGAGCGCCCTCGGGGTTGGCGTCGCCCAGTGGAGTCATCGGCTCAGGACACCACGTCGTAAACCGGGGGGTGATGCCCTGCGACATGAAGTAGTGCAACCCCTCAGCGGTCGAACGGATGGCGGCTTCGACATCGGTATAGCCGTACGGCCGGGCCATTTCGACGCCGGCCACGAAGTTGGGAATGACGTTGGCGGGGCCAAAGACGTCGGCGGCGTCCACGATACGCCTGATCCACTCGTCGCGGCCGATATACCGGGTCTTGCCGGGGCAGATCTTGGGGAATAGCTCCGGATCCCAGACCTCGTAATTGGGGTGGTAGATCTGAGCGCCGGCCGCTTTGAGCCGCTTCACGTCGGCAACAGGCCATGCCTGCGTCACCACCTTGCTGATCCAGCGGCCGGGAAAGCGAGTTTCGATGGCTTCGACGTACTGGGCGTAGAACTCTACTTCATTCTTGCCCTGGAGGGTGGAGGTGACGCTGCCACCGGTAATGGTGTACGCCTGGCTGGAGCTGTCGGTGGCGTTGATGCGCTCCAGCGCGGCCAGCACGTCGGCCACCGACTTGACGCCCGTGTACGGCCGGCCCTCCTGAATCTGCTGGCGGTAATTGTTGTTGATGTCGCAGAATTGGCATTCTTCCTTGGCGCCGAAGTACTGGCAGACGCGGAAGACGGTGAGATACAGCAAATAGCCCCACTCGATGGTCGGGGCTATCTCGGCAACGGAACGGCCATCTGGCAGCGTTTCGCGATAGTAGGCGGGCAGGTCGCGCAACGCGACCTCGGCGACCGGCTCCTCGTCCACATGCAGCCAGAGCGCGCCGTCGCGGGGGGCGACGCGGTAGGGAGAGGCGGGGTTGAGCCGGGTGGAGACGATGGTGCGCCGCAGGTGGTAGGGGCCACCGGACAGCGCGATCTCTTCAGGTGCGTGCCACTTCTCGGCGTCGTCGAGCAGCTTCTGGGGCACCATGTCGAAGGAGAAGATGAAGTAGGATTTGGGTTGGTGGGCGCGCGCGGCGGGGTGCGCGTCCACATCGTCCGCGGCGCGGATGAGCGCGCCTCTGTCGAAATGGATGCCGGTGCGCAGCAGGTCGCTCTTGAGCACGGCTTCACGCGGCAGGCTTGGGTGGCGCGCGAACTGCGCTTCCAGCTCGTCGAGTCGTTTCATCGTCATCCCTCGTAGATGCGCACGCTGTCCCAGACGAAGCCTGGAACGGCCATTTCGAGATACGCGCGCAGACCCGCGAGGTCGCGCGCGCTCAGCTCATAGTCCAGGAGGCGCAGGTAGTCGGCGCATGCAGCCTGTGACAGGCCCAGGCGCACCGAGTAGGCGGCCGCGATAGCGGCGATATTGTCCAGGCCGCGGCGAGTAGAGAGGCGCAGCAGGTCTACGACGCCGCTGCGGCGCACGGCGTCCACACGCTGGGCGCGCGCCGCCCAGACGGCGAACACGAAGGGCAGCCCAGTCCAGGCTTGCCATTCGGCGGCGAGATCGAAGACGTACGGCACGCCCCGGCCCGCCACCTCACGGCGAGCATGGCGCTCGACGAGCGCGATGTCGCCGATCAGGAGGGCGGCGTCGTGGCTGGCCAGCATCGTGTCGAGGTTGGGCGCAGTGGTGGTGAAGCGGGGGCGCACACTATAGCGCCGTTCGCAGAGCAGGCGCACAAGCTCGATGGAGGTGGCCGAGTGGTCGGTCAGGGCGATGGGCGCCCCCTGCAAGTCGCGCCAGTCCTGGTGCCAACTGAACAGCAATACGCTATCCACGCGGCCATGCGCGGCAACTGAAAGTCCGGGGATGAGCAGCCACTCGCCGGCGTGCTCGCCGAAGGCGAAGCTGGAGACATTGGAGATGTCCACAGCCCCAGAGGCCAGCGCACGATTCATCGCCGAGGGCACATCCGAGACGGTCTCGATGCCAGCCAGGCCGCCTGCCATTTGCTCTCGCCGCAGAATCCAATCGTATACCGGGCGCACGTTGAGGTAGTCGATCACGCCGAGCCGGACGGGCGCGACGGGATCAGTCGTGGGCTCGGGAGCGGCGGAGCGCGCGTCGCGGAGGATCATGACGCACCTCCCCGCTCTGTGGCGGCTGGAGTGGCGCCGACCGAGCGCAGCAAGAGCCGGCGCAATTCGGGAAGGGCGCGGTCGAGTGGCTCCGGCTGCCCGGTGACGAGCCAGCGCACGACGATTTCGTTGATCGCCCCAAACCAGGCCCAGGAGGCGATCTCGGTATCCAGCGGAGGGATGGCGCGGGCAGCGACGGCGCGGTCCAGATAGACTTGGATCATGGCGGCGAAGCGACCGCGGGTCTGCATGAGCTTTCCGTCGAAGCCGTGGCCCAGACCTACGGCCTCGACGAGGAGGATCTTGCTGAGGCGGCGGTGGCGTGAGAAGAGGTCGAGCACGGTGCGGAGGGCGGCATCGAGCTGCGCGACGGGATCCGTCTCGCTGGAGATCGCGCGCTCGACGGACGCGGCGAGCTTGGGAACGAGGGCGTCAACCAGGGCCAGGAAGATCGCCTGTTTGTTGGGGAAATGGAAGTAGAAGCCGCCCTTGGAGCTGTCCGAGGCGCGGATGATATCGTCGACCACTGCCCCATGGTAGCCCTTGTCGGCGAACACCTGTTCTGCCGCGTCCAGCAGTCGCTCGCGCGTGGCTTCTTTGTCGCGCACACGCGGGCGTGCGGTTCCCGTTTGGCCGCGCGATGCGGCCGACTCAGGCACTCCAGCCTGGCCCATGACGCGTTCCCTTTCGTCCTGGCACAGCGCAAACCGACGCGCCGGTCTGTAAGAGATTGTAGGCGCGGGCGAGAGGAGCGTCAAGGATCAGGCGGCGAGGCGGATTGGCGGCACGCAGCTGTTCAGTCGAAGCGGACGACCAGGTCGCTCACCGGCCGGTGGGGCCGGCGCGCGGGGTCGCGGGCGGCGTAGCCGAGGGTGATCAGGGCGTGGGGGATGAGCGTGGGATCCAGATCGAGCGCCTGACACACGACCTCAGGACAAAACAGTGGCGCGCACATCCAGCCGCTATCCAACCTGAGACTGTACGCGGCCAGCAGCATATTCTGGACGGCCGCGCCAAGGCTTTGGATGGCCATAGTGGTTTCGGCGGCCTGCCGGCTGGGGTCGGGATAGGTGTCCAGCTCGGCGAGATAGAGGCACGGCATCACGATCGCCGGGGCGCTCAGGATGCGCTGGCGCGACTTTTCGAGACGGATGGCCACCACGTCCGGCGACTGCTGATCCATCTCCAGGTTGCGGCGCCATTCCGCGCCCATGGCGTCGGCAAGACGTAGACGTGGCTCGGGGCGCGTGAGCACGACGAAGCGCCAGGGTTGGCGGCCATGGGGCGAGGGCGCCCAGCGGGCGGCCTCCAGCACGTCTTCGATTAGGGTGCGCGGCACCGGGCGGTCCTCATATTGGCGGACAGAGCGGCGCTCGCGGGCGAGGGGGAGGAAGTCTATGCCGCGGCCTGAAGTGGCGGCCGTCTCGTCATCATCAGGCTCACGCGCGGCCGTCCCCCAGGAGGTCACGGAGTCTGGCGTGAGCTGAATGACCGGTCGGGTTTCGATCGCCATGGTGCGATACTGCGGGTAGCGCGCGCGCAGCAGGGCCACCGCGCTGGCGTGGAAGGGATGACCCGGTGTAAGCAGGTCGGCGTGGGCATGGATCAGAACGTAGCCGAGGCGCGACCAGTCCTCGTCGTACTGGTCAACCACCAGGCTGGCTTCATGTCGCTCCTGGATGTTGCGGACGCGGCGCAGCTCGGTGTCGGCTACACGCTTGGGCTTGTCGTCCAGCGCGATGTAGATGTGGACGCCATCGGTGGCGAAACACACGGGGACGTTGTGCGGCCGCCCGCTCGCGTCAGCGGTAGCCAGGTGCGCGACGCGCTGCGCCTGGAGGAAGCGCAGGTCGGCGGGGATGAAGGATGGACGCGCGGGCACAGGGGACTCCGTTCTGATTGTGAGCACACAGGAGTCTAGCACATGCGGGCAGGCGCGGCGTCGAGTCAACGTATAGGCGGATACCGTGGCAGCTGGCTCGGCTGCTGTATGGAGAACGACATGACCAGGGTGACGATCCACAAGCTGAATGGCCAGGGCCAGATCGTGGTCTCCTACGACGGGGAGGTGGCCGAGCGCTGCGCGGGCGGCGTGCGCGTCGAGGCGCGATGGGAGCGTCCGGCGCTGGACCTGGGATATGTGCGCTTTGAGCCTGGAGACCGGTTCATCGAGTGGTTCTTCAGCGACCGGTGGTACAACATCTTCGAGATCCGGACACATGGGAGCGCCACGCTAAAGGGGTGGTATTGCAATGTGGCCGCACCGGCCAGCATTGTGGAGGAGCAGATCGCGTGTCGCGATTTGCTGCTGGATCTGTGGGTCAGTCCCGAGGGAAGGACCCTGGTGCTGGACGAGGATGAGTTCGCGGCGGATACGAGCATGGACGAGGCGACGCGGGAGAAGGCCCGGCACGGACTGGCTGAGCTACTGGCGATGGTGCACGCAAGGCAGGCGCCGTTCGATCGCATTGGCCGGTAAATGAGAGAAGCTACCGCCGTGGCCCCTGCATGGGCACGTAGAGGCGGTCTTCGCAGATGGAGACCACGCACGTGCCCATCTGTCTGAGCTCCGCGAGCACGAACAATACGCGGTGGAGCGTGGGCGAGCTCTGGGGACGGAGACTCACCGCGTGGTCAATAGCCAGCTTGAGGATCTGGTGCAGGCGGTCCAGCTCGGCATCTTCGGAGATCAGGCGGCGGGCAAGCGCACGCTCCCGAGTGGTGACGAGCAGCAGGCAGCCGCGCAGGGCGACATACACCTGCCGCACCAGCCGGGCAAGCACGTCTGGAGCATTGCCACCGATCAGCGCCAGCTCCTGTTCCGCACTGTTGGGGAGGGCCAGCGCATGCTGCGCGACGCGCTGTCCGTGCTCGGCGATGCGGGCGCATGCGGCGGCGGCGCGCTGCAGGTCCACGATGCGCCGCAGGTCATCGCCCGTAGGCGCCCAGCGCGCGAGGAGGTTGACGGCGCTGCTGTGTATACCGCGCGAGATGTTGGCGCACGTATCGGCGGTTTGGATGGCGTGATTGGCCACGTCACGGTCAGGACCAAAGAGCAGCGCGGCGGCGTGCTTGAAGACTTCGATGGCGAGAATGCACGATTCTGCTACCTCTTCGGCGAGGATGGCAACGTCGTCGGCGCATGTGGAGGCCTGACCAGCGTCTTGTGGCATGCGAACCCTCAGCATGATTCGTGTGGAGACTCGGAAACGGTATGCGGCGGTGTGGCGTCCGCAGGCGCGGTCGCGGGGGCGGAGCGCAGATGATCCCACCCGGAAGTGGGCAGCGGCACGAGCGTGCCGTCCGCGAGGCGCAGCCGCAACCCCTCGTCTGGCGGTGTCAACCATCCGATGGAGGACGCCGAAACGCCAATGTCATGTAGCGCGGAGATAGCAGTGGATGCGGCATCAGGGGCCACGGCAAAGAGCAGTTCGTAATCTTCGCCTCCGTGGAGGGCGAGATCGAGTGGGTCACGTCCGTGGGCGCGGGCGATGTGGATAGTGTCGTCGGCCACGGGCAACGCGGCCGCCTCGACAATGGCGCCGACACGGCTGCTCTCGCAGAGATGGCCAAGGTCGGCGGCCATCCCATCGGTGATGTCGAGCATGGCCGTCGCGAGCCGAGACCGCGCGAGGACCTGTCCCGCCGCCACGCGGGGTTGGGGCGTGAGCAAGGCGGTGCGGGCGAGTGCGACGGCGGACGGAGGAGCGAGGGACGGCGCCTGGTGGGTGGTGTCCAGCAGGCCGGCGGCGGCGAGTCCCAGGGAGCCAGTGACGCACAGGCGATTGCCGGGACGCGCGCCAGAGCGTAGCACCGCCTGACCGGTGGGCACACGCCCAATCAGCGTGATATCGATAACCAGTGGGCCGGATGACGCGGCCACGTTGCCCCCCACGATGGACAGGCCGAATGCGCTTGCCTGGGCACGCAGGCCGGCGTAGAGGCCGTCAATCCATGCGACGGGAAGCGAGGGGGGGAGAATCAACGACACCAGCGCGAACAGCGGCTCACCGCCCATCGCCGCGATGTCGCTGAGGTTGACGGCGAGCGCCCGGCGCCCCACTTGCTCGGCGGTGAAGCCGGCGAAGGTGAAATGGCGGCCTTCGACAAGAGCATCGCACGTCACGACGAGCTGATGCCCTGGTGTCCAATCCAGCACGGCGGCGTCGTCGCCAATGCCAACTGCCACCCCGGAGTCCGGCGGCGCAACCGCTGCAATGCGTGCGATCAGACCGAACTCTCCGAGATCACGAACTGTCACGCCAGCCTCCGCTCCATGTCCCCCATGCGCGCAGCGAGTCGACAGTGACTTGCAGCTCGGCTCTAAGCCTGTCAGGCATTCTCAGCACGAAGGCAAGTATACGGCAGCGCGAGCGGCAGTGTAAAGGGAAAGAGAAGCG
>CAYQFU010000079.1:0-18731 GCA_964416775.1 uncultured Ktedonobacterales bacterium
CGATGCCCGTGCGTGGAGCCGAGAACGCGCTCATGGCGAGCGCCACAGTTCGCTCGTTCTGTACAGCACGAGCGGAGAGCATCGTCATGGCGCCGCCAGCACGCTCGATAGTCGTCTCAATGCGGATGGGCCCTTCCACCGGCGGCGTGAGATACTGCACGGTGAGGGAGCGCGGTGCGCGTGCCGGGTCGTGGGTGGCGAGGGTGAGGGCACGCAGGACAATGGCAGCTAGATAGCCGCCGTTCGGGCCGCGCCCTACCGACCAGGTGGACACGATGGTGCCGAGAAAGGCGCCGTCACCGATGGGCACGAGTGCGGTGTCTTCGTCGAACTGAGTGGTCACGCACGATTGCCTGTTCTGCTACAGCATAGCGTCAATGACACGGCCTCCCCGGGTCGTCGCGCCAGGAGGCACGGCGTGAGTGAGAGGGGAGCCTTCGGTGTGCGTCAGCGCAGCCAATCCTCGCCGTCGCCCTGCTGAATGGGGCGCGAGTCCCACGGCTTGAATTGCTCCTCGCCAGGCGCCGAGGCCACGGGCACCGGCTCCGGCATAGGGACCGGGGGAACGGAGTGGGCCGGAACCACCGCCGGTTGCGGCGCGGTCGGCGTGTGGGGGGGGTTGGCGCTGGGCTGAGGTCGCGGCGCCACGCCCATCATGGCGAGGAAGCGCGCCGCGAAGGCGTGTGGATTGATGGTGTACTCGACGAAGGCACGCGCGCGATTGGTGATGGCTTGCCAGTTGCCGCGCTCCACGAGCACTGGCGGCACGAGCAGGTCGCCCAGGGCAAGCGTGCGCACGGGCAACGTCAGGTACTCGCCGAGGTTCTCCGCCGTGAAGCCGCCGGATACCTGCAGACTCACGTGCGTGAGCTGGCGCAACAGCGCGCGGATGTAGGCCGGACCGCCGAACGCCTCGCCCGGGAACAGCTTGACCATTTCCGCGCCCGCGCGCTGCGCCGCGATCACCTCGGTCGGTGTCAGCGCGCCCAGAATGCATACGATGTTGGCATCGCGACACACCGGCACCAGATCAGGCGCGAAGATGGGCGAGGCGATGAAGCGCGCGCCACATGAGATCATGTCTTTGGCCTGGCGCGGCTCCAGCACCGCGCCCGCGCCGACCATCACATCCTGCCGCATGGCAAGGTGGCTCACAATCTCGGGAGCCCCTGGGATGGCCATCGAGATCTCGATAGTGCTCACGCCTGCCGCTGCCAGGGCGTCCACCACTCCCAGCGCCTGCACAGCGCTCTGCGTGCGCACCTCCGCCACCAGCCGGCGACGTTCCATCAGGGTCGCCATCTCATGCGGTATCATCTCGCCCCCCAGTTCTTTCGTCCGCCGGACGCCCCCCCACTCGTGCACCACCATGGTATCATGCCTGACCAGTTCTGCCCACCCTTTGCTTCCGCGTCCCTGGAGCAGCATCATGCGGTGTTGTCGGCATTGGAGACGCGGGGTTCATGTGGGGGGCAGTCAAAGGAGCTGCAGACGCGGTCGGCCACCTCCTCCTGGGCGGTGAGCAGACGGGCGCATTCAACGAAGGCGCGCTCCGGCGTGAAGGCGTGGCGCGTCCGATCGGGCCGCGAGGTTTCCTTCCGCAAAGTGTGCGGCCCCAGCGCGTTGAACGCATGCAGGGCGTCGAGCGTGATCTGATCGTCGCGGCCCTGCTGCTGGGCGATCTGGGGGACGCGAGTCCTCCACACCTACGGCCGGTTCGACGCTGAGCGTGTCGAGTCCGCGCGCGCCAGTGTTTCACGGCGACGCAGGCCATCTGTGGCGAACTGGGGGAGAGGACCTATCACGAATAGATCGAACGCGACCTTGCCGCGTTGTGAGCTCTGATGTTGCAGGAGCAAAGGACTGTTCCTCTCTCTGGACACTTGTGCACTGTCCGACGAAGCCTCGCCAACGCCGGCCCTCGGCGACAAGGACTCGCTACGTGACAGCGAGCGCCATCACTGGCGAGTAGCTCGCTCAGCGTGGTTGACACGTTCGCGACCACATCGTGACATCAGATCACAGATGCGGGGCGTGACCTCAAATTGCCTTGTGCGCTGTCTGGAAGATGTGGGACATGTAGGCTCACAGGCTCGTCGCCGCCTACTCTCGATCTGGACCAAACTAGCTCTTATCTTTTCTGGACCCAGGCCGAGACGAGAATCGGTGTGCGAGCAACTCCGCCTCGACTGACCGTCTCCTCGCGTAACCGCTCGGACAACGTCTCGATATCAATGTCCTCCTCAGTTGCCATCCCAAACTTTTGGATGAGTGGTAGGAAGATGCGTACCGTATCGGCCCACATCTCATAGCCGAGCCAGTCTGGCCCACCGCCGATGGCGGCTTCATAGGACATCTGTGGCCTGGGCAACCCAGCCTTCAAAAACGTGCCATAGAGTTGCATCCCTCTGCCGAGGTCCCCGCCAGCCTGTTGCCAGGGCAATGTGGAGAGGGTCCAGACCTGCTCCCAGAGAGGGGACGGCGGGTAGAAGGCGTCGCCGTGACTGGAGAGATCATATTCTTGAAAAGCTATCACGCCGCCTGGGCGCACGTGTTGCGCCAAATGACGCAGGACCGCGGTGGGTTCAGGCAGGTGCATCAATATGAGCCTACCGACGATGGCGTCGTATTCGTGGTCCAGCTGAAGGTTGAGCAGATCCCCGACCGTAAAGGAAACGTGCGAGAGGCCAGCAGCGAGGGCTCTCGCTTGAGCGATCTGCAGCACCGTGGCGTTGGCGTCCACACCCAGGACACTGCCCGTCTCGCCCACCATCTCAGCGGCGATTAAGCTGACATCACCGGGCCCGCAGCCCACATCCAGCACGCGCATTCCTCTCATGATGCCCGCCTCCTCAAATACTCTCCTCGTAAATGGGTTGAGCATCTGTCCAAGAGTAAGTAAACGCTGAATGGCAGCGGGGGTTTGGCCCAGCAGATAGTTTTCGGTTGATGGGTTCAGCTCTGGCACAATACTCTCTCCATTCCTGCAGGACTCACGTTAGCTCACGCTTCGACCTACGCCGTGATGCTTCGCCTGGCTTGGAGCATCTCGACCTGACGCAATTATCTCTCACCCGAGTCAACGAGGGTGTAATACACGGGAGGTGAGACCATGACAACTGGCCCCCACCGTTCAGTCACGCCGGGAACGGGGGCAACGCCGCTGGGAAGGGTAGGTTAGAAGCGTGCAAATGTACAATCTTCCAGCCAGTAGCCATCCGCTGCAAGATGAGGGTGCGGCGACACAGGATGCCAGGGTCCTTAAGATGAAACGTAACCACTGCGCCGTCGCCGATGCAGCGGATGTGGACGTCGAGCGGACGCAGGTCGAGGAAAGGCGGTTCCGGGGACCGAGACTCAGTGCGAGCGCGCTCGAACACGTCGTGGAACAGCCGCTCGATCTCGTCACGCCCATCGGCGCGCCGCGGATGGACGGTTAACGGAAAAAACACTACGGCATCGTCGGCGAAGTAGCTACGAAACGTCTCCCAGTCGAGCGCGGCGAAGGCGGCGAGGAATGCTGTAAGTTCGCGGTCGATCGCGACGACGTCATCTGGCCACTCCGGAGGCCCGGTCCTGTGGTGAGACATGCGAG
Organism: uncultured Ktedonobacterales bacterium; assembly: GCA_964416775.1. Classification (GTDB taxonomy): domain Bacteria; phylum Chloroflexota; class Ktedonobacteria; order Ktedonobacterales; family JADMIN01; genus CAYQFU01. The sequence goes on from CAYQFU010000079.1 coordinate 3,596, forward strand.
AGCCTCCTCGCACGTGACGGCCGCGTGCGCGCTTCCAATCCAGGCCAATTGCTGGCTAGAGCGCTCAGTAGGTCACGTGGATGGGCTAGAGCTGCTATGGGCGCTAGCGCGATGAGCGCTCGAGCCAGCACAACAGGGCCAGCCAGGTACAATGTGATGCGCGTCTCGCATCGATACGCGCCAAAGGCTGCTTTGACTCGGCATCAGTATAGGCGTGGGGGACACGTCGAGGCAACCGCCCTTGTGGGCATCCGATCCAACTCTAGCGATTCCGCGTGCCTTGTGCATCGTCATGCGGTGTAGTCGGCATTGGAGACGTGGGGTTCATGTAGGGGAGCAGTCAAAGGAGCTGCAGAAGCGGTCGGCCACCTCCTCCTGGGCGGTGAGCAGACGGGCAGGTTCGACGATGCCGTGCTTCGGCGGGAAGGCGTGGCGCGTCCGATCAGGCCGCGAGGATCTCTTTCGCGGAGCGTCCAGCCCCACTGCGTTGAAGGCATGCAGGGCGTCGAGCACGGTCTGGTCGTCGTGGCCCCGCTGCTGGGCGATCTGGGGCGCGTGGCCCGCGAGCGCTGGCCTACACGATCTGGCAGCGGCGCCGCACGAACGCCTCGTGGGCGCGCAAGCCGCGCTCCAGGCTGTGTCGTTGGGCGTCCGCATGCGGACGCCCAACGAGTGATAGTCGTACACCCTACAGCAGAACACTTTGTCGTTGGCACTTCACGAAAATGCACTGGGGTCGGTCCGCACTGCCAGCATAGCTGTATACTGAGCCGCATCCGTCGAAGACTCGGTTGATCAGAGCCAGCCAGAAGGTCATCGGAACGCAAGGAGTACGGCGTTACCTATGGGCGGCACGTATGCCTTGATGGCAGGCATCCCGTATGCTATGCTCTAGAACGCACGTCCTACGCGCACAAAATCATCACCTGCCCGGTGTCCGCACTCGGCGTGCAGCTCGCCCCGCAGAGGGGCGTCCGCGTCCCCTGTCTGTCCCGCATCAACAGGGACGCACCCACGTGCGCTCATCGTTTCGCAGTACACCGCGCCACACCAGGAGTTGAGGGAGATGGCCGAAGACAGCTTCACACTCACGACGTTCTCCACCTCGTGGAAAGCGTATCAGGATCGCCTCACCGCAGCGCTGGCGCCGCTCACCGCCGAGCAGCTCGGGTTGCGTGCCGCGCCGGGTCTGCGCTCCATCGGCGAGAATGCCCTGCACATCGTCGGGTGCCGCATGTTCTGGTTCACCGAGTTCCTGGGCGAGGACGGCGGCGAGGCGATGAAGCCCTATGCGCGTTGGAACGAGGTTGCGCTGGGGGCTCCCTATGCGAGTGAGAACGAGGTTGCGCTGGCGCTGGGGGCGCCCGTCCCCACCGCCGCCGAGCTGGCCCGGGGCCTCGACCAGACCTGGCAATTGATGGCCGATTGTCTGGCGCGCTGGAGTCCCGCCGGTCTGCAGCAGACCTTTCCCGACGACGGGGATGGCACGCCCGTCGACGTGTCGCGCGCCTGGGTGGTCTGGCATGTGCTCGAACATGACCTGCACCACGGCGGCGAGGTCTCGCTCACCCTCGGTGTGCACGGGATCCACGCGGAATTCCCGGGCTGACGCCCCGCGCGGGAATCGCGGACGGGCCCACCCGTCTCAGCGCTTCTGGAGCGGGTGCGCGGGCGGGTATCACCACACGAAAGCCTGTGCGTAGGCACTGCGCAAGCTTCGGGTATGAGTCGAACCGCTCTGTGCCGAGGGCAAACAGTGGCATGGCATGCATCGCTTGCACCGGCGAGAATCGGGGCGTGTGAACGGTGACGCGCTCCGGATCGCAAGCGGGCAGCACCTCAAGCGGCTCCGGCCTTGTTGCACGTGGTAAGCGGCAGGCAATTCGACGAGGACATGCCGCGTCTCGTGTTGTGGTGGGTTGTATGAGTCGTTACGCGCTTGGCGCGCGGCGCCTCCAGATGCCAACGCCGACCAGAACCAGCCCGATCACCGCGACGATGAGTCCTACTACCGCGTAGATCGCATGGCCGCTCATCACACTCCCGCCGAGGATGTTGAGACCCTGCAGCGTCCACACGATGCCAACCGCGACCGCGATCACGCCGATGATAAGCCAAACCCAGCGCATTGACTGCTCCTTCTCATCCGAGGCTGCGGGACACGCACAATCAGGGGGACGGACGAGCTCAGGCGCGCCCATGCTCATGTGATACTACGCTGCTGTGTTACGCTCAGTCCAGTAGGCACCGCACGGCGCTAGCGAGCTCAGTGAGCAGCCAGGACCGCCGCCATGCGATCAAGCTCCGTCTGATAGATGTGGGCGGACTTGACCGTCATCACGAGTCGCCCGATCGGTGCCTCCAGCGCGGACGCGACGCGCTGCTGCACGACGGCCAGCTCCACGAGGTTGCCGTACCCCTTCGTGCCAAAGTCGATGCTGTGGGCATAGACGACCAGCTCCAGCGCGCGATCCGGAAGCCAGAAATCCAGCAGACTGACGCACGGGATGTAGCTGGTGTCGGTCAGCGGCTGGAACGTGGTGATGGTCGCCGAGCGCGACATGGGATCACGACGCAGGCGGTCGATGACCCAGGCGACCTGGTCACGCCCGGTGCGCGCATAGTCGTAGAGCCGCGTCGCATAGCTGTCGGCGTAGCCCAGCTCGGCCACGCGGGTCTGGTCAGTGAAGTTCGCCCGCATCCATGCCAGTCGCTCCGCGTCCCCGTGCTCGGCAATGATCGGGTCGTCGGGATCGGGCGTGGCGATGTCGAGCACCACATGTGACAGCTCCACGATGGGCAGCCCATCATAGGTGGCCGGCTTGCCCTCGTCCATGATACACCTGGCGACGTTCAGCCAGGCCGTACCCAGCGACGGCGCCATCACGCTGCGCGGCAACTCCTGCATGACGGCTCACTGCCCCCCTCTGCCGATCCAGGCGCGTCAGGCGACGAGATATTGGCGCACCCGCGTCACACTGGGCGCGTCCAACTCCGCCGTACTAGACTATATCCGTGAATCGCCTGTCAAAGCACACCCCTCCAGCTCTCGATTGGGCCCTGCGTGTCGTCATGCCTTCAGGCTACGAGGCTACCTTCACTGTGGCAACGCGCTCGCCACGTGCGTCCGGCAACGCAGTAACCGGGCGCTTCCGGCATGCTTCTTGCGGCTCGGTTGACAGGTGCGGGCGCGCGGCATGCCAGATCCACGAGAGGAGGGGAGCGATGGCGCGAGAGGTCGAAGCCGATATCGTGGTGGATGTGCCGGTCGAGGTTGTCTACCGCGCGTGGAGCGCCTTCGAGCAGTATCCGCGCTTCATGCCGCACGTAAAGCGCGTGCAGCGCATGGACGCGAGTGGGCGCAGGCTGCGCTGGGTGAACAGGGCCAGGGGCGTGCCCCATGAGTGGAACGCGGAAGTGACGGACTTGGTCGCCAATCAGCGCGTGGCCTGGCGCAGCCTCTCCGGCCGGGCAAACGACGGCGTCGTGGTGCTGGAGCCGCAGGGCGAGCAGACGCGCGTCACGCTTCACTGGACGTACGAACCTGTGGAGCGAGCCGACAAACAGCGGGCGAGCGCCGTCACGGACGACATAGCACGGACTGTCCATGCGGACCTGGTGCACTTCAAGCGGCTGGTGGAAACGGGGATGCCGCCGCACGTGGGGCGGCCGTCCGCGTGGCTCGGCGCAGGCGCCGCGGCCGCCGCACTGCTGGTGAGCTTGGGCGTCTGCTACGCCATCGCGCGCCGTCAGGCGCCCCCTCAGCACGCGGTGCGGCGCATCGAGATGGCGCGGACAGCACTGCGGCGCAAGACAGATTGGCGCAAGCGGATGGCAGCGTTCGCTCGCTCAGACCGGCGACGACGGCCGTGAAGGGGATGCCGGCTTGGTATGCTCCCGCCCAGCCAGCAACGCCGCCGCGACGGTCCACCAGAACAGCAGCGCGAGGTCCGGCACGAAGTAGGCGCTGTCCACCATGCCATGCAACACGGCGGCGAGCATGGAGCCGGCCAGTCCGAGCGCCAGCGGCGCGGTCCATGCGCTCACGCCCGCGCTGGTGGCAGCACGGGTCGCGCGCAGCCAGAGCCGGGCGCAGCGGGTCCAGAAGATGGCCAGCACCACCCCGACCGCGACCACTCCCAGCACGCCCAGGCTCAGCCAGAGATCGAGCACGAGATTGTGCGGCTGTGCCAGGTCTGGCTCGCGCCATGCCAGCGTGGGATGGCCGTTGAGCACGGTGATCCAATATGGGTGGCTGGTGTAGCGACTGCTGTAGTAGTACAGAAACTGGTCCAGACCGATGCCTAGCAAAGGATGGTCGCGGATCATGTGCCACGCGGCCAGCCAGACGAGCGTGCGCACTTCTCCCGAGCTGTTGTGGCCCGCGAGCGCGACGGCGATGAGTGCTCCGCGCTGCCAGACAGCGGCGGCCACGGCGAGGAGAGCAGTCGCCGCGAGCAGCCAGAGACGTCGCGCCGCCACGCAGGCGACGATCGCCACCACCGCGGCGGTGGCGGCCCAGGCGCCGCGCGAGGCGCTCCAGTAGAGGGCGGGAATGTACGCCAGGCAGAGCAGCGCCGCGATGGCGCGTTGGCGGCGCGTCAGCGTGCGCGCGGGCGCGAGGGCCAGCGCCAGCGCGAGCGGTAACGCCCGGTCCAGGTACGCGCCGAGACTGTTGCCGCTGCCGTACACGAACGCGGTAGCCCGGCGCACGCCGTCGCTGCCGGGAACGAGCGGCACCAGCTGATTGCCGGCCGCCAGCGACGAAACGGTGACCGGCGCGAACGTCATCTGCGCGGCCGCCAGCCCAGCGAGCACGAGCGCCGAGCCGAGGAACGCCCACACCGTGCGTCGCAGTCCAGACCCATCGCGCACATAGAGCAGCATCAGCGCCAGGTAGAGCAGCGGCTCGACAATCTCCCAGCGGAAGTCGCGCAGGGCTTCGTGCGGGCGGCGCGCGACGATGACGCCCAACGTTCCGGCGAGTGCGAAGCCCGCGATGGCGAGCACGAGCGGGCTGCCCAATGCGGTGACGCGCTCGCGCAGCGCCGGGATGACACGTTTGCGCTCGCCCGCTCGCAGCAGAGGCCAGCCATCGCGCGCGAGGGCCACGGCGACGCATACGGCCAGGGCCACCTCGCTCAGCGGGAAGACGTCGTGCGTCGTCATGCGTTTCGGCACGTACCAGAAGGGGAACGCGAGCGGCAGCAGGCAGAGCGCGATGTCGAGCCGGAGCCAGGCCAGAGCGGCGTATGCCGCCAGCTCGAGTAGAGAAAGCGTCGGCGATGGGGTGAGATAGTAGAGGGCCAGTGCGGCCGTCACTGCCGCGGTCATGGCGCCGTCGTGCGCGGCGAGCTCACGCGTGCGCTGGCGCAGCGCGCGCCAGCCGTTCGCGCTGGTTACAGCCGCCGGTTGGGCCAATGGATGCCTTACCTCTCCAGGTAGTATGATCGGGGCCGGCTGGCCGGCCGGGAGTGCCGCGCAGTCCGGACGCTACACCCGCATCATGGGCGTACAGGCGCGCGCATTCTCGGCGACAGAGCAAGGGGTATGCCACGCCAGGCTCCAGGCCATCGCGGCTTGCACGTGACACGTCGCGCAGCCGGCTCAGGGGGTGGTGCGCCGCATGCGCGAGAGCCGCGAGCGGCGCAGCATGCTATTCTGTACGGTCGGCGTGGGGGTTGGGGCTGGCGAGATCACGAGATTGCTGCCGCGATGCTCCACATGCACCACTCCCAGCTCCGCGGCCCGATCGATGAAGTCGCGCCAGCGCCGAAAGCCCAGCGCGCGCACACTGAACGCCGGATTGAGCAGGCGAAGATAATCGTAGACAGTGGAGTCGAGCATGTTGCTACCCCGGTCCTGCAGCTCCAGCACGGACTGGCGTAGGAAGTTGAACGCCTGGTCCAGCGATTGTGGGGGTGTGCTGCCGGTATCCGCGGCCATCTCCGCTGCAGAATCAGACGCGGCAGCTTCGCCATGCGTCACGGACAGCGAGACCTGCTCGGACGGGCCGGGCGAAAGCAGGTCTTCATAGGTGTCGAACTGGTGACAATTGGCGGCGAGCGCGGCGCTCGCGGAGCCAGCGACCGCGATCACGTCCACGCGCTTGCCCATGCGAATCAGCTCCTGTACCAGTGGCAGCAGATCGCTGTCCCCGGAGAGGAGCACAAACGAGTCGATATGTGAGCTCGTGAACGCGACGCGCATGGCGTCTACAACCATTTGAATGTCCGCATGATTCTTTTCCGAGCCCTTGGTGAGCCGGGGAAGATGCGTGAGGCCAAAGCCACGCTCGCGCAGTGCCGTACCGAGCGCGGCGTAGCGGTCGAAGTCGCCGTACGCTTCACGCAGCACCAGCTCGCCCTTCTCGCGTTTCAGCACATCCACGAGTGCGCCCGCGTCAAAGGGATGGCCGGTGCGCTCCAAACCGATGGCGAAATTCGCCAGGTCGAGCAGCACCGCCCAGCGCCGTTCGCCGGTGCTGCCGAGAGACGGTCCCATGGGCTTCCTCCGTCTTGACGTGGCCCAATGCCACATCTCGCATCAACAGAAGTGTACCATATCGGGGCGATCAACCACCGAGCGCTGAACTGCACGCCTGGGTGCACGTCACATGGTGAGGGCGCTCGCGGGGAATCTTACACGAATCTTACGCGGATCTGTGCGACCGCCCGCTTGAAGGGAACGCAGGCAGGATCGGGGGCTGGCGAAGCGAGCGCATACGCTCGCCCTTGTCTGACTGTTAACCTGGTCTTGACATTTCTTCTCAACTCGTGTACTTATGGGCCAATCACCTAACATACTGCGGACGGACGATCATGCCCGCCGGATGGGGCTGCGAGGAGAACCAGGTGCAAGAAGACTGGGCAGATGATGCACTTTGGCGAGGCCTGGTAGCTCATGAACCACGTGCACTGGAGGCGCTGATTGCGCGCTACTCGCGCGAAATCGCGTACTTCGTCCGTATCGTGATGGACGGTGTCGGCACGGCGCAGGATGCCGAGGAGTGCGTGAGCGACCTGTTCATCGCGGCGTGGGAAGAGGCTGATACCTTCGATCCGGCGCGCGGCTCGTTCCGCACATGGCTCACCATGCGTGCGAAGTATCTGGCGCTCGACCGCCGACGGCACCTTGTGCGACGCCAGGCTATCGCCGTCCCGGTGCAAACGGCCGTGTACGGGGGCGACGCCGAGGCGACGAGGCCGGAGGACGCGCTATCCGCCAATGCCGCCGAGAGCGAAAGCCTGGATGGGTTATTGGAGCGGCGCGAGCAGCAGGAGTTGCTGCGGCGCGCGCTGGAAGCGCTTCCCGAGCTGGACCGTCTGCTCGTGTATCTGCGCTATTTCCACCTGGACAGCACGGAAGACATCGCCGCGCGCACTGGCCTCACCCGGCGGGCGATTGATACGCGGCTCTGGCGAGCGCGCACGCTGCTGCGCAACACTCTGCAGGCGTTCGAACAACAGCCGACGAAGCCGACGAAGCCGGCCAAGCCGGCCCAGTCGCCCGCCCCCATGGCGAGACCGAAGGAGGGCGGGCGAGGCGCGTCATAGAGCCGCTGGGCATGCTTGACCAGAACTGGATGATCGCGCAGGCTGTGCACGAGCGTCTGGTGGACGCCCGAACGACGTAGACGCGACCATTCAGCCAGACGTGGAGTCGGCGCCGGGCAGTCAGCCCGGCCGTACACCAGCCGCACGATCAGACGCCAAGTCGACCGTAACCAGAGCCGGCAGATCCAGATCGTCACGGGCATCCATGATGATGGTGCCGGCGCGGGTCGCGCTGAGCAGATCGGTGAGCGCCGCCTGAAACGCGGCGATGTGTCGCGCCGGAACGGCGAGGTGGAGCGCTGCCAGCGGTGCCCCGACCGAGAGCTCGCGCTCGGATTTGAGTCGCCGTACCTGACTCAACGCCTCGACCAGCGCCGCCCCAGCTTCCTCCGCTCGCGCATCGGCCCACTCCGCACGGCTGTGGGGCCACGGCGCGCGGTGGATGGACGCGACCCCTTCACGCGCACGGAACACCCCCTGGTACAACTCCTCCGTAATGTATGGCAGGTAGGGAGCGAGCAGCTTGAGGGTGGCGAGCAGGGCGTGATAGAGCGTCCAGCGGGCGGCGTCGCGCTCGGCCTGGTGCTCGCCGTAGAGCCGAGCCTTGGCCATCTCTAGGTAGTTGTCGCAGAGGTCCGACCAGAAGAACCGCTCGACTTCCGCGCGCGCCGCGGCGTACTCATACGCGTCGAGCTCGGCGGTCGCCAGCTCGACGACACGCGCCAGCCGCGCCAGCAGCCAGCGATCGGTGGGCGCGAGCGGCGGCGGTGTATCGGGCGGCGCGTACTCAGCAAGGTGGGCCTGCGCGAACCGTCCGGCGTTCCACAGCTTGGTGACCAACCTGCGTCCAGCCGCGATCGTCTCCGGCGTGTACGGCGTATCCGCCCCAGCGCGGGAGGCCGTGGCCCAATAGCGCAAAGCGTCCGCGGATTCGCGCTCGATGACCTCACGGGGGCCGATTTCGCCATGCTCGCGCGACTTCGAGATCTTATGTCGCTCCGCGGAGAGGCCATGGCCGGAGACCAAAACGTCGTGCCACGGTATCTCGCCGGTGTGATACAGCGCCTTGACGATGGTGTAGAACGCCCAGGTGCGGATGATGTCGTGCGCCTGGGGCCTGAGGCTGGCCGGGTAGTGGCGCGCCTGCCAGGCAGGGTCGTCGGGCCAGCGCGCGAGGATGAGCGGCGTGCACGACGAGGTGGCCCAGGTGTCCATGACGTCCGGCTCGGGAGCGAAGTCGTGGGCGCCGCACGCGCAGGGCCGTGACGGCTGGGTGGTCTGCGGGTCGACGGGAAGCTGTTCCAGCTCGGCCAACGTGGTGGCACCACACGCCCGGCACGTCCAGGCCGGAAAGGGAACGCCGAAGTAGCGCTGGCGCGAGATGCACCAGTCCCACTGCAGGTTCTCGACCCAATGCTCGTAGCGGGCGCGCATGTGCTCGGGGTGCCAGTGGATGCGCTGGCCAGCGGCGATGAGCTGGTCCTTCCGATCGAGGATGCGGATGAACCACTGGCGCGTGCGCAGATACTCGACGGGCGTGCCACAGCGGTCGTGCGTGGCGACGTTGTGCTCGATGGTCTCCTCCCGCAGGACATGGTTGCCCGCGGCGAGGTCGGCAAGCAAACGAGCGCGCGCCTCTATCGTCGTTAGGCCGGCGTAGGGACCGGCCAGCTCCGTCATGCGCCCGTCGCCGCTGATGGCAGCCCGCAGCGGCAGGTGGTGTGTGCGCCACCAGCGGACGTCGGCGGAGTCGCCGAATGTGCAGCACATGACGGCGCCACTGCCCTTGGCGGGGTCGGCGGCGTCATCGGCCAGGATGGGAACGTCGAGGTCGAAGATGGGTGTGCGCGCCGTCTTGCCGATCAGGTGCGCGTACCGGTTATCCGCGGGATGAACGAAGACGGCGACGCATGCCGGCAGCAGCTCGGGGCGCGTCGTGGCGATGGGCAGCGGCGTGCCGTCGGAGAGGCGAAAGGCGAGAGTGGTGAAGCGCGTCGCCTGGGTCGTGTCTTCCAGGTCGGCCTGCGCGATGGCCGTGCGGCACTCGGGGCACCACAAGGTGGGCGCGTCTTGCGCATAGATCAGACCGGCGCGGAAGAGCTGGATGAACGACCATTGGGAGGCGCGGCGGGCCTCAGGAGCGATGGTCGAATAGCGGTAGCGCCAGTCAATGCTGAGGCCGAGGCGCCTCCACAGCAGCTCGAACTGATCCTCCGTCTGGCGCGTCAACTCCAGGCACGCGGCGATGAAGGCGTCGCGCCCGATCTCCGCGGCTTTGCGACCGATGCACTTCTCGGCGAAGCGCTCCGTGGGCAGGCCGTTGTCGTCGAAGCCCATGGGGTAGAAGACGCGATCGCCGCGCATACGCCGGTAGCGAGCGATGACGTCGGCCTGGGTGTACGAGTAACAGTGGCCGATGTGGAGCTGGCCGGAGACGGTGGGAGGCGGAGTGTCGATGGTGAACGCTGGCCCCGTGCCTTCGGCATCGTACGCGTACGTGTGCTCATCGGCCCAGAGCTGGGCCAGCCGGGGTTCCGCCTCGCGGAAGTCGTAGCGGTTGGGCAGCATGAGAGTACCCTTTCGTGTACCAGAGTCGTGCGGCGCGGCAGCGCGCACGACAAAAAACGCTGCCTCATCCCAAGGACGAGGGCAGCGCTCGTGGTACCACCTTGATTTGGCAACCGGCCCGCCCAACCACGTAGGACCGATCACCCTCAGACGGCGGTAACGGGCCATGCCCGGAATGCCCTAACATGCGCCATCGTGGCGTCACCTCGAGCATTCGACTCACGAGCCACGTTCGAGGGCCGCATCCGAAGGGGGCTCGCACCCGGTGACCCCCACTCGCTGGCGGATCGGTGACCTCTACTCCGCTCGTTCCAAGTCGTACAGATAGGTTGTTACTTGCCACTATACGGTGCCAGCGCACCGCGCGTCAAGACGGCATGCGGCGTTTGGTTCCACCCAATCTTGGGGGCTGGCCACGCCGGACGTCCACTGGACCCGCCGGGCATCCACCGGATGCCCCTCCCGCTCAGGCGAGCCGCGTGCGCCTGCTGACTACGAGTCGTGCTGGAACCGCGGCGTTTCGAGCGCCGTACTCCGGTATCCAAACAGGCAGGTGGTGGTGCCGGACGTCCTGGCTGGCTCGCCTCGCGGTTACCTGACCTGAGCCGGGCGCGTTAATGTGGTTGGGGTGGTGGGTGATCTCTGCCCCTGCCCTTGATTGGTGCGCGTACAAAGGCACAACCGAAACGTACGTATGGAGTGCGTGCGAAAGGTGGCTGGCGCCGTCCGCGCCGTGCAGATGGAACACGCAGCGCCCTATTCACTGGATTCGAGGAACTGGGAGTGAGACCGACCACGCAAGCCGGCGTGTCCGCGCCTGTTCTGCCGGCGGAGCATGCCACGCCAGTGGGCGTTTACTCGCGCTTGCTGAGCCGCGTGGGGCTCGATCCCGCCCTGGTACGCTTCGCGCTCGCCATCCTCGTGGTCTCGCGCCTGGCCTTCGCCACGATCACCGTGCTGGCGCTGCGCCTGATGCACACCATCCCCTATGGCGCGCCGGTGCCGTCGCTTCTGGGCGCCTGGTCGCGCTGGGATGAGGCGCATTACGCCTGGCTGGCGGTAAACGGTTATCAAACCGGGCCCAACGAGATCGATGCGGCGTTTTTCCCCCTGCACCCGTTGCTGACGCACCTCGTGATGCCACTGGTGGGCGGCAACGCGGACGTGGCCGGCATGGTTGTGTCGAACGTCTGCTTCGTGGTGATGCTGCTGGGATTGGGCGCGCTGGCGCAACACGACTTCGACGCTGGTACGGCCCGGCGCGCCATGCTGTACCTCACCGTCTTCCCAACGGCGCTGTTCTTCTTCGCGGGCTACGCGGAGTCGCTGTACCTGGCGCTGGCGGTGTGGTGTCTGTACGCGCTGCGGCGCGGATGGTGGTGGCAGGCGGGAGTGTTGGGCCTGCTGGCGGCGCTCACGCGCCAGATGGGTCTCTTCCTCGTGTTGCCGTTCGCTCTCACCTATGCGCAGAAGGCCGGATGGCGTCTCCGCGGCGTGCGGCCGAGCGCGCTGTGGGGACTGCTGATTCCCGCGGGACTGCTGCTCTTCATGGGCTGGCTCTGGCTGACGCTCGGCGACCCACTGGCGTTCGCGCACGTGGAGGTCCACTGGACGCATACGCTCACGGCCCCATGGACAACGCTCTGGCGCGCGATGGTGGCGCTGGTCCACAATCACGACCCGATCGGGGTGCGCAAAGGGCTGGTGGACCTGGGGGCCGTGGTGCTGATCGGCGTGCTGATCGTGCGCGGCATCGGCCGGCAACCGGCTGGAGACCTCCTCTACAGCGCGGCGGTATGGCTGCTGGCGGTCGCGTATCCGACGACGGTGTGGTGGCTCCAGTCTGACGCACGCTACATGATGCTGGCGTTTCCCTGCTTCCTGCTGCTGGCGCATGAGGGCCGCCGCTCCTGGCTCAATGCGCTGATCCTGGTGGTGTTCGGCGGAGCCTTGATCGTGATGACGCAGTATTTCGTCCGGGGCGCGGTGATCGTCTAGCCGCGCAATCGTCTAGCCGCTTACGGATGGGCGGTGACGCTCGGGGTCACTCCGCGACGGGCGGGTCGAGCTTGGCGAAGAGCGGCGCCGGAACGGGAAGCGCTTGCCCCACCGGCACTGGCTGCGGTTCCCAGGGCAGCCGGCTGACGTCGCCGCTGAAGCCCAGCATCTCGTGGAGACGCTGGGACGCGAACGGCAGATAGGGTGCGAACAGCATCTTCAACGCGTTGAGCACCTGCAGCATCGTGTGGATGGTGGTGCCAGCGCCCGCTGGATCGCCGCGGATCGCTCGCCACGGCGCCTGATCTTCGAGATAGCGGTTCGCCGCGCGCGCCAGCCCCAGCGCCTCAACCAGCCCGTCGCGCAAGCGTACGGCCTCGATGGCCGCTCCTACGTCGGCAAAGGCCTGTCTCGCCTGTGTGCGGATGGCCTGGTCCGCTGGGCGCGGCGCCGCCGGAGCCGGCACGCGACCGCCGAAGTGACGCTGCGCGAACGTCAGCACACGGTGGGCGGCATTGCCGTAGGTAGCTACCAGCTCGTCGTTGTTGCGGCGCACTAGCTCCTCGAACGTGAACGTGGTGTCGCGTGTCTCGGGCATGGTCGCGGCGAGGTAGTAGCGCAGCGGATCGGCGCCATATTGATCGAGCACATCCTTCGTCCAGATGACGTTGCCCTGGCTGGTTGATGCCTTCCGGGCTCCCATGACCATGAACTCGTTGGCGGGCACGTCGTATGGCAGCGTGAGGCCGCCCAGGCCCATCAGCACGGCCGGCCAAATGATGGTATGGAAAGGCACGTTGTCTTTGCCGATGAAGTAATAGGCACGCGACGGCTCCTCCCCGTTCGGCCCCAGCCGCCACCAGCGCTCCCATGCCGACGGGTCGCCCTGCCGGCGCGCCCACTCGCGGCTTGCGGAGTAATAGCCGATGAGAGCGTCAAACCAGACGTAGATGCACTTGCCCTCGTAGCCGGGCAGCGGGACCGGTACGCCCCAGTCGAGATCGCGTGTGATGGCGCGCGGCTTGAGGCCCTCTTTGAGCCAATTCAGCGCGAAGTTGAGCACCGCTGGCCGCCAACGCCCCTGCTGGCTCTCCAGCCAGCTCCGCAGTCGAGGCTCGAAGCGAGGCAGATCGAGGAAGAAGTGCTCGGTCGGACGGATCTCGATGGCGCGCTCGCGGCTGCCACAAAGCCGGCAGCGCGGATCGAGCAGCTGCGTCGGGTCGAGGGTGTGGCCGCAGTTGTCGCACTGGTCACCTCGGGCGGCCTCGTACCCGCAGTAGGGGCACGTGCCCTCGATGTAGCGGTCGGGAAGAAAGCGCCGGTCGGTGGGGCAGTACGGCGAGTCCATGGTGTCCGTGAACAGATAGCCTTGTTCGTGCAGGCGCAGAAAGACCTCTTGCGTGACCTGGTGATGGTGTGGCGTGGACGTCTCGGTATAAAGGTCCCATGAAATGCCGAGTCGATCCGAGACGTCTACAATCTGCGGATGGAAACGCGCCACCAGCTCGCGCGGCGTGATGCCCTGGCGATCGGCATCGATGGTGATGGGCGTGCCGTGCTCGTCGCTGCCCGACACCATCAGCACTTCGCTGCCAGCCATGCGGTGATAGCGGGCGAAGATGTCGCCTGGGAGAAACGAGCCGACGATCTGGCCGACATGGGTAGCGCTGCGGGCGTAGGGCCACGCGACACACACGAGAATGCGCCTGGCGGCCGGCTGGGGCATGGTCATGACGCTGCTTCCTCTTTCGCTGGAGTGGTGCGGGCCATTATAGCATAGGTGTTGTCGCGCCAGTGGCCGCCCGGCGAAGCGCTGCAGGGCGGCGGCCCGCGGAACGGCAGGCGGCCACGTGCTGGATCTCGCAGTGCGAGTTTCGGGACGAAGTGGCTGCAAATGAGAGGCAGACGTTGTATAATGCGGGATGGTGGTGCTTCACACGCTGGCATGTGGGCACCGCCAGGTAAAAGTCGTACACGTATGTGAGAGTGTGAGGATGTCAGAGCGCTACAAGAATGAGCAGACGGGAGCGGAGGTCCATCTGGGCCGCACTGGGTCTGGCTTCTATCTCGAGGCTAGCTATCCAGATTTCCCCCTTCCGCTGCGCAAGACCTATGAGTGGTTCCAGCAAGACCTGGCCACTCGCGACTTCGAGATTCTCTGTGCGGCGGTTGGCGCCGTGGAGAGGCCTCGCCGCTCGGCGTAGCGACGAGCGGTAGTATCCCAGTCATGTGCCGTGCTGCCAGCGCACCGACCGCACTGCTTGTACAATGACGTACAGCACCGCGACGCCCGCGGTGCTTCCCGATGGACTCTTCTTTCATCGCGCATGCTCAGGGAGCTATCTGGCAGACGCGCCGGCCACATGCCGGCGCGTCTTGCTTTGTTCAGTCGGTGTATCCGCCGAGGCACCAGCTGCGAGAGGCGTCCGCGCTCTGTCGCTGGCGCGACATATGCGAGCGAGTCGTGCGGGCGAGCACGCGGCGAAGTTGCCACAACGGCCCAGCCTACTTGACGCTCATCAGCGGTCGTGGTAGCCTCACGAGGCGACTGATAACCGCTTGGTGGCAGGTTGACAGTAAATGGGGCAGGTCCGGAGGAGTTTGTCTCGTAGCGCGCTGACGCACGGGGCGCTCCCGGGACTGATGGGCTATTTTATGTCGACCCCGCGCGGATTGTCACCTTCTCAGTCCTGTCGCGTTCTAAATTAGAGTGGGCGCGCCGCGGAATGCCAGCAGATAGCGCATAATACGCAGCGCGAACACCCCCTGCATGCATTGCCCAGGTCGCAACACGTAGACATGCGCTGAGGAGACAAGACCGCCATGGATGATGGGCAACGGCAACCACCACGTCAGAGCCGGCCGAGCACCGATCGCTCGTCCCCGCGCCAGGACGGCGACGCGCGCTCGGGTGGGTTATTGCGCCGGTACGCTGGCCAATCGGGCGACGAGGGTGGCGCGGGTGGGGCCCAGCAAAACCCGGAGCCACCCGCTTCGCGCGGCTCGCGGCCCGC
>CAYQFU010000079.1:18831-21608 GCA_964416775.1 uncultured Ktedonobacterales bacterium
GCCCACCGACGGTGACTGGCGGGCGAGCGATTACGATCCGCAGGAATTGGATGAGCTGATCGATTCGGCCGGGTGGGAAGAGCAGCGCCCCGGTGACCGCTCCTCGCGTGGCCGCGGAGCCGCCGACCGGCGCTCGGGCTACCGCGACCGCGGGCGTGGCGACACGGGCTACAGCCGCCCATATCCGGCGAGCGCCAGCCAGCGCTATCGGGACGACGAGTCCGAGTGGGAGCGCGACTGGGACGCCGGCTGGGAAACTGGTACGTGGGACACGGGCTGGGCGACTGGCTGGAATAATGGCGTTCCCGACAATCAGGGGGGCTGGGACGACGACTGGCACGGCGGGGACGGCTATGAGGACGACGCGTGGTCGCGCTCGCTGGTGGCGCTCGGCGCGGCGAGCATGGCCGAGGTTCCCCTGGGCCGCATCGCGCGCCTGCGCTTGGTGTTGCGCGAGCGTCCCGCGGCCGGCGCCATGCTCATCGTCTTCCTGGTAGGCTTTCTTCTCACCTGCCTGGCGCCGTTGCTTCCGCTGATGCGGCTCGGCTATGACGTCGCCGACGCGGCCCGGCGCGCTACGAGTCTCCAGGCGCTGGTCAAGTCGGCCGGAACACAGCTGATCCAGCCGGCCAAACTGGCGGAGGTCCAGGGAGATGTAGACGGCATCGAGCACGATCTCTACGAGATCAACGCCGTCACCAACGTGCTGGGAGCACCGCTGGCGGCCATGAGCCCCACTTTGAAGGATTACCGCCTACTCATCCGCATGGGCTACGACCTCACGGCGGCGGCAGACGAAGGCATCCGGGTGGGGCAGACGCTGCTGACGCCGTTGCAAGGCGGAGCGCTCTCCGCCAACGACAACAGTCCCGGCATCACGCCGGCCGACATCGATCAGGCGCGCGGCGTGCTCGCGGATGCCCAGGTGCGGGTGGGGGACGCCATCGCGGCGTACCAGGCCCTCGACCAGAAGGCGCTGCCGTCGCAGCTGCGCCCGGGCTCGAAGTACGGCTCGTACCTGGCGTTGCTGCCCGAGGCGACGACCGCGTTCAGCGAGCTGAACACGCTGTTGACGATCGCGCCTGGCCTGCTGGGCGTGGGCCAGCCGGCATACTATCTCGTCGTCGCGATGGACCGCTCGGAGCTGCGCCCCGGCGGCGGCTTCCAGGGTAACTACGGCATCCTGACGCTGGCGGGTGGGAAGCAGCCGAAATCGCAGCCGCTGTCCCTGAACGACACGTATAACCTGGACCGGAAGTATTACTCGAACACGCTGCAATCTCAGGGTGCGAACGTTGGGTACGCCAATCAACAGTGTGGTGCCAAGCAGCAGGACCAATTGACATCGCAGTATTTCGGGCCGGAGCCGCCGAACTACTACTGGTGGTGGCCGACCCGCGACTTCTCATGGTGTTTCAACTGGGGCTTGCGCGATGCCAACCTCTCGCCAGACTTCCCCAGCAACGCGCGCACCGCCATGTCCATCGTGCAGCAGGCGAACGTGCTGCCTGGGCCGGGGCAGCTGCAGGGCGTGGTCGCGTTCACTCCAGCCTTCATCGCGGACCTCTTGAACGTGCCGGAGATCGGGTCTATTACCCTGTCGCAGTATCCCGGCGATCCACCTGTCACGGCCGCGAACCTGGAACAGCAGATCCACTGCCACCAGCTGCCGTTCGGCGTTTGTCCCGGCTCCAAGAGCGGGGGCACCGTTGGCACAGGTGACCGCAAGGCGTTCACCCACTTCCTCTCTCAGGCCATGCTGGCCAAGATCAAGACGCTGCACGGCAGTGGACTCAAGCCCGTCATCCAGGTCGCGCTGGACGCGATGAAGAGCAAGGACCTGCAGGTCTACTTCTCGGACCCGCGCGCCGAGCTGATCCTCCAGGAGCTGGGCCTGGCGTCGCAGATCAATGCGGGCGGTGGTGATGGCTTCTTCGTCGTGGATACCAACGACGGCGGCAACAAGGCCAATCTCTACGTCAGCGAGCAGCAGCAGGATCTCGTGACGCTGCTGCCCAACGGCGGTGCGATTCACCGGCTGGAGATTACCGTGACGTATGCCTATCCGAAGGGAGGATGGGTCTACGCGGACTCGAAAACGCCGGAGGACTACAACGACGTTGAACGGGTATACATGCCTGGCAGCGCCACACTGCTGGGCTATGGTGGCTTTGCCTTGCCCCAGGGTGCCAGCCCATATCTGCCGCGCCCGCTCAATGATGGAGGGGATGGCCCGGACCATTTCATGTATAAACCGGTGACGAATAGCGACGTCCCCGGCCGCACCATGGTCATGGGCTTCGTCAACGTCTCCTGCCACGACGACCTGTACACTGGGCAGCCCATGTACGGCCGCCTATACCAGCAGTCGGGGCAGGGTGACGGGCAATCGTGCAACCTCAATCCCAATACCAACCACCAGGTCATCGACGTCGAGTGGTACACGCCGAACGCCTGGACGCCGTCCGGCAACGGCCATGGCGTCTACACCGAGATGGTGGAGAAGCAGGCGGGAACGGATGGCCCACCGACGAAGACCAATCCTTCGGGCAGCGTGGTCACCGTGCAGGTGTACGTGGACACGGGCCTGCTGCATCAGAGTAACGTCCAGGGCATTGACTGGACCGATGCGACGCTGCGCGCGGAGGGGCTGAAGCACGCCAAGCAGGTGTTCAACGGGCCGCTGGCGAGCGATGCGACCGTGTCGTACGGCTGGTGAGGACGGCAGGGGTTCCACCCACGAGTGGGGGCTGGCCGCGGCGGGCGTCCACCGGACG
>CAYQFU010000080.1:0-7256 GCA_964416775.1 uncultured Ktedonobacterales bacterium
TCGTGTTCCGCAAGGACGGGAGGGTGATGACGTCCGAGTCAACCTTACGGTTCCGTACCCGCTCAGAGATCGCTGATACAGTATCCCATGCTCAATTAATGGTGGAATCGGTTCGAGATGCACCCGATCGTCCTGGCTTAGAGTTCGTCTTTATTGCTCACGAAGATACGAGCAAG
The DNA here is from genome assembly GCA_964416775.1 of uncultured Ktedonobacterales bacterium. Lineage (GTDB taxonomy): Bacteria > Chloroflexota > Ktedonobacteria > Ktedonobacterales > JADMIN01 > CAYQFU01. The sequence continues at coordinate 177 of CAYQFU010000080.1, forward strand.
GTTGCTAGATAAGGTCGCAGCTTGAGGCCAGCTGTTCCAGAAACTGACCCGATTTCACCACAATAACAGAGCAGGTAATGCTGGCCGTCTGGTTATCGGTAGATATTACATCAATTCTGCTGAGGTAAAGTGCAAAGTGGTGCCTCCAGCAAGTTCGTGCGACTGCAGTGAGCAGCGCAATCCCAAGCTGACGGCGCGGCAGGGATCACATCGGCGGTCGCGGCGATGTGACGACCGCCCTGGTGGTATACTGGCCGCGACCCGCGCGGCCGATCGCGCCTGTGATCGCTGATGTCAATGTCAACGTGTCGATGAGCGTTCGGAAAGCGTTCGGAGACTTTCGGACCCGATCAGGGCCGTGGAATCCATCGCCTATGCCTTCGCCACTTCTCGCCACGAAACTGTATATCCCCCCACCGCGGCCCAACGTTGTCCGCCGCCCCCGCCTGATCGAGCGGCTGAACGAGGGGCTAGACCGCGATCGCAAATTGACCCTCATCTCCGCTCCCGCTGGCTTTGGGAAGACCACGCTGCTCAGTGAATGGGTCGCCAGCTGCCAGCGACCGGCCGCCTGGCTGTCGCTGGACGAAGGGGAGAACGACCCCACACGCTTTCTGGCGTACCTGGTCGCTGCTGCACAGACGGTTGTGGCGGATATCGGAGAAGGAGTGTTGGGCGCACTCCAATCCCCTCAGCCACCACCACCCGAAGCGATCCTGACGACCCTGCTCAACGAGATCACCACCCTCCCGGACCATTTCGTCCTCGTCTTGGACGACTACCACGTCATCGATGCCACGTCTGTTGACAGTGTCCTCACCTTTCTGCTCGAGCATCTGCCGGCCCAGATGCACCTGGTCGTTGCCACCCGCGAAGACCCACAGCTACCACTGGCTCGTTTACGCGCCCGGGGGTACCTCACCGAGCTGCGCGCCGTGGACCTCCGCTTTACCCCTGCCGAAGCCGCCGAGTTCCTCAACGCGGCGATGGGTCTACGCCTCTCTCCCGAAGACATGGCCGCATTGGAAGACCGCACCGAAGGCTGGATCGCGGGCCTGCAACTGGCCGCGCTGTCGATGCAGGGACACGAGGATGCCTCCGGCTTCGTCCGGGCATTCGCCGGCGATCATCGCTACATCGTGGACTATCTAGTCGACGAGGTCCTCGCGCGTCAGCCCGCATCGGTCCGCAGCTTCTTGCTCCAGACCGCCATTCTCGACCGGCTGTATGGCCCGCTGTGTGATGCCGTCACCGGCCAGGAGGACGGCACCGCGCGGTTGGAGGCCCTGGAACGCGGCAACTACTTCGTCGTTCCGCTGGACGACCAGCGCCGCTGGTATCGCTATCACCACCTCTTCGCCGACGTGCTGCACCCGCGTTTGCTGGCGGAGCAGCCCGATCAGGTCGCGACGCTGCATCGACATGCGAGCGCGTGGTACGAGCAGCATGGTGCGGCAGCCGATGCGATCCGCCACGCGCTGGCCGCCGGGGACTTCGCGCGCGCGGCGGACTTGGTCGAGCGGGCCGTGCCGTCCATGCGCCAGAGCCGACAGGAGGCTGCGGTGTTGGGCTGGCTGCGGGCACTTCCCGACGAGCTGATCCAGCAGCGGCCCGTGCTCAGCGTGTGGTATGCCCATGCGTTACTGGCGAGCGGTGAGCTTGAGGGCGTTGAGGGCCGACTGCGGGACGCCGAACGATGGCTGGACACGTCGGCAGCCGAGGCAGGTGCCATGGCGGGCAGGAGTGCGCGACGGGAAGGCGCATCTGCGGAATCGGCGGAGATGGTCGTCGTGGACCAAAAGGCATTTCAGCATCTTCGGGGGACGATCGCAGTTGCCCGTGCCGCACGGTCCCTGGCGCTCGGCGATGTGGCCGCCACGGTGCAACACGCCAAGCAAGCGCTCGAGGTTGTCCGGGAGGACGACCATGTCGGGCGCGGAGGGGCAGTGGCCCTCCTGGGACTCGCCTCCTGGGTGAGCGGAGATCTGGAGACCGCATACCGGACATATGCCGAGGGAATGGCGCGGGTGCAGCGGGCCGGGCACCTCTCTGACGCCATCAACGGCGTCATCGCCCTGGCGGAAATCCGGATCGCGCAAGGACGTCTGCGTGAAGCCATGCACCAGTATGAGCGGGGCTTGCAGCTCGCCACGCAACAGGATGCTCCCATGCTGCGAGGAGCAGCGGACATGTACGTAGGCATGAGCGAGCTCCTCCGCGAGCAGAACGATCTCAACGCGGCCACGCACCAGTTGGTGAGAAGCCACGAACTGGGTGAGCAGGCTGGGATGCCGCAGTACCCGTACCGCTGGCGCGTTGCCATGGCGCGCATCCGCGAGGCCCAGGGCGATCTGGACGGCGCACTCGCGCTGCTCCAGGAGGCCGAGCGCCGGTATGTCAGCGACTTCTTCCCCCATGTCCGTCCGATCGCGGCGCTCAGGGCACGCCTGTGGGTCGCGCAAGGGAAGCTCGGTGACGCTCTCGGCTGGGCACGTGAGCAGGGCCTGTCCGCGGAGGACGAGCTCAGCTACCTGCGCGAGTTCGAGCACATCACGCTGGCCCGAGTGCTCCTCGCCCGTTACCAGCACGACCGTGCTGACGAGCGCTCCCTGCGTGAGGCCATCGCTCTCCTTGAGCGCCTCCTCACGGCCGCGGAAGCCGGTGGGCGGACTGGAAGCGTCCTCGACATCCTGGTCGTCCAGGCGCTGGCTCACCAGGCGCGCGGCGACCTCGCTGCGGCGCTCATGCCGCTGCGCCAAGCCCTGATGTTGGCTGAGCCGGAGAGCTACGTCCGCCTCTTTGTGGATGAAGGCCGGCGCATGGCGGCGCTGTTGCAAGCGGCCGTGCAGCACGGGACTGCCACGACCTACATGCGTCAGCTCCTGACCGCGTTTGGCACGGCTGAGGACAAACCATTCGCCCAACAGAATTTGATCGAGCCGTTGAGCGACCGCGAGCTGGAAGTCCTGCGGCTGCTCGGGACCGACCTGGACGGCCCGGAGATCGCCCGGGAGCTCACGGTATCGTTGAATACCGTGCGCACCCACACTAAGAACATCTACAGCAAGCTCGGCGTGAACAACCGTCGAGCGGCGGTCCGCCGGGCCGAGGAGCTCGAGATATTGTCGCGCACCCGCAGACACTAAACCCAGCCCGGTGGTGTTCTCGAGGGCGTAGGCGAACGCTCTTTCAAGCTGTCGTCGGCGTCTGCATCGCGGCGCCGTCCGGCATGCCCATTCCTCCTCGCTCCAGCCGTGCCTCCAGCGACCGTCCAGGCTGCAACCCGCTGAACGGGTACACTCGCCCCTGGCAGATTCGCTGACCCATCTGCCCGGGCGCGCAGCCTCCCTCTTTCTTTTCCTCACCGCCTCCCGATCGGCAAAATCACCACCTCAATCACCACAGGTGGTGATGCCGCCTCACCACATCCCCTTCTATCCTGTGCTCAGACCAACGAACGTGCGCACCGCCGGTAGAAGGTCATCCCGATGAGCAACCCGAGAAAGGAGCACGTGGAGGGAGCACCATGACTGCCACACCCGCATCGCCCGACGATCATCACACAGCCGGACGGTACGAGATCCGCCTCAAGGGGCACCTCGATGCCCGATGGGCTGCCTGGTTTGACGGCTTGAGCCTGAGCCACGAGCGCGATGGCACCACCCTCATCCGGGGCCCAATCGTCGACCAGGCCGCGCTGCACGGCGTGCTCCGCAAAGTGCGCGACCTTGGCCTGCCGCTCCTCTCGGTCATGCAGGTTGATCCTAAACAGGCGAACGAACCAGATGTCCGCGGGGACACTGATCACCTTCGTTCGAGCAAGGAGACAGGCAGATGAACACCACTCGCCACACCGAAGTCATCAAAGGAAACAACAAGGAGACTACAGTGCAGATCACCGCCTCGAAGCTGATCCGTTGGGCTGGTTTGTCAGCTGTCGTGGCAGGGCTCATTTTCGCGGGCATTCAGCCGATCCATCCACCTGACGTGCTTGCGTCCGTCACGACCCGCGCATGGGCCATCATCACCCCTATGAAGACGGCCATGTGCCTGCTCTTCCTGCTCGGCATTGCGGGGCTCTACGCCCGGCAAGTAAACAAGGCCGGTTGGCTGGGTCTGGCCGGATTTCTCCTGCTTAGTCTTTCTTGGGCGCTCCAGACGGCGTTTGTCTTCGCCGAAGCCTTTATCATGCCTCTGTTGGCGACGACGGCGCCGAAGTTTGTGGACGGTTTCCTGGGAATCGCCAGTGGGCACGCGAGCGGAGTGAACCTCGGCGCCCTCCCAGCACTCTATACGCTCGTCGGGGTCCTGTATATGCTCGGCGGCCTGCTGTTTGGCATCGCGACGCTCCGCGCAGGCATCCTGCCGCGCTGGGCGGCTGGTCTGCTTGCTGTCGCCGCCGCGTTGACCCCCGCGGCTGCGCTGCTCCCGCACCAGTTCCAGCGGTTAGCGGCGGTGCCGGTGGGGTTCGCGCTAGCCTGTCTAGGCTATGCACTATGGTCTGAACGGGGAGAGCGCGTCTCGGAACCGGAACCCGTACCCAGCAGGGTCAGCCCCCAGCTCCGCCACACCGCAGCCGAGTAAGGTCGCCGGAAACGGCCATAAGTACGCACGGTGACGCCGTCTCACCACATGACCTGCTCACTGCTGATTGCAGGCACAGCCGCACTTCGACCCACCGCAACCCCAGGCACGAAAGGAGCCGCCTCCATATCCTCAGTCAGAAAGCTCGCCATCGCTGCCGGCGTGTGCTACCTCATCACCCACGTAACCTCGGTCGGAGCGCTCATCCTGTACACCCCGATTTTGAACAACTTCAACTACATCATTGGCTCCGGCCCTGACACTCCAGTGATGGTGGGCGCGTTCTTCGAAGTGCTCCTCGCCTTCGCCGTCGTCGGCACCGCGGTCACGCTGTTTCCCGTGGTCAGGAGGCAGAACGAGGGCGTCGCGCTGGGCTATGTCGGCCTGCGCACCCTGGAAGCCGCGATCATCGCCGTCGGCGTCGTCAGCCTGCTTGCGGTGGTGACGCTGCGGCAGACGGGACCGCCGGTACGGACCCAGCCACGCTGGTCACGGCTGGCAGAGGCCTCGTTGCGTTCCACAATTGGGCGTTCCTGATCGGGCCCAGCTTCACAAGCGGGACAAACACGGTGCTGATGGCGTATCTGATGTACCGGTCGCGACTCGTGCCCCGGTTCATCCCTGTGCTGGGGCTTGTCGGAGGCCCGCTGGTCTTCGCATCGGCGACCGCCGTGCTGTTCGGGCTCTTAGGGCAATACTCCACCTGGCCAGCCATCGCCAGCCTTCCCGAGTTCGCTTGGGAGCTGACCCTCGCCATCTACCTCATCGCCAAGGGATTCAAGGCGTCGGCCATCGCTGCCCAGCTCACACAAACGGAAACACCAACTGTTGAGCGCGGCATCGAGGCATAGGCAGGCCAAGTGGGTGGGGACCCTTCCCGCCTCTTCACTGCGTGCGCACCTCGTCTGCCGCCTCTTGGCGGCAGCACTCTCGCGGCATGGGAGTATACTTTCCTCGTTCCGCGTGGCTGGCGCCGGACGAGAAGCAGCCATAACGGGAACCCGTATCGCCTTGGAAGGGGGGAACATGTGGGCACGTGGGGACCGGGGAACTTCGACAACGATGCTGCGTTGGACTTCATCGACGAGGAGATAGATCGTCATGTCCGGGCCATCGAGGCCATTTTCGCCGATAGCCAACGCTTCCAACTGGATGAAGACGCCGAAGGGGAGTTGATGCCCCGACTCGCTATTCTTGCGCTCCTGCTTGAGCACAGCACAGGCGTGTTCGACCCGCGCGACGCACCGGATGTTGGCGCATGGAAGGCACGGTACCTGGAGATGTACGATGACCAGATCGATGGGCTGGAGCCATCGGGTGAGTATAAGCTGCAACGGCGCGCGATGATCGCGGCCACGTTCGATACCCTCATCAAACTCCAGCAGGAGCCGCGGCAGAGCGGCGAGGAGTGATACGGATTGGGATAGCAGCGGCACTGCTGCTGCGCTGCTTCGTCGTACTTCCAGGGCACTCGCGCTGCCGTGTGGCGCGAGCCGCGCCACCCATCACAGTGCACGACGCCAGATGAAGCCAGATCATGGAGGAGATGCAGCGCGATGCTGGAACCCGTGAACCCAATGACCGATAAGACACAGGTGCGTGAGCAGCTGTACGCCGATCCCGGCAAGCTCGGCGCGCGCATGGACCTGCATGCGCGCTTCGCGACGAATCCACTCTCCTTCGCCGACTGGGAGCTGGGACTGGTGGACGTGTCTACCGTGCGCCGCGCGCTGGATGTCGGGTGCGGCACGGGGAATTTTCTGCTGCCGCTGGCGCGCCGGCTCGCTGGACAGGGCGCGAGCGTCGTCGGCGTGGATCTCTCCGCGGGCGTGTTACATACCGCCTGGGGTAGGGTGGAGGCGGAGGGCTTACCCGTTGTCTGTCAGATCGGGGACATCGAGGCGCTCCCATTTGTGGACGGCACGTTTGATCTGGTGCTGGCCAACTACATGCTGTACCACGTGCCGAATCTGGACCGCGCCATCGCGGAGCTGCGACGGGTGCTTCGGGCTGGGGGAACGCTGCTGGCGGCGACGAACGGCCTGCGCACCATGCCGGAGCTGCTGGACCTGGGGACGGAGGCGGCGCGAGACGCGGGTGTACCCGAGGGCGTGCTGGCGGCGCTGCTTGCCGCCAATCGTACGACTGTGCGCAGCACATTCAGCCTGGAAAATGGCGCGGAGTGGCTGGGCCGCCACTTCGCAGCGGTGCGGCTGGAGCGCTACCCCGATGAGCTGCGCGTGACGGATGCGGAGGCGCTGACGGACTACTTCGCCAGCATGTGGACGCTAGATATGGTCGCTCAGGCGGCCGCGACGGCGCCAGGCGAGGTCCAGGGGATTCGCGAGCGCATCGTAGAGCGCTTCCGCGCGCGTGTCCAGGAGCGCATCGCGCGCGAGGGGTGCGTACGCATCAGCAAGGACACCGGCGCCTTCGTGGCGGCGTGATACTGCATTGGATGGCACGGGTGCGTCTGGCGGGCAGGCGGAGGGCGCA
>CAYQFU010000080.1:7356-12196 GCA_964416775.1 uncultured Ktedonobacterales bacterium
ATGCGCGACCGATCATCCAGATCTGGTGTTACCAGTCGCCGCGCAGCTCGACCTCGAGCTCCAACTCGACGCCGAAGCGCTCGCGGACGGTGCGGCGGGCGAGGGCGATCAGGGCCACGACGTCGGAGGCGGTTGCGCCACCGGTGTTCACGATAAAGTTGGCATGCACCGGTGAGAGCTGGGCGCTGCCTATCTTCGTGCCTTTGAGGCCCGCCGCCTCGATCAAACGGCCCGCAAAGTCGCCCGGCGGGTTCTTGAAGACGGAGCCGGCGCTCGCCTGTGGAGGCTGCGTGAGCTTGCGGTGCCGCCGGTACTCGGCCACCCGCGCGCGCACGTCCTCGATTGGCGCGCGATGTAAGACGAAGGCGCCGCCCAGGATCATCTCGGCCGGCTCGATGAGTGCGCGCGGCGGCACGCTGGGTTGCCCATCATCGTCGAAGGTGATGCGCCTGGCCGAGCGAAAGCGGCTGTGGCGGTATTCCAACTGCAGCTCGCTGGCATCCAGATCACGGACGACCACAGCCGCCGCAGGCGCATCGGCTGGCGCGCCGGCATTGCCCGCGAAGAGCACGCGAGCGCTGCGCAGCGCATCGGAGACGGAGCGGCCGTGGGCGCCAGCGTTACTAACGATCGCCCCGCCGATGGTGCCTGGGACACCCGCGCCCCACTCCAGTCCGCTCAACCCGCGCGCCGCCAGCTCGTTGACGAGCCGGGGCAAGCTGACTCCCGCGCCAGCCGTCAGCAGCACGTGCTCCTCGTCGAGGTCGCACACGCTCCACTCGTCGAGAGCCATCTGGACCACGATCCCGCGTATTCCAGCGTCGGCGTAGAGCACGTTGGTGCCATTGCCGACCACCATCAGCGGCCAGGCATGCGCTACGGCCAGCTCTACCAGCGTGACTATCTGCTCTTCACGGGTGATGGTTACCCATGCGTCCGCGGGCCCACCGACGCCGAAGGTCGTGTGGCGCGCCAGGGGCTCGGGGGCGCGCACGTGGCCCGGCAGTGCCTGCTGTAGCTCAGCGATCATGGAGGGAGTATCGAACATGGGGTGCATGCGGCGTCCTCTCGCATCGAGGGCCAACGGTGCCCGCTCGCCTAATGTGCACGAGTGCGAGCAAGCAGCACGTTGATGTCTGTCCAGCCATACCCTACCTCAGGGAGGCGCGCACCGCCAATTTCGACCTCTCGCTCCAAGACTTTCTGGCCCCCCATGGCTTCATAGAACCCGCAGGCCGGGTTGTCCGCGAGCGCCCAAACCAGCATCGAGCGCGACCCCGCCTGCGCCAGTCGCTCGGCTACGGCACCGGCGAGCATACGGCCTATGCCATGGCCTTGCGCGGATTCCAGGAGGTAGATCGCGTATAGCTCACTATCATAGGGTGTATCGGCGTCGCGCGCTTGGCCGCCGGTTGCGAAGCCGACCAGTGTGCCAGATGCGTCTTCGGCCACGAAACGGCAGGTGCCGCTCCCTGGACTATGCAGCGTGTCGGCCCACATGGCCTGCCGCTCCTCGACGGACAGGCCGGCGAGATAATCCGCCGGCACGATGGCGCGATAGGTCGTGCGCCAACTCTCCACGTGCACGTGGGCGATGCCGGGTGCGTCTTCTACGCGCGCTTCGCGTATGAGCATGGTGCCTTACCTTCATCTCTCGATATCTACACGGGTGGCCGCATGTGGCCGGTTGCCGCCCGGCACCAGGAGTAAGATCAGTCCGGCAAGGACATATGACCCGGCCATGGTCCAGAACGCGACGGCAAAGTTCCCATGGCTGAGGTCGATCATCACGCCCAGCGCGGCGCTCCAGAGCGAGCCCAAGCCGAACGCCAGCGTGAAGTACCAGGCAAAGGCGCTATCTTGCAGATGGTCCGGCGCCTGGTCTGCCAGATAGGCCTGGAGGAGTGGACTCTCCGCATACGCGGTGAGGCCCATCAACGCGACGACCGCTACCAGCATCCAGAACGGCATGGTGCGGCCCGTGACGGCCGGTAGGATGGCGGTGAATAGCGCAGCCGAGCAATAGCTCAGTAATAGCATCGGCCGCCTACCGGCGGCATCAGAGAGGCGCCCTGCGGCCAGCGGGCCTATGACGCTGCCAATCAGCAGCAAGGTGAAGAGCAGCGCCACCTCGGTGCTCGGTAGTCCCAGTCCACTCCGCAAGTACAGCGGCAGGTAGGTTGTCAACACGCCAACACCACGCCCGCCTGCCGCGACGATGGAAGCCAGAATGACCACCAGTACGCCGCGATGGCGCAATGGCGCCAGCAGAGCGGATACGGAGCCGGGGCTGGCCGCCTGTGGCGCCTTCTTCTCTGTGTTCGCTGGCTCACGAGCGAGGAAGAGCACGGCAGTGCCTGCAATCAATCCGGGAAGTGCGAAGAGCATGACAGCGGGCTGCCAGCCGAAATGAGCGATGAGCCCTGCTCCGACAAGTGGCACGACGAGCGTGCCGAGATTTCCGCCAGCCACGTGTGCGGCCAGCGCAAAGCCGCGACGGTCGCGTCCAAAAGTGTCCGTGAGGAACGCGCTTCCCACTGGGTGTTGTGGCGCCCCTCCGATGCGGCTGAGCACGGTCCAGGTCATGAACGCTGGAAAGGTGGTGGCTGTGCCGGTCAATAGCATACTGGCGCCGACAAGCAGGTTGCCGACGCCGATCATGGTCTTCCGCGCCACATAACGGCCCAGATAGCCGAACCCGAGCTGCAAAAGTCCCCCGATGAGACTGGGAACAGATACGAGGAGGCCGATCTCCGCGTAGCTGATGTGATACTCGGCATGAAGGGTGGGGTAGACGAGCGGCATCAGCACAACAGTGGCGTGGATGACAGCGTGCGCGGCGCTGACAACGGAGAGGTTCGTCCAGGCATGGGCTGGCGAGGTCGTGGCGGCTGAAACGCTCTCCTCGCTCAGCTCACCAGTCTTGTGGTCGAGCGCGGACACAGGCGGCCCTCCTCGCGCAAGAATCCCGCGCCAAAGCATAGCACATGGCGGCTTGCCGGCGGTGCGACGCGGGGAAGGGGACGGGGTGACACGGAGGGGATGGTGGCCTATGGGGACAAGCGGATGGTGGGGAGCGGCGACGGGAGACAGGGAGCGAGAGGGCGAGAGGCGGGCACTATGAGGCTGGCAGTGTGTACTGGTATCCCTCGGGAACGATGACAATGGTCATGGCCGTACCATCGCCGCGCCATTGCCACAGGCCGTCGAAGACGTCGTGCGGCAGATACTTGATGAAGTATTCGCTCGAATCCACGATGGACACGCCCTGCTGGTCCCCGCCGGTCACCACGAGGAAATGGCCGCCAGCGAAGTAGTGATAGTAGCCGTAATCGCGACGGAAATTGACGATCACGGGGATGCCGAGCACGTTGGTCAAGTAGAGGATCTGGTTGTAGGTCAGGTGCCAGGAGATGTCGGCGCGCATGTGATTCTTAGCGGCGGCGACCGCGAAACCCTGCTGGTCCAACAGTCCGGCATCGGGAGAGAGGTACGAGCCGAGATCGTCAATCATGTGGCCGATGGTCGCGCCGGGGACGCTCCAGGCTGTGAGCACTTCGGCGAGCGACGTCGGGCTGCATGCCGCGGGGCTGTACAGGCGGAATTGCGCGGGGGAGTCGTACTGGTCGGGGCGGAGCAGTGAGGTCAGCGGATGGACCTGGTCAACCACGCTGAGGGACGGCTTGCTGCCCATGCTGGCCTGAAACGTCTCGTAGCGCTGGCTGGGCTCGCCCGCTTGCGCGACCGACAACCCCATCGAGCACACGATGGCAATCACCGCCAGGACCATGCGCGCCAGCCACCACGGACTGCCGGCCTTGCGGATCAGCGCGCGGGTGTTGAGACGCTGCCGGCTGGCGGGAGCGCTCGCTGCGTGATAGGCAGCCAGCGCGGGAGCCGCGTGGCGCGTCGACCAACCCGCTGCCTCGTCGCCCCAGCCATCTGCCTCGCTCCAGGTATCAGTCATCCGCCAATCAGACGCGTTCGCACCGTCATCAGCGCCGGACCAGTCCCGCCAAGACGCGAGCCGCGGGGACGCGGGGGCTTCGCGCCTGGGCGTGCTGGGGGTGCGCACGCCGACCGCACGTCCACGCACGATGGTGGGGTGTTGATCGGTGCTCGGCGGAGGCAGCGGACGCGCGGCCGAATCCTGACGGCGGCGGGAGGGCACGGCATTCTGCCTGGCACTCGCGCGCACATCGCGGGGCTCTGATGCGAAGGTCGGCATCGAAGCGCTATCAGCGGGCCGGCTGGGGAACGCCTGGGCAGAGGAGCGTGCGATATGGGTGTCTGCAGGCGCGGCAGCTCGTCGCTGGCGTCGCGGCGTCGATGCGGCGGATGACGAATAGCCATCCACGCCGCTCTGGCCGGACCACCGCTGATCGCGACCATCGCGCGCACCTGGGGCGCCGCCAGCCCTCTCGGGACGCTGCCTGGCAGGCATGCTACGTACCTCCACTGGGACGTGCTCACAACGCACGGCTGCCCCGGCTTGCGAGCACCGCTACTCTGGCAGGATGATACTCGTGCGGCAACGAGCCGTCAAGAGAATCGCCCGATTGGCGGCTTTCGCGAGGGGTGCTGGAGCGTGGGCCGGCATGTAGGAGGTGGTTGGACCAGCCGCGCGACGCAGATCGCGCGGGTAATTTGCGGGGGCGAGCGGGGTGGTGAGGCGAATGGGGGGACGGAGTGACACGGAGGACGCGGAGGACGCGGAGGGCACACGGAGGACACGGAGGAACAATGGGGTGGCGAGGGGCGAGAGGGGTGGTCAACGTCCAGCCGCGCGACGAAGATCGCGCGGGTAACCCGGAGGGGCAAGCGGGGTGGTGAGGCGAGG
>CAYQFU010000080.1:12296-21449 GCA_964416775.1 uncultured Ktedonobacterales bacterium
ATATGCGCTCAGGGGAGATGGAGGGAATTGGGCCAGCAAAGGCGCAAAACTATGATGTGGACACGCCACGCTTGAGTTGGTGGCGAGTGTCCGGTATACTGTGTGCGTGATCGCGTCCGAAGGCAATTCGGCACCTCGTGTGCTGATGGCAGCTTGAGGAGTGAGCCCGGCAGCGTGCGCAACGCGGTTGGGGGATGTCAGCGTCGGGGCACGATGAGCGGGAGCCGTATGGCGGCGCGCTCGAGGGTGCGTCTAGCGGCGGAGGATTACGAGCGATGGCATCATCCGGCAACTCTGGCGATGGCTCGCAGCTGGGCCACCTGGGTACGCAGCTTGCCGCTTCGGCGCTTCAGGCGCTTCCGCCTGAGGTTCAGGAGCTGCTCAAGCCCGGCCCGCAGTCCGATCGTATCAATCGGGCTATTGGGTGGGCGGCGCGGCGCGACCCGCAGGTCATTCGGCTGCATCAGGAGCGGGGCGCCAAGGACGTCCATACGATCGAAGACATCCGCAAGCAACCGTTAGAGCGCATGGACAATGTGGCGGAGGAAATCGCGCGACGTTACCGCCGTCGGGCGGCTTTCACTGGCGCACTAACGGGTCTGCCAGGCGGGCTGTGGGCGCTTGTGGCCGCGGGGGCGGACGTGCAGCTTACGGCGATTTACGCTGTTCGCATGGCTGCAGGAGTGGCGCAGGCATACGGATACGACACCAGCCAACCGGAAGAAATGGCGCAGTTGGCCGAGGTGCTGGCGCTCGTGGCTGGGGTGGACAGTCTGCGCGGCATCGGCAACTGGCTGACTCGCGAAGGGCTCATCCACTATTTGCCGGAGGTCCTGCCCAAGCTGCTGGCCCGCGTTGGCTCCGAAGTGACCAAAGAACAGGCGGCCAAGATGGTTGGACGACTGGTGCCAGGTGTGGGCGCGGCTATCGGGGGAGCGATCGATTATTCATTTCTCCGCGTAGCCGGCGACAAGGCCAAGGCATTCTACCACCACCGCTACCTCGTGGATCACGGGTTGGTACCGCCTCAACCCGTTCAGGCAGGACCGGCTATCGCGGCCGCTCCTCCGGGCATCGGGCGAATGGTGGCCGCGCCGCAGGCGGGTCACCCCGCGGCTGCTCCGTCGGCTGGTGGGGCGCCGGCCGTCCGGATTCCGCACTCCACGCCCAAGCCGCGTGAAAGGCCGCCCGAGCGCTTCGGGGTTTACCTGGCCATCTTCGCCGTGTTTGCTCTGTTCATCACCATCGCGGCGTGCGCGGCTCTGATCATCCTCGCGTCGACCGGCATCCAGCACCTGTTCCACGTCTCTGGAGCGCTGCGTGGTCTGAGCAGCGCCGCCGTGTCGCTGTGGATCTCACTGACCTGACGCGTAGGTTCGCACTAGCCAATACGTCATGCGGCTCTATACGAGGCATGATCGCTGGGTTGCGGCGAAGCCCGACAATCCAGCGACACTGCTCGGAAGGGGCTTTGCGTGGCGCGCCTGGGGTGAGGCGATGGCGACTCTGGTGCGCGCCTTCACCGCTGCGATGGGGGACAATTGGGGCACCTCGGACGACGCCCGTGATGGAGGTGGACTCATGGACAAGGACGACTCCCCCGCGCCGCGCATGCAGGTCGGGATCATGCCTGACGTCGGCGGTGGACCCGTGCCGCGCTTCGATCACGTCGCGGCGCAGGTGCGGGCGGCTGAGCAGGTGGGCTTCGATTCGTTCTGGCTGTCGGATCACCTGCTGTTCCGCTTCCCACCACGCGAGACCGGCCGGTGGGAGGTCATGACCATGCTGGGGGCACTTGCGGCCATCACCCACCGGATCCGCCTTGGCCCCCTGGTAGCCTGCACCGCGTTCCGTCCACCCGCACTCCTCGCCAAGATTGCGGACACTCTCGACGAAGTCAGTGCGGGGCGCTTGATCTTGGGCCTGGGAGCGGGCTGGCATGAACCCGAATTTCGGGCCTTCGGCTATCCGTTCGACCACCGCGTGAGCCGTTTCGCGGAGGCACTGGAGATCGTCGTGCCCCTCCTGCGCAAGGGGCAGGTCGACTTTGTCGGCGAGTACGTGGAGGCGCATGACGCGCAACTCGTGCCGCGCGGCCCCTCGCGAAGCGGCCCGCCTATCTGGATCGCTGGGAAGGGGCCGCGTATGCTGCGCCTGGCGGCGCGCTATGCGGATGCGTGGAACACGGCATGGCATAGCGATCCAAGCGAGGTCGTGCGGGCACAGGAGGACCTGCGGCAGATCTGCGCGGAAGTCGGCCGGGACCCCGACACCCTGGACGTGACGGTCGGCACATTCGCTCGCGTAGTAGGACCCGGTGAGCAGCGCATGGCCAACGAGCCCGGCCTCGTCGGCACAGCCGAAGAAGTGGCGGCGGCACTGCAGCGATTCGCGGACATCGGGGTCAAGCATCTGATCGTGTCATTCGTGCACGAAGAGCCCGACAATGCGCAGCACATTGTCCCAACCATCGAACGTTTCGGCGACGTACTGTCTATGCTCCAGCGTCGCTGATCGTTTCACCATACGCGGTGGAACTCGAGTGATGGGGCGACACGGATGATATCGAGTCCGGATGAATGGGTACAAGCGCGCCGGGCGGGCGCATAGCCATGCGCCCATTTGGTATGGGGGAACGGATCAACCGCATCCGATATGAGACGCTGGCGCACCTCCAGGAGCTCGGCGTCGCGCTCGTACGGAAGACGCTGGCCCACGATCGCCCGCTCACGTGAACCTTCACCTTGGTGCACGACTGCGATCGGGCATCGACCGGGCCGGAGTGCCGCTGACGCTCCCGCAGATGAGCAGTTTCGCGGGCGGCACTCCAGCGGGACAAGGAGCAAGCTGACGCTCCCGCTCCGCTACTTGAGGACATCGCGCGCTGACGCCAGGAGACGTTGTGCAGCCCGATTGCGCAGCGCTACGTCCTCGGTGACATCCGCGCCCCGGACCGGGAGCGAGGATTCGTATTCGCGCAATAGGCGGGAGGCGTTCGCTCGTCCGGGCTTGTCGGCCAGGCCGGCATAGGCCGTCGCCAACTCGGTGACACGAGCTCCGTTCTGGCGCCGGGCCGCCACCATGATGGCCTCGGCGTATAACTGAGCGCGCGAGTCAAAGAACGTGTGCCGGTCCTCGGTGCGGCTGAGGGCGCGGCCGATCCGTTCGGTCAGCTCGATAGCACGGGCGTACCGTCCGTCAGCCGCTTCAAGCTCGGAGAGCTCGACGAGCACGCGCGCTTCGCCTTGCGCGGCCGCTGCTTCACCCAGCGCCGCGTCGGCGCTCGCGTACAGACGCGCCGCCTGCTCGAACGATTCGCGCGCGTCCGCCAGCGCGTCGAGGTTGCGCCGAGCCTCGCCCACCCCGAGATGGACCAGGGCCTGGGCGACCGGATCCTCCGCCTCGCGGAAGCGCGGGAGCATCTCTTGATGGGCTGTGGCCGCCTCTTCCCACAGCTCGCGTCGCAGCAATACGCGACCCAGCCCGACGTTCGCCTGACCTTCGGCGGCACGCGCTTCGATCTGTCGCGCCAATTCCGCCGCCCGATTGAAACCGGCGACAGCAGCCTGCAGGTCGTCCGCCTGCAGATCGGTCTCGGCCATACCGAGCGCGGCTTCGGCCAGACTGAACGGGTCATTTTGGCGTTCAGCTGTGGCCGTGGCGAGGGTGAAGCGCTCGCGCGCAGCGGTGAGGTGGCCGCATGCCAGCAACACCGACGCTGCGACGACGTGCGCCGCGGCATCTGGACCAGGCGTGCTCGTGTTGGTCTGGGCGGCAAGGGACTGGGCAAGCGACTCGTCCACATCCGCCATGGCGCGGTCGAGCTGGCCGCGTGTCAGGGCCAGGCGGGCGCTCGCCACGAGCGCCGCCGCCACCGCGGCGGGCTGGGAGCGCGCTTCGAAGCGGCGTCTGGCATCGCTCAGCAGATTCTCCGCCGGCTGGCTCTGGCCGCGCTGGCGTGCGATCTCTCCCAGGCCAAGAATGGCAGAAGCTTCCAGGGCAGGCTGCTCGACATCAATTGCCACTGTTCGGGCCTCGGAGAAGAGGTCTTCAGCCTTGCGCGGGATGCTGCGGCGCCGGTTGGCCTCGGCCGCGCCAAGGACGGCCAGCACGTACGACCGATGCAGGTGCAGGGTGCGGAACGCTCGCCCGGCGCGGTTGAAGTCCGTGATGGCCTGGCTCAATTGCCCGCGACGCAGCTGCACCTCGCCCAGAACGCGGTTGACTTCCGCTTTGCCGGGTGCGTTGTTAGCCGCGCCGTAACGCTCGTCGGCCTGCACGGCGTTTGCCAACGCCTGGTCCCAGCGCGCGCGGTGCAGCTCGATATCGGCCAATCCGAGGGTCCCATCCGCTTCGCCCAGCTCGTACTCGATTGGACGCGCGAGCGAGATGGCCTCGCCGAAGAGGGTGGACGCTTCGTCGAGCCGGCCGAGGTCCGCTCGCAGTCGCGCGCGGCCGACGAGCGAGTCCACTTCGCCAAAGACGTCGCGACGGTCACGGTAGATTTCGAGGGCGTGCGTGTATGCCTCTTCGGCGGCGTCCTGCTGGGAAAGCTGGGCGAAGACGTCGCCCTGTCCGCGCGCGGCATCCGCTTCTCCCAGCCGATCGCCGACTCGCGCGTACAGTAGGCGCGCCTCGGCATAGTACGGCGCGGCGCGATTGGGGTGGCCCAACTGCGCCTCCGTGTGACCCAAGGCCAGCGCCGCGGAGGCCTGTCCGCGCAGGTTGCCCGCCTGGGCGAACAGCTCCGCCGCCCGCGCATAGAGGTCGCGCGCTCGCTCGAGCTGGCCGCGCTGGCGCTCGACGTGGCCAAGGGCGAGGGTGGCGGATGCTTCGCGCACTGTCAGGCCGACCTGTTGGAAGAGCGCGATGGCGCGCTCGTAGCTGCCCGCGGCTTTTTCCTCGGCGCCATTTTGGCGCTGTACTTCCGCCAACTCTACTCGGCTTTCGGCGGCGTGCTCGAGATCGTTGAGCCGGCGAAAGACGGTCTCGGCCGTCACGAGGGCCTCAGCCGCTTGCTCCAGACGGCCCTCGCCCAGGGCGATGCTGCCTGCCCGCAGCTGCGCCAGCGCATCGGCGCGCGCGGCCTCCAGATCCTGCATCATCATCTCTGCTCCTCTCGCGACGTGCACGCGGTGCGGCGGCGCCAGCCGCCATGCATGGGCTTCAGCTCTCACGCGTTGTTCGCACATGGAGTGTAGTGCGCGCGGCATGGGCACGTCAAAGGTGCGCGAGGTGTGAGGGAAGGGGTCGGCGGGGAGGGAGGGGACGAAGTTACACGGAGGACACGGAGGGAACACGGAGTTACACGGAGGAGAGGGATGGAGGGTAGGGGATGGGGTTACGCCTGGACGCGGGGGAGGGCCACGGTGAACGACGTGCCCACGCCGACGCGGCTCTCCACGGTGAGCGTGCCGCCGTGTGACTGGACGATCGCCCGGGCAATGGCCAGTCCCAATCCGGAGCCGGTTGGCGGCCGGTTCGGAGCGCTGGCGGATGCGGTCTGGCTGCCGGCGTCGTAGCGAGCCGGTGGCTCGGCAGCGCGCGCCGGCACCTGCGACCCGGCCATGCGGCGATGGCGGGCGGCGCGCTCGCCCCGGTAGAAGCGGTCGAAGATGTGCGGGAGGTCTTCGGGGGCGATGCCCTGCCCGTTGTCGGTGACGGTGAGCACGGCGCCACGCTCGGTGCGGCTCAGCCGCACGCGCACCCAGCCCTCTGGCTCGGGCCGGCCATATTTGAGCGCGTTGTCCAGCAGGATGAGAAGCACCTGCTTGAGCCGGTCAGGGTCGGCCGGAATGATGAGCCGGCCGCCACCATCCGTGAGCAGGGAGACTTCGCGCTGGCCGGCCAGGATACGCGCCTGATCCACTGCCTCTCCCGCCAGGGAGACCAGGTCCACCGGCTGCAGCTCCAGCGGCCGGCCGGCGTCCAGGCGGGCCAGAGTGAGCAAGTCGTTGACCAGGCGCGACATGCGCTCCGCTTCGCGTCGTGTGGCGACCAACACCTGCTGGGCCGTGGCGGGATCGTCGCGTGCGGCGCCACGCAGCAGCACGTCGATGTTGCCGCGTATGGCGGTCAGCGGCGTCCGCAGCTCATGGGAGGCATCGGCGATGAACTGGCGCATATGGGCTTCGGAGGCGGCCTGCGCGCCGAACGCCGCCTCGATGCGGGCGATCATCTCGTCAAAGGTGTCCGCGAGCTGGCCGATTTCATCGCCGCCATGCGGAAGCCGGACGCGCTGGCTCAGATCACCCGACGCGATGCGGCGGGCCGTCTGGGCCATGAGCGCGAGCGGCCGCAGTCCACGTCCGATGAGGGGGCCGCCGATCAGCAGCCCAGCCGCGAACATGCCCAGGACGGCAAGCAACAGGACGAGCCGCAGCGAAGCCAGGGTGTCGCGCGCGTCCGCGAAGTTCGTGACCACCTCTACGACGCCAATGATAGGGGCATTTCGCGGTTGCAGACAGGTCGAGGTGGTGTGAAAGCGGTCGGCGATTAGCACGACGCCCACCCGCTGCCCATCCGGGGCTACGGTTGTGTATTGATAGTCGCCCAGGACGCCGAGCGCGGTGCGTCGCGTCAGGAGCGCGTTGGCGTACAGCCGGTTCAGTGCGTTCTGGGTGATATACGGGCCGACCTGTCCCACCTGCGCGGAACCGTCGTCGCTGGGCGCGAGCACCGAGCCAAAGTAGTCGAGGAGGTAGGCACTCTGAAAGTCCGGTTGGTATGAAAGCGGTTTGTCAATGGCGTCGGCGAACGCCTGCTGGTAGCTCATGGCGGTGCCGCATACGCCCGCTACGCTTGAAGCACCCTGCGCGGCCGTTGCCCGGCCCTGAATGAGCGCGTCGAAGTGCGACTGCTGCCTGACGACAGTAACCTTGGCTTGCGAGTGGAAGCTCTTGAGCTCATCCGAGTAGAGCACGACGCCCACGATGAGATTGAGTGCGAGCCCAAGCACGAGCACCAATACGGCGAGCATGCCGGCATAGAACAACGTCAGCCGCCAGCGGAACGTGCGCAGCCATGCAAAGCGGGACACGCGTCCGCGAGGGTCCTGGCCTGCCGAAACGGAGCGGTCGGTGGCACGACGCAGGTCGAGAGCGGTCCCCGCCGGTGTGATGGGCACGGTGGCCGCATCCGCAGGGCGGGGCGTGGGGTCAGCGGGCGGCTGCTGCCGGGTAGGCTGCATTGGGCGGGCCATGATGAACTCAGCCCTTCAGCACGTAGCCCACCCCGCGGACGGTTTGGATCAGTCTGGGGGCACTGGGCTCGTCTTCGATCTTTTCGCGCAAATAGCGCACGTAGACCTCGATGATGTTCGTCTCCCCCATGAAGTCGTAGCCCCACACGCGGTTGAGAATGGTCTGGCGATCGAGCACCTGGCGAGGATGCATCATGAAGAGGTGCAGCAGGTTGTACTCGGTCGTGGTGAGCTCGATCAGCCGGTCGTTGCGCTTCACTTCGCGTGCTGCCTCATCGAGCACGAGATCGGCGACTCGCAACACACGGCCGGCGGGACCGCTGGCGCCGACGTGCCGCTGCTGCCGGCGCAGCAGGGCGCGAACGCGGGCCAGCAGCTCCTCGAAGCTGAACGGCTTGGTGAGATAGTCGTCGGCGCCGCTGTCCAGGCCGCTGACGCGGTCGCGGACTTCGTCTTTGGCGGTGAGCATGAGAATCGGCACATTGGTGGTGGCAGGTATGGCGCGCAGACGCTGGCACACCTGCAGTCCATCCACGTCCGGAAGCATCACATCCAGCACGATGACGTCAGGTGCGAGGCGCTGCGCCAGGTCGAGACCCGTTTGCCCATCGGGCGCTTCGGCGACACGGAATCCTTCGTAGCGCATGCCCAGCCGGATGAAGTCAACGATGGACTGCTCGTCGTCCACAACGAGCAAAAGGGGGCCCTCGGGGTTCCTCTCGCTGCCCGACTGGGTACGATCTTCCACGGCGGCCACTCCCACAACACCAGGCCAGCGCGCATCCAGCGCCACCCTGAGGCCATTCTAGCAGGGCGGTGCGTCCCCCACAAGGCTACGGGCCGCTCATCCGTCGAACTCTCAGCAGATTCTTAGCTGGAGAGACGTCATCGCGCCTCAAGGTGAAGCGTGCAGTGCGCGCCGGATCGGGGCGTATCTTGGTGCGCGTCCGGGCAAGGCGGATGCGATTGGAGCCACGGCGAGGCTCCAGAGAAGGTTACAGCGCCACCCAGAAGTCCTGCATGCGCGACTACATGCGTTGCCAACCGCTTGAAGAGATGCGGGAGTCATGCGTCGGACCCGCGCGCCATCCCCACTTATGGCACGCGCCCTCCGCCCGCGGCGCACCCCTCATACCGCCCTGCCCGAACGCGCATGTCCCCTCGCGCTGCCCGTTGTCTTGACCAGTCGCGCGCCTGATGAGGGTGCGTCACCTGGTTGTGGGCGGCGCTGACCTTACGCCTGGGCCAGGTGGTTATTGGGTCGCATCGCTCCCGTCGGACAAATTCAGAGCGGAGAGGAGGGTGCAGACAATGGTAAGGCGAGAACAAGGCACAAGCGCAGTCGAGACGGCAGCGCGGACCGTCGCATGTGGAAGCGTCCGCGCCTGTGCGACCTTTCGCGGGGAGCTGGCGCGTCACCGGCTCATCACCGCGGACGGCATGGACTACATCGTCGCGACCGCGGACGTGAGGCGCCAGGGTCGCGGGTACGTCACGACGGCCTACCCGGTGGCACGCGGGTACCTGGTGATGATGCGGCAACCGCTGTGCGAGCTGACGTGTCCCGATGAAGGGGCCGCATACGAGCAGCACGAACTGCTGGTCAGGGTGCTGGCGGAAGCGGGAACCGGGGTCGTGCGCGCGCGGCGGCGCTCCGCGGCGTGGCGGCGGGCCGAGCGGACTGTGGATGCGGAAGAGATCTATAGCGGCGACGGGATGGAGCTGCGGGATCTCGTCGCGCCTCTGGCCAGCGGCGCGGGCAGCCGCCGGCACTCATAACGCGCACGCGGCGCTAATGCCGATGTGCGTCATACAGCGTGGGGGCTTCTGGCAGGGAATTGCGCTGGCCGGACGCCCCGAACGCTGTACGATAGGTGATGCCCGCCGGACGTGTCACGGTGCGCCAGGCACATGGGTTCCACCCACTCTTGGGGGTGGGCCGCGGCGGGCGT
>CAYQFU010000081.1:0-6934 GCA_964416775.1 uncultured Ktedonobacterales bacterium
TCCTTCGCCATCCGCATCGGCCTCGCCCAGGTCAAGGGCGTCGGCGCGGACCTCGCGCTCGCCATCGTCCGCGAGCGCGCGCACGGCCCATATCGCTCCCTGGCCGACTTTTGCGCCCGCGTCGGCCGCATCGCCCCCCTGCGTCGCGAAGCCGTCGAAGCCCTCACAGCGGCCGGCGCCTTCGACGCCTTCGGCATCCCTCGCCGCCGCCTGCTCTGGCTACTCGGCGAACACTGGCGCGACTGGCAGCCCGCCCGCACCCGCACCGCCCGCAAACAGACTCCTGCCCGCCCCTCTGCCCCCTCCCTATCTCCATCTCCATCCTCTGTATCCTCTGTATCCTCTGCATCCTCTGTATCCTCTGTATCCTCTGTATCCTCCTCCGTGTCCTCCGTGCCCCCTCCGTGTCACTCCGTCCCCTCCGTCCCCTCCGTCCCCTCCGTCCCCTCCCAGCCCGCCCTCCCCTGGGACTGGCCGGATGAGCGCGCCGCCGACGCCCCCCTGCTGCCCCCGCTCACCCTGGAGGACGAAGTCGCCTGGGACATCGCCACCCAGGACCTCTCCGCGCGCCCACACCCCCTCGCCTTCCGCCGCCGCTGGCTGAATGGCGTGGGCGTGCTGCCCATCGCCCAGCTGGCCCACGTCCCCGCGGGCCAGCGTGTCATCATCGCCGGCAAAGTCATCTCCGCCCAGCGCCCACCCACCGCCAAAGGCATGGGCTTCCTCGTGCTCGAAGACGAAACCGGACGCCTCCAGGTCGCCCTGCCACCCGCCCTGGCCGACACCATACGCCTCGTGCTCGCCGAATCCCGACTGGTCGCCGTCTCCGGCCGGGTCGAATGCACCCGCTGGCATCGCTCCCTCTTCGGCCGCCAGGTCCGCCCCCTCCCACCACCCGAGCAGATCGCCCAGGCCGAGCGCGCCCAGCGAGGCGGCGCTCCCACCCGACACGCTGAAACCGGTGAGCGCAGTGAGCGCGCCACCCCTCTCCCCAAAACTCCTCGGAGGCAACCCGCATAATGCATGCTCGGTTGCAGACATGACCGCAGGCATGTTGTACGATGAGCGGATAGCGAGGTCAATTGAAACCTGATATACTTTGTGTGCTCGGTAGAGCCCAAGAAGCGCGAGGTGGTGACATGGCAGAGGACGAAACAACACCCTCAACCAGGACCTACGCCATCGAGGTGCCGGACGCTCCTCACCTGCCACTTATCCATATCAATGCCCTCAACCTTCGATACGCCGTTGACGAGTTCTTCTTCACGCTTGGTGTGGTCCTGCCACCAGAAGTCAAAGACACCAATGAGCTAGTGTCCATCGAACGATTGACAGCAGAGCCAGTGTTCCGCTTTGCGGTCAGCCGTCAGGTCATGCAGCGGTTCATTGATCTCATGGTCACCCAGTTCAACCAGCAAACAGAGATGATACAGAAGCTCATGAAGGAGTCTTCCAATGGCTGATCTCCTCGAGTACCAATTTTCCGTGCAGCCAGAGCAAAACGAGAATATTCAGGCCGGGCCATTCCAACCGGGGCCATCAGGCGTAGACATCGCTCTCGTCATCTCCAAGTCTGTCTGGCTGGACAAGCCCCAGGTCACCATTCAGTTGACGGTGCCCACGAGCTTGGGCGCGCCAACGTCGTCGCTAGCGCCTACTGGAAGGTCCACTACGCTCGAGGTCCCGATTGTGCCAGCGGGCAATGCCGGCCCCACCCAATCAACAAGCAGACAATACTACACTATTACAGAAGCCGCGCAAATCCTGGGCATGTCGGAAAGGGATGTGGAGCGTTGGGCGGCAATCGGCCTCATCCCTGCTCGCCGCGCGAACGAACGATGGTGTATCTCGGCCAGGTGGCTTGATGATTACCGTCCGACCGCGGAAGCAGTCAACGAGATGGGTATCCACGCCACGGATGCTGAGCTCGTTGATGAGATTCGTCGGGGCAGGCGGCCATGGGCTTGGCCGTCCGTAGAGCGGACGCGCTCGGTGTGAAGCCGCGCGCAGTCTTAGATACTTCTGTGCTCATTGGACGCGAGCGCGGCACCCTGATGCTGCTCGCTTCACGAGGTTGGTACACACCTGTCTGGTCCTCCTCCATTATTGCGGAGATGGTCCGCATCCGTACCCAACATGCGATACAGCATGCCGAAGACATGCAAACCTACCGGACATGGCTCAATCAGTTCATTGCCAGCCTCTCACAGCATGCGAGCTACGCAAATTATACTCGCCTCCAAGGGGGAAATTGGACCTGGCTGCACGATCCTGATGATGAGCCGATTCTCGCAACGGCTCTGATTGGCAGAGCGCACTACGTCGTATCAAACGATAGGGCCCATTTCCCACCATCTGCACTCAATCCCTATCCCTCACCCTTGAACCCTATGTTTGCCAGCGTCTACTACGTGACGGCGCAAGAGTTCATTACTGAAATCGTCAAACTACGAGGGCTGAACAATGTCTCTTCAGCACTTATAGATGCGGGACTCCCCCCACCTTCAGCTCCCGAGAACACATCGCCTGGGAGCTAAACACGCCAGCATGTGCTGACCAGATTCGCGCGAGGATCAAAGATATTTGCCGTATGCTCTCTGCCATATCCGTTCCCGCCCGCTGCCATCCACGACATCCCAGGAGGCATGCCCACCATGCCAACCCGAGACGAGCGGCGCCACCCCTACTCCACCGACATCCTCGGCCGCCGTCCCCACGCCGCCATCACCAGGCCCTCCATCCACACGAATGCTGGGTCTCGCAGCAGCGTCAGCACCCGGCCCATCTCCTCGCCGGAGAGCAATCCCCCCTGGACGACGCGGTCCGCCACCTGCTCCGCCGTCAGCCGCCACACCTCCGCATTTGGCGACCCGCCGCGCACCATGAAGACACGACCTTCCGCCTCGATGTCCTCCAGATCCAGCGCGTGCAGCTGGCCGTACAGCCGCCTCCCAGCGTACGCATCCGCGCCCACATCGCGGCACACCTGGGCGAACGCTTCCGCCCACTTGCTGAAGAGCGCCGCCGCTCCCGCATCCATCGCCGGATCAGACACCCAGGAAACGGAATCCGTGCCCTCAGCCACGAGCCATCCACCCGGCGCCAGCGCATCCGCCATCCGGCGCAGCGCCAGCATGGGGTCCGGCACATGCTCCACCACGAAACGCGAGTGCACCAGATCGAATGCCCCTTCGGGCAACGCATCGGCGAGGATGTCGTGCCGCCACACGGTCAGCAGCGGCTCGTTCAACGCTTCCACAAAGCGTGTGTCCAGGTCCGTCGCCACCACTTGCCCGTTTGGCGCGACCCGCTGGCAGAGCCACACCGCGATCGATCCGCCTCCCGCGCCCACCTCCAGGCAGCGCCAGCCGGCACCCACGCCCAGCGCTTCCAGGTGCCGCACCGACCCAGGATCGAACCAGGCTTCCAGTCCAGCCAGCCGTTGTCGCTGCTGTTGCCAGGCATTGTCCAGCAAGTACTCCACCGGCGATCACCTCCGTCTGTCACCAGCTCCGTCCAATCCGCCCTGGCGAATCGCGATTCGCGCCGCCACCACCGCTCAGATGATACAGTGCCGGCGGCGGGAACATGTCGCGATGGCGAGTCCAGCCGGCGACCCGGAATGGCGGAATGACTTGTGCGCGGCTGCGCATGGCGAGGCACGAGCATTTCTGGCTCGGCGTCACCCTGGGATTGAAACCATTGATGGGGGAACACACCGATGACAATGCAGTCCATCAATCCGGCAACCGAAGAAGTGCTGATGACGCTCGACGAATTCACCCCCGCGAAGGTGGACATGGCGCTCGACGAGGTGCGCAACACCTTCCTGACCTGGCGCGACACCACCTTCGGGCAACGCGCCGAGCTCATGAAGCAAGCCGCCACGTACCTACGCCAGCACAACGCTGACCTGGCCCAGCTGATCACGCTGGAGATGGGCAAGACCATCACCGAATCCGAGGCCGAGATCGAGAAGTGCGCCTGGAACTGCGACTACTTCGCCGAGCACGCGCAGCGCTTCCTCGCGGACGAGCCGCACCCTTCCAACGCCAGGGAGAGCTTCGTCGCGTTCGAGCCACTGGGCGTGGTGCTGGCGATCATGCCCTGGAACTTTCCCTTCTGGCAGGTCTTCCGCTTCGCCGCGCCCACACTCATGGCTGGCGACACCGCCGTGCTCAAGCACGCCGGCAACGTGCCCCAGTGCGCGCTCGCCATCGAGCGCGTCTTCCGCGAGTCCGGCTTCCCGGAGGGCGTTTTCCGCACCCTGCTCATCCCCGGCAGCGCCGTCGAAAAGGTCATCGAAGATCCGCGCATCGCGGCGGTGACGCTGACGGGCAGCGACGTCACGGGCAGCAAGGTGGCCGAGGCGGCGGGCCGCGTCCTGAAGACGACGGTGCTCGAGCTGGGCGGGTCCGATCCGTTCATCGTCTTGGAGGACGCCGATCTCGATGGCGCCGCGCTCACGGCCGCTCGTGCGCGCTTCCAGAACGCCGGTCAGAGCTGCATCGCGGCCAAGCGCTTCATCGTGGTGGAGTCGGTGGCAGACGCCTTCGAGCAGCGTTTCCGCGAGGCCGCGGCCGCGCTCAAGGTCGGCGATCCACTCGAGCGCGACACGCAGATGGGCCCGCTCGCCCGCGCCGACCTGCTCGACGCGCTGGAGCGCCAGGTGCGCGAGTCGGTGGCCGCCGGCGCCCGCGTGCTGATCGGTGGACACGCGCTGGACCGGCGCGGCTACTTCTACGCGCCCACCATCCTCACCAATGTACGGCCCGACATGCCCGTCTTCCGTGAGGAAACGTTCGGCCCGGTGGCGGCCGTCATGCGCGTGCCCGACGCCGACGCGGCCGTCAACACGGCCAACGACTCCCAGTATGGCCTGGGCGGCAACCTCTGGACGACCGACATCGAGCGGGGCAAACGGCTGGCGCGTCGCATCGAGTCGGGCCAGGTCTTCATCAACGGCATGACGGCCTCCGACCCACGTCTCCCGTTCGGCGGCGTGAAGCGCAGCGGCTACGGGCGCGAGCTGGCATCGTACGGCATCCGCGAGTTCGTGAACATCCAGACCATCTGGATCGGCCCGGCGCAGAGCGCGCCATCCACCCAGCCAACCGCTCCGGCGGAGTGATTCCCGCCCTCGTCACACTGGATGCTGGTGATCCCTTCCCCCGTACTGTAGGGGCGCATGGCTATGTGCCCGTCCGGCGCACGGGCACCCACGCATCCGAATTCGATAAGAGAGAAGTACAGATCGGCGGAATGCGCCTGTCATCGGCTGCCGTCCCAGTCCGCCCGGAGGCGGACTTCGCGGCCGCAGGCCATCCAGGCGCGGTTTGAACCGCCAGCCCCTTGGCGCACCGCTCTGTCTCCTCCCGCCTGCACCCCTCGCCTCACCCGCGTCCCAGTCCGCCACCGGGCGCACGTCGCGGCGGCACGTCATTCACGCGCGGCTTCACCCCGTCGGCGCTGGCGGATGTCAGCGGCCCCACTGGTCCCTATCGTCGCGGCGAGTGGCCCGTTGGCGGGTGGACGTGGCGTCGCCCAGAGTGCGCGGCGGGGGGTTGCCGCGCGCGCCCGGCTGGCTGCGGGACCAGCGAACATCGGGCACGCCTGACTCCGGCTGGTCGCGCGACCAGCGCTGGTCCGCTGAGGGCGGGTGCGGCGCGCGCTGGTCGGGATCTACGATGCGCCAGCGCGGGTCCACCTTGCCGGCGCCAGGCACGCGATGCGACGAGCGCGATCCCTCCTGCTGCGGCCAGCCGCCACCTGGATTGGCGGGCGGCTGGCCGAACGGGCGACCCTCCCAGCCGGGCGGGGGCGTCTGCCGTTGAGGCGCGCGCCGGCGCGCGCTGGTGGTGGAGGCGCCCCACTGCGGGTCGCGATTCGGCGGCTCCATGCGCCTGCCAGGCGGGCGATTGCCGCCGCTGGGAGGCTTGTTCTTGCGGCTACCCATCGCGAGCGCCACGATCAACAGCAGGATCACGACGACGATGCCGGCGCCAACCCACAGCCAGGGGATGCGCCCCAGCAGCGCGCGCAGGCCCGTCCCGGACGTGGTGCCCGCGCCGGTGGGAGCCACCGTCGGCTGTGGCGCCGGGGCCTGCGTCGCGGCGGGCGTGGCGCCCGGTGTGGCTCCGTTGCCCGTAGTCGTGGGTGTGGCATTGGCAGGCGTGGGCGATCCGCCGCCCGTGGCTGTGCCCTGGCAGGCGGCCCCGCTCTGCGAGTCGCTGGTGAGCGCGACCCAGAAGCTGGCGCTGGCTGAGGCGCTACCCGCCTGCGCTGAGATCGTCCCGCAGTATTTGCTGGCGGCGTCCAGTGTCCACCAGAGCGTAAAGGCGCCGGACGCGTTGGTCTGGCCATTGGCTGGCGGAACCTTGCTGCCATCGCCAAAGGTCTCGGTGTATGCCGTCTGCGCTGGGAAGCCCGACGCCGCTACGGCATAGACCGTCTGCGTGGCCGTCCCGGACTTGATTGTCACCGTAAGGGTCGGCTGGGTGTCGGCCCGCGCCCTGGGCGCCGCCCGCGCGACCCCCAGCCCCACCAGCGCGAGCGCGCAGGCGAGAGCTGCCAGCCCAATGGCCATCCGCCAGGCAGCGCGGCTCACACGCGAGACGGCACGGGTATGCGCCCAAATTGATGGGTGGCGAGTCATGGAGGAGTGGGGAGATGGCGCCATGGCGGGCCTCCTGGATGACGACCCACGCGGCGTAAGCACCAGCGCGTAGGGCTCACACCAGCGATCAGCGTACACGTACCACGAAGGCTCCGAAGAGGGACGAGGGGACACGCTGCTCCCCCGATCGGTTGAACCCATCTTATGCGAAGCTGCGCATTAGGTCAAGTACATAGCCCGGCATTCGCTCGTCGTGGACGTGCGCTTGCGGTTATTGCGAGGCAATGGCCTGCTCTCCGGCCGCGCGCTCCTGCCGCG
>CAYQFU010000081.1:7034-17699 GCA_964416775.1 uncultured Ktedonobacterales bacterium
GCTTGCGGTTATTGCGAGGCAATGGCCTGCTCTCCGGCCGCGCGCTCCTGCCGCGCGCTCCTGCCGCGTCTGTTCCTTGTCCTGCTCCTCTTCCGCCGCCCTCAGATCCTCATCCGCGCGACTGGAGATCACCACGCGCCGGATCACCTCCGCATGTCCGCCGGCAACGCTTCCGCGACCGACGGCCTTCTGTGGCCGGAAACGTGCGCTAAGCGCGTACGATAACCCGCTGTCTATTCGACTCGCGCGATGATAGAATGATGATGCGTATCGTGCCCGTACCGGCCCCAAAGGCCCATCCAGCCCCGCACGATGAGAGCTTGACGGACGTCAACTTTTTGGCCTATCAGGGCATATCGGCTCGTATTGGCATGGACGGGCGGGCGTCCACCGTCCCCCACCGCCTGAGGACCGCGCTCGTGTCGCGGCCGATGGCACGAGCGGGCGGATCATCGCGAGAGGTCAGCGAGGTATGATCTATGCCTGGCGAGGACGTCTCTTCTCCGCTCGTCGTGATCGGCGCCTCAGCCGGCGGGATTGACGCGCTCTCCGCACTGCTCTCCACACTGCCGTCGACCTTTCCCGCACCCATCGTGATCGCGCAACACCTCGATCCCACGCGCGCGAGCCATCTCGGCGAGATCCTCTCGCGCCGTAGTGCACTGCCTGTGCACACAATAGATGAGCACGCGCCGCTGACGCCCGGGGTCGTCTACGCGGTGCCGGCTAATCGCGATGTGTTCATCAACGACCACGAGGTCGGCCTGCGAGCGGGCACGGCCGGCCACGCCAAGCCGTCGGTGGACATACTGCTTTCGAGCGCAGCCGAGCATTTTGGCGAGCGGCTCATCGCGGTTATCCTGAGCGGCTCCGGCTCGGATGGCGCGGCGGGTGCCCGCGTGGTGAAGCGGGCGGGTGGCACGGTCATCATTCAGGACCCCAACACCGCCGCCTTTCCCAGCATGCCTCTCTCTCTGGCTCCCAACGTCGTGGACGTCGCGGCACCCGTAGAGCGCATCGGCCAGCTGCTGGTCAGCCTGGCGACTGGCGGATCACTCCCTGCACGCGCGCACGACACGAAGGCCCTCAGCGTATTTCTCGACGAAGTGCGCGAGCGCTACGGGATTGACTTCACGAACTATAAGACATCCACCATCCTGCGCCGGCTGCAGCGCCGCATTGTCGCCACGGACTCAGATACCCTCGAAAACTACACCCGTTACGTCCAAACACACCCCGAAGAATTCCAGCAGCTCGTCAACACGTTCCTCACCAAGGTCACCGAATTTTTCCGCGATCCGGAGCTATTCGACCATTTACGCGCGCGAGTCCTGCCGGAGCTCATCTCCCAGGCAAGCAGGCGCAGCAACGAGCTGCGCATCTGGTCCGCCGGCTGCGCCACTGGAGAGGAAGCGTACTCGCTGGCGATTCTCGTGTCCGAAGCCCTCAAGAACGATCTGGAGCGCTTCCATGTGCGCATCTTCGGCACGGACGCGGACCCCCAGGCGATCGCCTATGCACGCCGCGGCATATTCCCACCCAACGCCCTCACCGGCCTCCCCGAAGAGCTCGTCAGGCGCTATTTCATTGAGGTGGATGGCAATTTTCAGGTCCATAAGCGCGTGCGCGCGTTGACGGTTTTCGGCCACCACGATCTGGGCGCTCGGGCGCCGTTTCCAAACACAGATCTGATCATGTGCCGCAACGAGTTGATCTATTTCACGAGCGACCTGCAGCAGCGGACGCTCCAAATATTCGCCTATTCCCTGCGCGGCGGTGGCTACCTCGTGCTCGGCAAAGCGGAGTCCATCGGGGAATTTACCGACCTCTTCACACCGGAGCATACGCAGCTCGAGGTGTTTCGCCGCCATGGCGATCGCATGCTGGTACCGCCCACACACTATACCAGCCCCATGACGGTTCCGCCGCCCATGGGTCTCGTCAAGCGCAACTCCACCGATCCAAACCCGTCCTCACATGAGCTGCAACGTATGCGTAGTCTCAACGAGAGCTTGATGTCTCAGCTGCCGGTTGGGGTGGCGGTGGTGGACCGCCACTATGATATCCAGGCCATCAACAGCGCCGCTCGTCGCTTTCTCGCCATTCATGGGCCCGCCGTTGGCGACGATCTGATTCACATGGCCCAGGGCATCCCGCACACCAAATTGCGCGCGGCGATCGATGCTGCGTTCCGCGACGGCCAAATGAGCACCGTGGACGACGTCGCCGTCGAAGAGGTGACGACCGGCGAGACGCGCTACCTCGATATGCGCTGCTACCCACACCCGGGCGAAGGAACACCTGAGCGGGCGGAGCTGGTGGTCATCGTGGTCCAGGACATCACCAGTCTGGTCACCACGCGGCACAACGTGGAAGCGCAGCTAAGCGCCACCACTGCCGCGCTGCAGCAGGAGCGCGCCGCCGCCGCGGAGCAGGCCACGCGCCACCAGCAGATGATTGACCGGCTGGTGCAGAACAATCGCCAATTGATGGACGCGAATCAGGAGCTGACTGGTGTCAACGAGGAGCTGCGCACCGCCAACGAGGAGATGTTGCTCAACACGGAGGAGGCGCAGGCGGCGACCGAAGAGGTAGAGACGCTCAACGAGGAAATGCAGGCGACCAACGAAGAGCTGGAGACACTCAACGAAGAGTTGCAAGCGACCGTCGAGGAGCTGAACACCACGAACGACGATTTGGCGGCGCGGAGTGTCGAGCTCCAGGAGATGGCCACCGCTGCCGAGGCGGAGCGCGCGCGGCTGGCGGCCATCCTGGCCAGCATCGGCGAGGCGGTGCTCGTCGTCAACCAGCAGGGCGAGTTCGTGCTGACCAATGCGTCGTACAAGCAGATGTTCGGCAGCGCGGGCGCCCGGTTCGCCGCGCGCGATGACACGGGACACTCGCTGCCGGCGGACGCCACGCCGCAGCGACGCGCCGCGCGCGGCGAGTCGTTCTCGATGGAGTTCACCATGAGCGGGCCAGACGGCACCCAGCACTTCTTCGAGTGTACCGGCCGGCCCATCCGCGACGCCGCGGGCACGCAACAAGGTGGTGTGGTCGTCTTCCGTGACATCACAGATCGTAGCTTGCGCCGGCTGCAAGAAGAATTCATCTCCCGGGCGAGCCACGAGCTGCGTACCCCGCTCACACCGCTGCAGGGCTATCTGCAGCGCCTGATCCAGGCGCTGCCGCAGGATCAGCAAGGGAACGAGGAAATCCGCCGCCATGCGCAGCGCGCGCTCTCCCAGGCGACGCGCCTCTCGCGCCTGGTGGGTGATCTGCTGGACGCGACGCAGCTCCAGCGCGGCAGTTACACCATCAAACATGAACCCCTGCGGCTCGACGAGCTGCTGGAACGCATCGTCGAAATGGCGCAGATGATGGCGTCCGGCCAGACGGTGGTGCTCGATGCCGCTGATGGCCCCCTGTTCGTGAGCGGGGATGCCGATCGGCTGGAACAGGCCCTTCTCAATCTGCTGAGCAACGCCATCGCCTACGCGCCCGGCACCCAGCGCATTGACGTGCGGCTGCGGCGCGATGGCGGCCAGGCTGAGTTGCAAATACAGGATTACGGCGTGGGCATCCCCGCGAATGAGCTCCCCAACATCTTCTCGCGCTTCTACCAGGTGCCCAGCGAGCAGATTCCCGCCCATCGCGGCCTCGGGCTGGGCCTGTTCATCGCCCGCGAGATCACCACAGCACACGGCGGCACGCTGACCGCCGACTCCGTTGAGGGGCAGGGCACCACGTTCACGCTGCGCCTGCCCCTGCTCGACGCAGCCCCACCCGCGGAACAGGCCACATAGCCGGCCCAGTCAACGCGCGAACACGGTGTCAGCCGTTCAAGCATGCGCCCGTATGGCGCCATGCGGGAGGAGCGCGTGCACGCCCAACACACCGCCATTCACCAATTGCGTGATACGCAGGTCCACCACCACGCTCGCCAGCGCCAGCGCGGCCTGGCGGCTCATTCCATACTGCTCGGTGATGAGGTCGAGCATCGCCTCCAGCGCGATCATGGTCGCTTCGTGCAGATCCTCGTGCATGCCGAGTGTCAGCCAGCCAGCGGGCGTCTCGGCCCGCGGCGTGGTCAGATGGAGATCGGGCAGCAGCTCGAAGGTCAGGTCCACCAGCGCCATCGGGCACTCGATGGCCGTGCTGCTCACCTCGCCATCACCCTGCAGTGCGTGCCCATCGCCCACAGAGAACAGCCCACCGGCGACGGCGATCGGCAAGTAGAGCGTGCTGCCCGCCACGAGCTCCTTGCAGTCCAGGTTGCCGCCCGAGCGGCGCGGCGGAATGGTCGAGTGCCAGCCGGGCTCATCGGGAGGCATGCCCATCACCCCCATGAAAGGCCGGAGCGCGACGGTGTGCCCGTACTGATCGCGTCCCGTCATGGTGCTCGCGTCCAGCTCCCAGAGCAGCATGGCCTCCGGTTCGGCGGCGAGGCCCAGTCGCGTGTTGATGCGCGAGGGAAAGCCACCGCCGCCCGTGACGCCCCACGTGCCCGGCCGCAGGTCGTTGATCCGCACCGCGAGCGTCATGCCTGGCTCGGCCCCTTGCACGGCGACGGGACCGCAGAGGGCGTGGCCCGCGTCGTATTCTGGGTCGCGCGGCTCGAACTTGCGCGGCCGCTCGCTGGGGATAGGAGATGTGCGCGGCTCCACACCCCAGCCCGAGTCCAGCGTCTGATACCTGACCGTGTCACCAGGCGCGATAGTCAGGGCGGGCGGCAGCTTGCGCGAGAAATGCCCGTGCAAGGTGGCACGGGTGGGGAGCATCTCATAGATCGCCACACGGTCTCCATTCTGTTGCGCCTGGCCGGTGAACATGGCGGGCCGCCGCGTCGTTACGAGGGCCCGCCGCAGCGTTGGCGCGAGCGATTAACCGCCAGCGGACACGTCGCTCGCGTCACTCGCCACCGGGACACAGCCGATGGAGAGGCGCACAAAGTCGTCCGAGTAGCCAAAGCCCCCGCCCGGCACACCTGCGATGCCCGTGCGCACGAAGAGCGAGAACACATCCTCGCCAGGGCGCAGCTGGCTCCAGTTGTAGACCGTGCCGCCGTCGTCCAGATTGACCTGGGCAAACAACCCATGCTCCTCGTTCATCCGTTGCAGCTGCTCCACCAGGCGATGCCGGCGGTGGGCGTAGAGCGCGCGAATGCGCGCCTCCAGCTCGGGCCGCTCGCGAAAGAGCTGGACCTTCGCCGTATAGGCGAGCTGCCAGTCGGCGGGGAGCGAGGCGGTGCTGTTGGTCCAGCCGGGGCCAACCGCGGCGGCAAGCTGGGGATCGCTGAACCCGACCCAGCCGCAGCGGTCGCCGGTCAGACTGTGCGTCTTAGAGAAGCTATGGGCCAGGACGGCACGCGGCAGAATGCCCGAGTCCACGAAGGCCGCCATGCGCGCCCGGTCTTCAGCCGGCTCCGCCGTGCCGACATACGCCAGATCGGCCACGACCAGCAGCTCGCGGTCGGCGCGCTGGATGACGTCGAACAGGGCACGCAGCTCGTCGTAGCTATAGGCAAATGCGGTTGGGTTGTTGCTCACTGTGAGGTAGAAGGCGCGCAGGTCGGGTGCCTCGTCCAGCGCCTGCTGCAGCTGCGCCGGCGTCACCTTGAAATGATCCTCAGGCAGGGTATAGAGCCGGTGCAGGCGCAGGCCCAACGAGATGGCCTGCCACTCCGGCACATTGAAGCCCGGAGCCGGAAACGCCACCGCCGCCTGGGTGATGCCGCGCTGGCGCAGGGCGTAGGCATAGCCGCGCCAGAACTTGTCCAGGCCGTCCAGCGAGCCAAGGCTCAGGTAGATCAGCTCGGGCCGCAGGGTGATGCCGAGGTGCTCCTGTTCGTAGACGGCCAGCAGCTCACGCAGGAGGGGATTGCCCGTGCCGGACAGATCGTACATCCGCAGGTCGAAGCCGCGCGCCAGCAACTCCCGCTCGATGTCCAGCATGCGCTCCTGCAGCCAGCGATAGGTCTCGCCAGTGGACCGCTGGCCGCCGATCACCTCGCCCGGCAGCGCGAGGCCCATATCGTCGGCCAGGCTGACGAATTCGGGACCATCGTCGGTGGCGCTGATGCCGCGCAGGTCCACATCGCCAATCGTGCGGTTCACTACGCCCGTCGCGATCACGTCCGCGGGAATCCCCTGGTGCCGCGCTTCAGCCTCCACATCGCGGACCATGCGTGCCATCACGCGGATGGGGGCGGCGCCCGCCGCCACCTCGGGCCGGTAGCGCTCGCATACCCCCGACCGCAGCCGGGCCAGCGCCTCACGCGCCTGCGCGCGATCGGCGGCGGAGGCGGATGCGCGGGCGGACATCCCGCGAGTGGTGGCGGGGGTGGACGGGGCAGCGGACCTGGTGGACCGCGCCATCTGGCGGCGTGCGCCCGGCTTGTGGCCGTTAGGAACGTGGGTGTTGGGGGTAGAGGTAGGAGAGAGAGCGTCGCTGGAAGCGTCAACCGAGAGAGCAGAGGACTGACTGGTAAATGAGCCTTCGCGCGCGGACATGCTCGACTCCTTCCCCGCGCCTGACCATCCAGCGCCAGGCGCGGCGGTGACAGCGGGAAAGCGGCGCCATTGTCGCCCCGCCAAGGGAGTGTAGCATGGTGTGGGCCGCGCGACAAGCATGCGCACGCGCCCTCTCTCGCCGGTGAGCGAGAGAGGGCGCGAGAGCAGCGGGTGCCGCGGCGGCCTAACTGGGCTTCAGCGACTGAGCCGACTGCGGATCGAGGCGCACGCTGGGCGACATCGTGGAGCAGAGCGCCACGGTACGCACGTACTGGCCCTTGGCACCGCTCGGCCTGGCCCGCACGATCGCGTCGACGGTGGCGGACAGATTCTCGAGGATCTTCTGGTCGGAGAACGACAACTTGCCGATGGGAACGTGGATGAGACTCGTCTTATCCACGCGGAATTCGACACGCCCCGCCTTCACGTCGCGCACGGCCTTGGCCAGATCGCCATTGGGCGGCACGACCGTGCCCGTCTTAGGGTTGGGCATCAGGCCGCGCGGGCCAAGGCGACGGCCCAGACTGGAGACGCGCGCCATGACGTCGGCCGTGGCGATGGCCACATCGAAGCCGAGCCAGCCCTCGTTGATCTGCTTGATGTAGTCTTCGAGTCCGACGAAGTCGGCGCCGGCCGCCTGGGCCTCGGCCGCCTTCTCGCCCTGCGCGAAGACCAGCACCTTCACCTCTTTGCCAGTACCGGCCGGCAGCATAGCGGTGCCGCGGACCATCTGGTCGGCGTGGCGCGGATCCACACCCAGCTTCATGTGCAGCTCGACGGTCGGATCGAACTTGACGTAGCTCAGCTTCTTGAGCAGCTGTACCGCTTCAGTTGGCTCGTACAGTTTCTCGTCGTCTACGAGCTTGACGGCTTCCCGATATTTCTTGCCGCGCTTTTGCATGTGTGATATGCCCTCCTGGTGGCACGCAGTCCTCAGTGACTGACGGGCGAATGAGATACAGTCGCGCCTGTGATCATCAGGCGACGGTGATGCCCATGGAGCGGGCGGTGCCCTCGATGATGCGCTCGGCGGCCTCGATGGTGGTCGCGTTGAGGTCCTTCATCTTGGTCTCCGCGATCTCCCGCACCTGGGCATGGGTGACCGAGCCCACCTTGGCCTTGTTGGGGGCCGGAGCACCCTTCTCGACCCCAGCAGCCTTCTTCAGCAGATCCGCCGCCGGAGGCGTCTTGGTGATGAACGTAAACGAGCGATCCTCGAAGACGGTGATCTCGACGGGGATGATGCTGCCGACCATGGCGGCGGTGCGCTCGTTGTACTCTTTGCAGAATCCCATGATGTTGATGCCGTGCTGACCGAGAGCCGGTCCGACGGGCACGGCGGGGGTCGCCTTGCCAGCAGGAAGCTGCAGCTTGACGACCGCTTTGACACGCTTGGCCATTGTTGCTCCTTCCGAGGTGAACGGGCTATTGGTCCCCACGCGGGGACCGCGACCCGCCATGGGTCGCGCCCTCCCTCATCGACGACGGGGCATGGCGCACGCGCGCACATACCCCTACATCTCTTTATTATCGCACATGCCGTAAAGGGTGAGGCCGCTCATTTCGCGCCCTTTCACGGCTCAGTGACCCACTTGCCCTGGCGTACAATCTGATGCGCCGTGCGCACGAGCTGAGCGATGTGCGCGAGATCGGTGTCGCCCGCGTACGGTCGTGCGATGAGCGCCATAACCACCTCCTTCGTGGGTCGCACCAACAGAAGTCTTACTCTCCGCGCCAGATAGGCCGTCGCTTCTCTCCGTGCGCCTGGACGCCCTCGCGGAAGTCCTCGCTGCCGTATACACGCTCGATGACATCCTCGAAGTCCACCTGGGCCATGGCGGCGTCCTGACTTTGATCGAGCCTGCGGAACGCTTCTTTCGAGGCCCAGAGGGTCAGCGGCGCATTCTGGCTGATCGTAGTCGCGATCTCCTGGACGCGCGCCTGCAGGTCCGCTCCCTCGACGATGGCGGTGAGGAATCCGGCCTGCAGAGCCTCCTCCGCCGAGAGCAATCTCCCCGTGAAGAGCATCTCTTTCGCGCGCATGGCACCAAACGCCCGCGCCAGTCGCCGGTAGTTGCGCAGACTGAGGCAATTGCCAAGAGTGCGGGCGACCGGCACACCGAACTGGGCATCCGGCGAGGCGTAGCGCAGGTCGCACGCGGTGGCAAGCGCAAGCCCACCGCCGACCGCGTACCCTTGAATCGCCGCGATGAGGGGCTTGGGGAGATTGACCAGAGTGTCCATGATGGCATCCACGCGCCGCTCGTATGCGACGCCATCGGCCCCGGTGAAGCGCTGGAACTGGCGAATATCCGTGCCGGCCGCGAATGCTTTGTCCCCTGCCCCGCGCAGGATGACAACGCGCACGTCGGAGTCACCGGCGAGCTGCTGGAGATGTTCCTGCAGCTGTTGGTACATCGTCCACGTCATAGCGTTGCGCGCCGCCGGGCGCGAGAGGGTCAATGTGGCGATGGCGCCCGTCCTATCGAGCAGCACGGCCCCAACTTCTGGCAAGCTACCATCAGCATGCGACATCCGCAGCCTCCTCCTGGGCAAGTCGTCCGGCATCGAGTACATACCGTATAGTAGTCGCTAAGGCACGACCTCGCGCATTGACCGAAACGAGGAGAGTCATGACAGAGCCGACAGCAGGCGCGCTCGAAGGCGTTCGCGTGCTCGATCTTACCCAGATCATGGCTGGCCCATTCTGCACCATGCTGCTCGCGGACCTGGGAGCGGAGGTCATCAAGATCGAGCGGCCGGAGGGGGGAGACGACTCTCGACGCATGGGCCCGCCATTCTACCAAGGCGAATCCGCGGCGTTCATGGCGGTCAACCGCAACAAATTCGGTGTGGCCGTAGACATCCGCACCGAGGCCGGCAAAGAGGTGCTCTGGCGGCTGATCGCGACGGCGGATGTGCTCGTCGAGAACTTTCGGCCTGGGACGATGGAGCGACTCGGCTTTGGCTACGAGCGCGTACATGTCGCCCGGCCTTCGCTGGTGTACTGCTCGATCTCCGGGTTCGGCCAGACGGGACCGTATCGCGACCGCGGCGGCTTCGATCTGGTGACACAGGCGTTGAGCGGCGTGCTGTCGGTGACAGGGACGCCAGAGGAGCCCGCCAAGGTGGGCGTGCCGATCAGCGATCTCAACGCCGGACTCTTCGCCAGCCACGCCATCCTGGCGGCCCTGCTCGCCCGAGCGCGAACCGGCGAGGGGCAGCACATCGAGACGTCGCTGCTGGAGGCCGCGCTGGCGTACACCATCTGGGAATCCAACGAGTACTGGGCAACCGGCGAGGCGCCCCAGCGTCTGGGTACGCGCCATCGCCTCGCTGCGCCGTACCAGGTCTTCCAGACGGCGGACGGGTGGGTGGCGATTGGAGCGGCCAATCAGCGCAACTGGGAGCGACTCTGCCAGGCGCTGGACCGCGCCGACCTGCTGGCGGATCCTCGCTTCGCCAGCAACAGCGCGCGTATGGAGCACCGGCCTGCCCTCGTGGAGACGCTGAACGACACCTTCCGAACCCGAACGACCGGCGATTGGCTGCGGCGGCTGGAGCCAGCGGGTGTGCCGCACAGCCCGGTGCTGACGCTGGACCAGGTGTATCAGGATCCGCAGGTGCGGGCGCGAGAGATGGACCTCGAGATCGAGCACCCAGTCGCGGGTCGGGTGCACGCAATCGGGTTCCCAGTGAAATATTCGGCGACGCCCGGACGAGTGCGCCGCCCGGCACCGCTGCTGGGGCAGGATACTCGCCCGATCCTCCAGGCGCTGGGCATGAGCGAGGAAGAGTACCGCCAGCTGCGCGAGGCAGGCGTCATCCGCGACGGGCCGGCCTGATCAGGACGCAGATGGGATGAGCACCGGCCGCGCTGGTCACGCAATCCATCCTGGCCGTCAAGCAGACAGACAAGCCGTGGCACCGGCGCGGTCCATGTCACAGGTCGCCAGGCCGGTCACGGCCGTGGTGATGAACACGTGTATCAGCCATGTTCTGGTGCCCACAGCCAGGTAGGTGACTCGCATCTGCTGGAGCCGTTGCAGTTGACAGCGCACGGCTAAGCCGAAGGAGCGGCCAGCATGCGACACCTGCCACGTACGTCCCGACCTGGGAGGGCTTTTTCCCTCTGGCGGTGATCCTGGATGGG
>CAYQFU010000081.1:17799-21395 GCA_964416775.1 uncultured Ktedonobacterales bacterium
CACGTACGTCCCGACCTGGGAGGGCTTTTTCCCTCTGGCGGTGATCCTGGATGGGTTCAGCCGGCGCGTCGTCGAGTGGTTGATGGCGGACCACCTGCGCACCAAGGATGTAGCTGTGATGATGGTGTGATATATTGCCTATTGCATTTGCACTATGATGCGCCTACATTTCTCACGCCTGTACCAGCAAGTCACCGAAGGCGACTTGCACTGAGAGGAAGCGCCTGACAGCTTTCCCGCGCACGCCAGTGCAGGCCAGTATCACATCGGCAGGCGTGCGCAGACCCGGGCGAACGTGTCAGTGGAAGACCGACAGTTCCAACTAGCAAAGGAGCACGTCTATGAGACAGTCTACACGGCTGCGCACGTTCGTGACGACGGTGAGCGCTGCAACGCTGGCGCTGGTACTCGTGGGTGGGATGCACGCGCTGACAGCCGCCGCAGCCCCGCCTACGAATAATGACTGGGCGCCATTCGGCCAGGCTAACTGGGTGCCTGGGGCAGGCAATCCTGGTTTTGGCTTGGTAACCACTGGCGACATCCCCTCCGGCACCTACGGTGGCATCCAACTGAAGTCGAAGTACGTACCCAGCGCCCCCGATAGCATCACGGCCCTCCAGTTCGACTACGTAGCGGCCCAGCCAGGACCCAGTGTCGGTTCCCCTCGCTTGGCAGTGCAATTTAGCGACGGGAGCTACGGATTCCTGCGGCCAGTCACCTTGTCCACCACGTGGGTAACTGAAAATGGCATGACCACCGCCACCGATTGGGAAAGCCACGGAGGAAGCTGCGGCGACATCCTCGGCGGCACCGATTGGGCGACAGTCAAGGCATGCCACGCGGGCGATACGATTACCGCCATCTTCGTTGTCAACGACTCCGCCGGCCAAGTCACCTTGGATAACATCACGGTGAATAACATCACGGCAACTGGCCCGCGCGGCAACCAGCAGTAACAACTAAGCCCGGATTCTGCGCTCTCGTCCTGGTCCGTGCATGTACGTTGCGGTGCAGGCCGCGCAGCGAGGGATGGTAGGGGGAATGTGCACTGTGCCGGGGCCGCGCCATCTCGTCGGGTTGTCGGCGTCGTGCTGTTCCCCACGCACCCCTGCCTCTGCTTCGGCCTCGTGCGGGACTTCTCCGTCCCGGTGTTGCTGTGTAATGATGATGGTGACGATGCTACTCGAATTTTGAGTATGACGCTATGAAATGGCTCTAATAGGCTCTCGCGAAGCCTTAACCCGACATGAGACCCATCTCGTCACCACTGTCACCATCCCCAAGCCAACACATCAGGAAGCCCCGCACAGGAGGATGCGGCGAAAAGGCTGGCAGTAACGGGCGGGGCAGCGGGGATGGCCCCACCTGTGTTTGATGTTACCGGTTTGCCTTGAATACTTGTTACAAGGGATTCCAGTAACACGGGTATGGGGAATACTCCGTCTGCTCAGCGCCAGCCTCCCGGTTCAACCCGGCAGTCTGGATACCAGCCCCAGCAGGACGCGCTTGGAAACTGTCGCCGACATTGTCGGAATCCACGGCTGATGGCCGTGCGTGCCAGGCGCCACCTGGGCTGGGGCCTTGGCGGGCGACGGGAGATATGCGGATACCGGGCGAGCGTCGCTCGCCCGCGCACACGGATTACGTTCTGACCCACGCACAGAAGAGCGGCGGGACCACAACGCAACAAAATCGCGCCCGACCGCCACCAGGGCATGTCGGGCGCGGGTGCGCGCAGGGTCTTGTTCTCCGCTGCTCCCAAGGCGCTCCAGACCGGCGCTCAGGCCTTCTCCACCTGAAGAAAGTCGAGCTGCACGGGCGTCTCGCGGCCGAAGAAGGAAACCAGGACGGTGACCTTGTTGCGCTCGGGGTGAATCTCGTGGACGGTGCCGATGAACTCGGCAAACGGTCCGTCGATGACCTTGACGCTCTGGCCCACCTGGTAGGTGATCTTCGGCTTGGGCTTGGGCGGCTCCTGACCAGCCTTGACGGGCTGCTTCAGGATGTAGCGAATCTCGTGCTCCTGGAGCGGCACCGGCTCGGTACTGGTGCCACCTACGAAGCCGGTGACGCCGGGGGTGTTGCGCACGACGTGCCAGGTGGTATCGTCGAGGACCATGTCCACCAGCACGTACCCGGGGAAGATCTTGCGCGAGACGGTGCGCCGCTGGCCGCCTTTGATCTCCACCTCGTCCTCCATGGGAACGACGACGCGGAAGATGCGGTCTTTCATGCCCATCGAGCTGATACGCGCCTCGAGATGGGTTTTCACCTTGTTCTCGTAGCCCGAGTAGGTGTGGATCGCGTACCAGTGGCGCCCGGGAATTTCGGGTTCGGGAGCGGAAGGCTGCTCAACCGGCTGCTGCGTTTCCTCAGCGTCCAGGGCAGCCTCCTCAGCTGGTCCGTGGGATGTGGTAGCCACAGGCTTCTCCTCTCGTGGCGTGACGGATCACGGAGTGGTCGGCACGACGGGCGTCGGCGTCGGCGTGGCACCGCCCGCGGGAGCAGACGTCGTGATCACCCAGGTAACGAGATGGTTCAGCCCGAAGTCCGCCGCACCGAGCAGAATGGCCACGGAGACTGACACGCCGACGACGACCCACGTCATGTTCCAGGCGTAGCGCCAGTCGGGCCACGTCACCTTCATCAGCTCGAAGATCGACTCCGCGATGTAGCGCGTAATGGGGTTGGCCATCACCCAGGCAGGCGCGCCCCGGCCATGCGAGACGGCACGCGGCGCGCTGGCGGTCAGCGCACCACCCGAGATGCGCAGATCCTCGTCGACCTCTGCCGGCGCCGAGGTGAGGGACATCTCCTCTTGATCAGCGGCGCCACTCTCAGCCGGCAGCTCATCCTGGGTCTGTTCGTCGTCCGTCGCGGCCATCTCATCCTCCGGCAGCGCCGAGGAGCGAGCGAGGGGGTTCTTCCGCTTGTCGATCGTCCTATTTGCCACTTTGCATACCCTCGTCCGAGATCGTCGGCGCTGAACCGCTCGCCGACGCTGCCAGGTCAGTTACTTCGTTTCCCGGTGCAGCCGTACCTGCCGGCAGCGCGGACAAAACTTCCGCAGCTCCATGCGCTCCGGATCGTTTTTCTTGTTCTTTGTGGTAGTGTAGTTCCGCTCCTTACACTCCGTGCAGGCCAGAGTGATAATGATGCGGTTCTCCTTGCCTTTGGCCGCCATCGAGCACCTCCAAGGAGCGTCAGCAACGGAACCGGATGCGGTTGCGAGTCGCGGTCATGCGCGCGTTGCGCCTGCCGCGGCTCAGTCCGCTTCCGTGCTGTTTCGCTGTCATTGTATACCATCGACATGCGGGTGTCTATGGAGAGAGACTTCCGGTCTCCTCACCCGAACCCGCTCCCACACGCAGTGGCGGGAATATTGCTCCGAATCCATTCAGATCGCGTGCCCAGAAGGACACATTT
This sequence comes from uncultured Ktedonobacterales bacterium, assembly GCA_964416775.1. Classification (GTDB taxonomy): domain Bacteria; phylum Chloroflexota; class Ktedonobacteria; order Ktedonobacterales; family JADMIN01; genus CAYQFU01. The sequence continues at coordinate 21,226 of CAYQFU010000081.1, forward strand.
GGTGAAAGGGAACGCACGTCCGGCTCGCGGACACAGGCCGGGGCGCGAGCCTTGAACACTCGCGCCCCTTGCCCCTCCGGTGAGCCCCGGGCCGTGGAGGACAGTTGGTTAGCTCGTGACCTTGGTGACGACCCCGGCCCCCACCGTGCGGCCGCCCTCACGAATGGCGA
>CAYQFU010000082.1:0-16387 GCA_964416775.1 uncultured Ktedonobacterales bacterium
GAGACCGAGCGCATGCGCGATGGCTCCGACGCCATCGCCGACTGGCCCATCCTCAACGCACTGCTCAACACGGCTAGCGGCGCGTCGTGGGTGTCGTTCCACCATGGCGGCGGCGTGGGCATCGGCTATTCGCTGCACGCTGGCATGGTCGTGGTGGCGGAGGGCACCGACGAGAGCGCCGAGCGGCTGAGCCGCGTGCTGACCAACGATCCCGGCACGGGCGTCATGCGCCACGTGGACGCCGGTTACCCGGAGGCGATCGAGACGGCGCGCGAGCGCGGCGTGAAGATCCCCATGCTGGATGCGTAGCAGCCGCAGCTACCCGGCGACGAGCCGCGCGTAGAACGCCGCGGTCTCCCGCGCGGCCTGGATCACCTGCGCGCGCACCGAGGCCGGTTCGAGCACCTCCAGGCGTGGGCCAAAGCTCAACGCATAGGCGACGGCCTCGTGCTCGTCCTCGAAGACGGCATGGACGGGCACCCACCCGTCGACTTCCGGCGGGTCAACGCGCTCGATGCGCGCAAAGTGGCCGGAGTAGCGCAGACGCGGCAGGATGTCCGGGTCGGCGCGCAGGATGGCCGGCAGACGAGGCAGGTTGGCCGTGAACTCGGCCGCGGATTGTTCCCAGTAGGCGGCCAAATCGAAGCCCGCCGGCCGTGCGGCTGGCTGTTCGGTGACGGTCACACGGCGCATGCGTGAGACACGGTACGTACGGGGCTCGCCTTCCACCGCGGCGACGAGATACCACACGCTGCCCTTGGCCACCAGCCCCAGTGGGTCCACCACCCGCTCCACCTCGCCATCGCCGCGCTGGTAGGTGAGCACGACCTGGCGCTCCCGCCACACGGCCTCCTGCAGCGCCGGCAGGCATGGCACGGCTTCCTCCGAGCGGCGCCAGCCGGTCATGTCGATGTGAATGCGCTGGCGCACGTCCTCCGCGCCACGGCGCGACATGGCGGGAAGCGCCGCCAGCAGCTTGATAAACGCCGCCTCGGACGCCTTGTGCAGTCCCAGGTCGGCCAGCAGGCGCGTGGGCTTGGTGAGGAAGAGCGCCTGCACTTCGGCCTCGTTCAACCCGGTTAGATTGGTGCGATACTCTTCGAGCAGCCGCCAGCCGCCGCCCGTGCCGCGCTCCGCCAGGACGGGAATGCCGGCGATGCTGAGCGCCTCCATATCGCGGTGGATGGTCCGCTCCGAGACCTCCAGCCGCTGTGCCAGATCGCGCGCCGTCATGCGCCGGTGGACCTGCAACAGCAGCATGATCGAGAGCAATCGGTCCGCACGCATCCAACACCTCCGCCCACGCGCGTACGCGGGTCGCACTCCCGCCGCACATCAACCAGCCCCATCATGACACATCCGCGTGGAACCGTGAGGGCGTGTTATCGCATGGACAACTTGCGGACCTGATCCAGCAGCTGGTCCGCGACTAAATCAAACGGTTCCAGGCTCTGTTCCGCGCGACTGAGCACCACGGCGCCTTCACTGGCCGCGACCAGGGTCGCGGCAAATTGCGCAGCCTCCCTGGCGGAAAGCCCCCCACGTTCGAATAACTCCGCGAGCTGACCTCGCCAGGAGCGAAAGACCGCTCCCGCATGCTGCAAGAGCTCCGGTGAGGTGGTGGCTACCGTCACGGCGAGTACCGCGCATCCCGCGCCACAGTGCGTGCGCACCAGCAACTCACGCCAGAGCCCGAGAAACAGGGTGGTAAGCTCTTCAGCACTGGCCCCAGATTTCCCATCCAGGGCGTGTAAGGCACGTGCTCCGGCACGGTCAACGGCAGCACTGACGAGCTGGTCTTTCCCCTCGGGGAAATGATGATAGACCGAGCCGCGCGGCGCGCCAGTCAGCTCCAGCACTTCTGAGAACGACGTGGCTTGCAATCCCTGCTGGGCGAGCAAGCGTATTGCCCCGTCGATCATCCGTTCCCGAACATCGCCTGCCACAATATCCTCTACCCCCTTGACTATGATGACCAGCATAGTCTACAGTCTACCCCATCGCCTCTATGTATGATGGCATACATAGAATGGAGCAGCTTGTTGCAAAGGAGGCCTTGTATGCCCATGATTGATGTGTACGCCACAGCCGGAACGTTCGCCGATACGCACCGGCTCGCCGTCGACCTGGCCACCGCCGTCATGACCATCGAGCGGGTGCCCAACATCCCGATGTTCCGCAAGAACACGGCGGCGTTCGTGCATGATGTGCCCGCGGACTCACTCGCGAACGTCGATGGCGACAACACCTATGTTCGGGTGCAGGTGCTGACCAACGCCGGGGCGCTCGACCGTGACAAGCAACTGGCTGTGGTCAGCCAACTGACCCAGATCATCGCTCAGGCCGCTGGCGACCCAGCGATCGCAGAGCGGACGTGGGTGCTCCTCACCGAGGCGCCCAACGGCGGTTGGGGGCTGAAGGGGCACGCGAACACCAACGACGAGCTTGTCACCGCCGCCCGCGCCGAGATCGCGTCCCTGGCCGCCCAGTCGCCCACGTCGCCCACGTCGCCGACTGAGAGCTGAGGCGTCACACCGTCGTTGGAGAGGATCCAAGCCGTGCGGTCGCGGAACCGTGACGGGGCAGCACGCATGTATCCGCACGTAGACCTCATGCGTAATGACTGGAGCGCGGCCGGCGGGAATGAGCACGCTGCAGAGCAGCGCAGCTATCCTGCTGGCGCGCAACGGAAAGGACCTCGACCAATGGCGCAAACCATTCTGGTCACGGGCAGTTCGAGTGGCTTTGGTCGTCTGATGGTGGAAACCTTGGCTCGCCAGGGATATACCGTCGTTGCCGGGATGCGGGCAGTGGCAGGCAAGAACGCTCCAGCGGCAGCAGCCTTCCGCCAGTTCGCGGAACGCGAGCAACTGGCCTTGCACGTCGTCGAGCTGGATGTCACAGACGACGCGTCCGTGGAGCAGGCCATCGCGGCGGTGGTCGCCGCCACTGGCCGCCTGGACGTCGTGGTGAATAACGCCGGGGTGTCGTACAGTGGCCCGCTCGAAGCGTTCACCCTTGAACAGGTCCACGAGCAATTCGAGACCAACGTCTTTAGCGTCTTGCGCGTGAACCGCGCGGCTCTGCCACAGATGCGCAAGCAAGGCAGCGGGTTGTTGCTCCAAATCGGATCCATTTCTGGACGGCTGGCCGTGCCGTATCTGGGCCTCTATGGAGCGACGAAGTTTGCCCTGGAAGGGCTCACCGAGTCGTATCGCGATGAACTCGCGCCCTTTGGCATCGATGCCGCCATCATTGAGCCTGGGACCTATCCGACGACCATCTCTGCCAACCGGCAACTCGCGGCAGACGCCGAGCGCTTTGCCCTCTATCAGGCAGGTATGGATGCGTTCACGGCGTCGTTTTTCGCAGAGAACCGATCGGCCACCCCACCCGATCCGCAGGAGGTGGTCGACACGATAGCGCGTGTCATTGCCCTCCCGGCGGGAGAGCGGCCGCTGCATACGGTCGTGGCAACGGCTGCCCAGCGCCAGGCGCCCGAGGCCGTGAATGACGCGGTCACCCAGGCGACCCAAGCGTTTTTCCAAACACTCCACTTACCGCAAGCGGTCTTGGAGCGAAAAGAAGGGCAGCAATGAGCCACTGTTCTTTAACAGCGTGTGGCGATGGCCTCCCGGGCTCCTCCACAGCGTGACAAGGGCGACCGCGGTCGTGGACGGTGTTCGGCTGTGCGCACCCCTGTGCCCGGCCAGCCGGCGGGGCACGAACCGCGGCGTCGCGGTTCCCAAACACGCTGTGAGCGCATTGTGATCCCGGTCGCTACATGAAGGAAGGCAGCGCCCAGACCCCATCTGGTACAATGGCGCGAGGAGGTGCCCCCGATGACGCAGACCGCTCCTTCCCCCGATGTCCCCGCCGCCAACGCTCTCCGCGCAGGCGAGGCGCGGGTGGGTGCCATGCCCGACACCCGCGCCATCAACTTCTACGACGCCGACCCGTATCTACGCTTCCTGCTGTCGCGGCGCCTCCCATCGCGCGAACGCGCGGCCGGCGAGGCGCTGCTGCGCGAGCTGGGCGGCATGCTGGGCGGCTACGTGGAGGATCTGGCCGCCGAAGCCGACCGCCAGACGCCGACGCTGCGCGTGCGCGACCGGCGCGGCGAGCGGGTGGACGAAGTGGTGTCCTCGCGCGCCTATCGCGAGTTGGAGCGGCTGTTTTACGGCCGCTTTGGGCTGGCCGCGATGTCGCTGCGGGAGGGCGTAGCCGGTCTGGAGGGGCGCGCCTCGCTGCTGCTGGATGACGCCCTGATCTACCTGGCCGAGCAGGGGGAGGGCGGGCTGTTCTGCCCGCTCAGCATGACACGCGCCCTGGCACGCACGCTCGTCATGTTCGCGCCGGACGAGATCGTGGCGCGCTACCTGCCGCGCCTCACCGCCACCGACCTGGACCAGCTCTATACCGGCGCCATGTTCATGACCGAGAAGCAGGGTGGCACTGACCTGGGCATGACCACCACCCGCGCCCGGCCCTCAGTCCAGCATGAGGACTGGTGGGAGCTGGACGGTGAGAAGTGGTTCTGTAGCAACGCCGGCGCCGACCTGATCCTGACGCTGGCCCGGCCCGAAGGCGCCCCGGAGGGCACACGCGGACTGGGGCTGTTCCTGGTGCCGAGGGTACTGCCGGACGGCCGCCGCAACGCCTATCGCATCGAGCGGCTGAAGGACAAGCTGGGCATGCGCTCCTTCGCCAGCGGCGAGGTCACGTTCGCCGGCACGCTGGGGTATCTCATTGGCGGGCCGGGGCAGGGCTGGCGCCAGATGACCGAGATGCTGAACGTCACGCGGCTGGGCTGCGCCAGCGCGGCGGCGGCACTGGCGCGCCGGTCGTTCCTGGAGGCGCTGGTCCACGCCCGCGGCCGTATCGCCTTCGGCCGAGCGCTGGCCGACCTGCCGCTGATGCGCGAGCAGCTGCTGGACATGCTGCTGGACGTCGAAGCGCTCACGGCCCTCTTCTTCGAAGGCTCGGCCCAGCTCCAGGCAGCGGATGGTGGTGACGAGCGGGCGCGCCTCGCGGCCCGTGTGCTCACACCGCTCGCCAAGTTCCACGCCTCCGACGAGGCGCGACGGGTGGTCGCCGTGGGCATGGAGGTGCGTGGCGGCAATGCCTACATCGAGGAGTGGCCCAATCCACGGCTGCTGCGCGACGTCCACATCCAGGCCATCTGGGAGGGCACAGGGAACGTCTCGGCCTTGGACGTTGGCCGCGCACTCGCTCGTGATGGGGCCGGCGACGCGCTCTTCGCCGACCTGCGCGAGCGGCTGGATGGTCCCGCCGTGCGCGCGGACGGCGACGTGAGCGCGGCCGCGGGCATCGCCGCCGCCGCGCTGGCGCGCGTCGAGCATGCCATCGCCAGCGCCACGCGGCGCGATCCAGCGGAGCGAGAGCTGCTGACGGTGCGCATCACACGCGACCTCGCGCATGCCGTGACGGGCGCGCTGCTGGTGGAGGACGCCGCCGTGCAGGCCGCGCGTGGCGACGGCCATCGCTGCTTGCTCCAGGCGGCGCGCTACCTGCGCCGCTACGTCGCTCCTCCCCGCGATGGCTTTGCCGCCGAGCTAGACCGATCTCCACTCGACTGGTTCGACGCCGTGGTAGACTGGCACCCGGCCGTGCCCGCCGACGCCGCGCGTCCGCTGCTGCAAGCGATGGCGGCGCGCTGACGAGCGTGCGCACGCGCGCTGGTACACAAGGCATACGGGCGCACGAACACATGCTGGTTCGCATGTGACGCGTGGTATGTTACAATGGCCGGCATAGAGCACTCCGCGTCAGATGACGACGTGACCCCCAGTGCGGTATGGGGGTGGGCAGCGCCGGCCCGCAAGACAGCGCGCGGGGTCGAAGAGGAGCGATATGAGCCGTTATAGCGCGATTACTGGGTGGGGCATGTCCGTGCCGGAGAAGGTGCTCACCAATGCGGATCTCGAGCGCATGGTGGACACCTCGGATGAGTGGATCACCTCGCGGACGGGCATCAAGCAGCGCCACATCGTCGGCCCGGGCGAGTCAGCCTCCACACTCTCCATCGCGGCGGCGCGTCAGGCATTGGAGCGAGCCGGCATCGACGCCAAGGATCTCAGCCTCATCATCGTGGCCACCGTGTGCCCCGATTACCAGTTCCCGGCAACGGCGAACCTGGTGCAGCACGCGCTGGGCGCCCAGTGCGGCGCCTTTGATATGCAAGCCGCCTGCTCAGGGTTCCTCTACGGCCTCTCGATCGCGCATCAGTTCGTCGCCACGGGCGGCGCGAAGCACGTGCTGGTCGTCGGCGTCGAGCTGCTCTCCCGCATCGTGGACTACACCGACCGCCAGACCTGCGTCCTCTTTGGCGATGGCGCGGGCGCGGTGGTGCTGAGCGCCAGCGATGAGCCGGGCGGCCTGCTCGGCTTCACCCTGGGCAGCGACGGCGCCTCACCCGAGCGACTGTGGATTCCCGTTGGCGGCTCGGCTGAGCCGATCACGGAGCAGGCGATACGTGAGCGCCGCAACTACGTCAAGATGCAGGGCAACGAAGTGTTCAAGTTCGCCACGCGCATCATGGGCACGGCGATGGAGGATGCGCTAGCCGACGCGGGGATGACGGCGGAGGACATGGACCTGTTCATCCCTCACCAGGCCAACCTGCGCATCATCGAATCCGCCTCGAAGCGGCTGAATTTGCCTCCCGAAAAGGTCTTCGTCAACATCGAGAAATATGGCAACACGTCCGCGGCCGCGATCCCGATCGCCTTGTGCGAGGCGATCGACCAGGGGCGCGTCTTCCCAGGCGCGCACCTCGGCATGGTCGCCTTCGGGGCAGGCCTGACGTGGGCCGCCGCCGTGGTGAAGTGGACGGCGCCAGTGAGCCCACGCCAGCAGGTGCGGGACATCTTGAGCGATGAGGCGGCGTCATCGGTGAAGGACGGGAAGACGCCCGCATCCGTTGGCTAAGCAACGGCATCGTTTTTTGCGACCTGGGGAGCAGAGTATGAGCTCTGTTCCCTTGTCTTGTGCGTCAGGACAACAGGGGCCGTCGAATGCCAGCACACGCGCTCCGGCTGGCGTGTGGCCAGCCGGAGCGCGGCTGAGCGCGAGCGCGAGGCGCGCGCCTGAGTTGGCGGCCGGCGTTACCGGCCGTATGGCTATGGGTTCGGTCGCATGTCCTGGGCGTCCTGTCCGCCCATGGCTTCGACTCCGGCCGGCAAGTCCACCGCCCCGGTCCGCGGCCTGGACGCCGCGCCCTCCGCGCCGAGGAAGTCCAGCAGGGCGCGGTTGACCTCGTCGGCGTGGGTCCAGTTGATCGCGTGCGGCCCACCTTCAACCACCACGTACCGGGCATCCTTCAGGAGCTTGTGCGTCCGGTCGCCCGTGGCGCTGATGGGCAGGATGCGGTCGGCGTTGCCGTGCATCACCAGGGCCGGGACGTCGATGCGCGGCAGGTCGGCGCGGAAGTCGGTCAACCAGGCCGGGACACAGGCGAGGGTGCCCACCGCCGAGGCGCCCGCGCCGACATTCCAGCTGAGCTGGACGTCCGGCTCGCTGATGCGTTTGCCGCCCAGCACGTCGACATTGTAGAAATCCGCGAAGAATGCGGACAGGTACGCGGGACGGTCGGCCTCGATGGCCTTCATGATCCCGTCGAAGACGCTGCGGTCCACACCCTCGGGGTTATCGGGCGTCTTCAGCAGGAAAGGCGGCACGGACGAGAGGAAGACGGCCTTGCGCACGCGTCCCGATCCATACTTGCCCAGGTAGCGCGCCACTTCGCCGCCGCCCATGGAGAAGCCGACCAGGACGGTGTCGCGCAGGTCGAGCTTCGTCATGAGGGTGTTCAGGTCCGCCGCGAAGGTGTCGTAGTCGTAGCCGATGGTCGGCTGGCTGGAGTCGCCGAAGCCCCGGCGGTCGTACGTGATGACGCGATAGCCGGCCCCCAGCAGAGCCGGCAGTTGCTTCTCCCACGAATGGCCGCTCAGGGGAAAACCGTGGATCAATACCACCGGCGTTCCGGCGCCGTGGTCTTCGTAGTAGATATCGATGCTGCCAGAGTTCTCTTGACCGACGCTGACGTAAGGCATGCGACACTCCTCCCTCGCGTGCTGGGGTGTTCTCGGCGTCAGTTGGTGCCGGCCGCGGCCGATGCGACGTCCCCAAGACGCCGCCCAACTCACAACGCGCTGCGAGACCGCCCGCACGCAAAGCAGGGCCCTATGGCCCGCACAACCCGTACCATTACCTTGCGGCTCGCCCGTCCGCGGGCGAGCACGGCATGCCCGTCGTCAAGGCGCCTGGGTCGAACGGCTCGTTGGCTGGCCGTGCCAGTGCCGCCGTGTGGTGAGCCGCGACGAGCGCCATGGCGTCAGCTTCCGACGTGAGCGAGATCTGTAGGCAGCGCGAAGGACCGTGAAGGCCCGTCCCATTCCTCGTGTCATACCAAATCCGGTTGAACCGTCGCGTTCGCGCCGGGCGGGCGTCCGGTGGACGCCCCTACGCACAGCGGGAGCAATCACCAGCATCTGGTATCATACGTCCGTGCTCTGTTCGACCGGAGTGTCCGAGCTGTCTGCCTCCACCTGGGCCTGCGCCTGGGCGAGGGCATAGTCCAGGGCGCCCTCCTCCAGCGGCACGGCCCGGTGCTCCCGCTGGCTCATGTTCCAGGTATGGTCCAGGATGGCGAGGTAGGCGGCATAGGTCGCGTCGGCGTCGGCATCCGGCAGATAGGCGGCGACGAACGCGAGCGCCGGTTGGTGGTAGTGACGATACCAATCTCGGGCGGCCGCATCCATGCCCACGTCGTGCCCAGCCCGCTCGCTCAACAGCCATTTGTGGATGAGCAGATGCTGGTACAGGCGCTGCGCGTAGGCACGCGGCACGCGGACGCCGAGCAGCTCGCGCAGCCGCTGGATGTACCAGTTGGGTCGCAGCGTCGCCACCTGCCACCATCGAGTCGCGCCAGACCGAGCGGCCGACCCCACCTCAGCCGCATCTGCCGGCGCGTCGGAGTGGACGGCAGCCGTGCTCTGCTGGACGAGCTGGAGCACGCCATACCCCAGAGCATTGAGCCGGCGCATTTGCCTCAGCAGGTCGTGGGCTAGCGCTTGATCGTGCTCGCTTGTCGCCGGGTGGCGCAAGCGCTCGGCAGCCAGTCGCTCGGCGCGCAAGCCGGCGTAGCGGGTCAGGAAGTAGGTCGCATCGCCTTCGGTCACCAGGTGTTGGTCGTCGGGTAGGCCCCGGGCGAGGCGAATGTCCTCGGCCTGCCACTCAAGCGACTCGACGAAGGCGTCCAGGTCCTGCTGCCGCAAGCCTTCGCTCAGCGGCCCGTCCTTCAGCTCGGCCGTCTCTGCGTCGGCCATCACCGCCGTCAGGCGCCGGCCGCTGAGATCCATCAGCACGTTGGCCAGCGAGGGATCGCCCCAGTAGACACCCACCTCGTGCAGATCCAGCAGCAACTCGGCCACGGCGTTCCAGAGCAAGCGCTTGTTGGCGTCCGTGAAGGGATAGCGATAGAGCACAGACTGGGGCAGCACGTGCTCGGCCAGGCGCGTGATACTGTAGCCGACGTCGCCAGAGGCGTAAAACGCGTGCCCCGCCATCTCGCCCATGACGACCGGCTCGCCCCGCACGACCACATGGCCGACCGGCTCGAGCGACCGGCATCCGCGACGGCGCAGCTCCTTGAACGCGGCGATCTCCCGCTCCGCCGCTCGCGGGCTCGTCTCCTTCAGCGCATAGCGCCTGTTGCCGGCTTCGACGAAGAGTACGGGATGGCGCGACTCGCCACGCCGTACCGTCAGTGGTCGCACGCCATGTGCCGGCCACTCCTCCAGCGGGGTGCCCCAGGGCAGCGTCCGGAGGCGCGACCAGTCTGACTGCGGAAGGTCGGCGCGACGGACGGCGGTCGAGGAAAAGCGTGCCGGCCTACGACGGGCCGTGCGTTGCGCGCGATTGGATTTCATTGGGTCTGATGCAATCTCCCCATTTCCGGCTTGACACCGGCATCCGCGTTCCTGGTACCGTTCGTCCCAGCTCACGATTACACGAACACTCGCACGGTGTCGCATGGGGGCGGCTTGTGTCAAGGGGAGGAGCACGACGGGTTCCACCCGATATTGGACGTGGTCCACCCGATATCGGACGTGGTCCACCCCATATCGGACGGGTTCCACCCGATTTGGAGGTTGGCCACGCCGGACGTCCACCGGACGTCCCTACGGCTCGGCGCGCGAGACCCCTGCCAGCGGGCTGGCCGAGACACACCACGGCTAGCTCGGTTGTGGCATGATAATTCCGCTGAGCTGCCATGTCCGTCGTGCGGGCCATCAGCGCGGGCGAAGCACTTCACGCTCAGGATATGCGTAAGATATGGCCGGCTGGTGCCCAGAGGCGGTCACGGTGCTACAACCCCAGCGAGTTACCTCACGTATACTGTGGTGTGTCTCCGCGTGGAGGAGCGCTTGCTCGTTTGATCGCCGTCCGATGGCGTAGCAGGAAGGTGGTGGCCGGCGCGCCTGGCGGCGGGGCGCGCCTGTGACGAATGGGAGTTGGTCGCTCAGGACAGGTACGGCAGGCGCGGATGCCAGGGCCGGCGCGCCCCGAGACATGGGCGTTGGGGGCGCGCGTGCAACCTCGACGGTTGAAGTGAGCAGAGGTCACTTGATCGCGCAACGGCTGCACAGAGTATGCATGGGACAACATGTAGGGTGGGCAGCGATACGCAGGGCACGATAGTCCGGGCCACAGGGACGGGCTGTGCGGACGCGGAGACTTGCCATGAATGGCACGGGCAAGACCACAGCGCAACTGGAACAAGAACTGAAATGGCTGCGTGCCCGGGTCGCGGAGCTGGAGTCGCACGAGGCGGAGTGGACCCGTGCACGGGAAGAGCTGGCGCGGGAACACGGCGAGCGGGGGATGGAGCAGGAGATGGAGCGGAGGCGCCTGCGCACGATTCTGGACATGCTGCCCGTGGGCGTCTTCATCGCCGAGGCCAGCGGACGTATTGTCGAAAGCAACGCCGCCGCGCGCGCCATCTGGGGCGAAGGAGTGCCTCTGGTCAATACGGTCGCCGAATACAGCGCCTACCGCGGCTGGCGCCTGCCCTCAGGCGCGGAGATGACCGTTGAAGAGTGGCCGCTGGCCCGCGCCGTGACGCGCGGTGAGGTATCTGTCGGGGAAGAGATCGAGATCGAGGTTGAGGACGGCTCGCGCAGGGTCATCCTCGATTCGGCCGTGCCTCTGCGTGACGAGCACGGCGAGATCACCGGCGCTGTCAACGTCCATGTAGATATCACCGCGCTCACCCAGGCCGAAGAAGACATCCGTCGGCTCAACAGCGAGCTCGAGCGGCGCGTCGCCGAGCGGACGGCGCAGCTGGAAGTCGCCAGCCGCGCCACCGACGACGCCCTCGCCCGCGAGCGTGCGGCGCGCGAAGAGGCGGAGTCCGCACGCGCCTTCCTGACCACCGTGCTGGACCAGGCGCCGGCCATCATCTTCACGCTCGAGGGGCCTGAACACGTCTGCCGCTACATGAACCCCTTCGGCTTGCGCCTCCTCGCGCCCACCGGGATAGACCCGCGCGGCCGCAAGTTGGAGGAAGCTCTGCCTGGCCTGCGCGAGCAGGGCTTGATTGCCCTGCTCGACCGCGTCTATCACAGCGGTGAGACCATCGTGCGCCCTGAGACACTTTACCGCTATAAGAGACCGAACGGCGAGAGCACCGACACCTGGTGGGACTTCGTCTTCGTGCCGTGGCGCGATGCGAATGGCAACATCGCGGGCGTCATCGTGCTTGGACCCGAAGTGACCGAGCGGGTTCGCCAGCAGACGGAGCGCCAGCGGCTGGAGGAGCAGAAGGACGAGTTCCTGAGCATCGCCTCCCATGAGCTGAAGACGCCGCTGACCAGCCTCAAGGGCCGCGTGCAGTTCGCCCTGCGCCAGCTCGAATCGTCGGGCACGGTGCCCGCCGCGAATCTGCGCTGGATGGCGCTGTCGGTGGAGCGCATGGAGCGGCTCGTCAACGACCTGGTGGACTCGGCGCGCGTGGACGCGGATAGGCTCGCCCTGCGCCGCGAGCGCCGCGATCTGGTTGAGCTGTGCCGCGGGGTGGCCGAGGAGCAGAGCGACGTCTCCAGCCGCGTCATCACGCTCCAGCTGCCGGACGAGCGGATCGAGCTGGAGCTGGATCCCGAGCGCTTCACTCAGGTGGTGACCAATCTGCTTTCGAACGCGCTCAAATATTCCCCGGAGACGGAGCCCATCGTTCTCGGCGTGAGCCGCACGGACAGCGAGGCGATCATGTTCGTGCGCGACAACGGGCCGGGCATCCCACCTGACGCCCTGCCGCATCTCTTCGAGCGGTTCTACCGCGTGCCAGGCATCGAGGCCCGCAGCAGCTCTGAGGAAGGGCTAGGCCTTGGCCTCTACATCTGCCACAAAATCGTGGAGCAGCATGGCGGCCGCATCTGGTGTGAGAGCGTGCAGGGCCACGGCGCGACGTTCTTCGTGGCCCTGCCCATCCCATAGGCGCGTAGCACTCGTCCCTACTCCGACGGCATGTGCTCTTCCGCGTGGCGGGCGCGCAGCACCTTTTTGTCGAACTTGCCCACGCTGGTCTTGGGCACGGCATCGATGAAGATCACGTCGTCTGGCACCCACCATTTCGCGACCAGCGGCTGCAGATAGGCGATGATGTCTTCCTTGGTCAGCGTGTCCTTGAACTCGGGCTTGGGCACGACGTAGGCAACCGGCCGCTCCTGCCATTTGGAATCGGGGACGCCGATGACCGCCGCTTCGAGCACCTGGGGATGGCCCATGATGGCGTTCTCCAGGTCCACCGACGAGATCCACTCGCCGCCGCTCTTGATGACGTCTTTCGACCGGTCCACGATGCCCAGGTACCCATTCTCGTCAACGGTCACGACATCGCCGGTGCGCAGCCAGCCATGCTCGAACTTGCCGAGGCTCTCCTCACCACCGTGATAGTAGCTCGCCGTCACCCACGGGCCGCGCACTTCCAGCTCGCCAAACGTCTTCCCGTCCCAGGGCACCGGATTGCCGTTGTCGTCCAGCACTCGGAAGTCCACCATTGGCGCCATGATGCCCTGTTTGGCGCGGATGCGGTTGATTTCCGCCTGCGGCAGATTCGTCAGATTGCTCTTGACGCGGCAGACCGAGCCAAGCGGCGACATCTCGGTCATGCCCCAGGCCTGGATGATGGTGAGGCCGTGGCGCTCTAACCCCTCGATCAGCGCCAGCGGCACCGCGGACCCGCCGCAGATGATGCGCTCCAACGCGGAGAGATCCATCGGCTCCTTGGCCAGCACCTGCAGCATGCCGATCCAGATGGTAGGGACGCCCGCGGCCGCGGTGACGCGCTCCGTGCTGATGAGCCGGGTGACGCTCATTGGATCCATCAGCCGGCCTGGAAACACCAGGCTGGCGCCCACGAGTGGGGCAGCGTGGGCGAGGCCCCAGGCGTTGGCGTGGAACATCGGCACGAAAGGCATCACCACATCCCGCTCGGACACATCCAGCACATCCGGCATGGAGGCGACCAGCGAATGCAACATGATGGAGCGGTGGCTATAGACGACGCCCTTGGGGTTGCCAGTCGTGCCCGAGGTGTAGCACATGGCCGCCGCGTCGCGCTCGTCCAGCTCGGGCCACTGGTACTGCTCCGACGACGCGGCCAGCAGCTCCTCATAGTCGAGGATGGGTGGCAGCGTGACGGTGCCCGATGGGTGAGCCGTGCCGTTCATCACGACCAGGTAGCGCACGGGCCCAAGCTGGTCCGCGATCTTCTCCAGCAGCGGCAGCAAGTCGGCATCCGCGAAGATCACACTGTCCTGGGCGTCGTTGATGATGAACGCCAGGTCCTGCGGGAAGAGGCGCAAGTTGAGGGTGTGCAGCACGGCCCCCATGCACGGCACGGCGAAGTACAGCTCCAGGTGCGTGTCGGTATTCCAGCCCAGCGTGCCGACCCGATCGCCGCGCTTGACGCCCAACCGCTCCAGCGCGCCCGCCAGCCGATTGACGCGCTTGCCCCAGGCGCCATACGTCGTGCGCCGCGGGCCGTTCTCGGTATTGGTGACGATCTCGCGCGTGGGGAAGATGCGCACCGCCCGGTCGAGCGTGTGCTGCAGGGTCATCTGGAAATCCATCATCGTGCTGAGCATACCCGGCTGTGCAGCGGTGAGCACGGGCACGCTCGGAGCGGGCTGCGGCTCCGGCGGCGGTGCGGGTGGCGCTGCAACCGCGGCCGGAGAGGGGGTGGGCGCGGGCGCGGGAGTCTCCGCGCCGTTGGACGAGGTCTGCGACGCGGGCGCCGCCTTGGAGCGCCCCCATCGGAAGATGCCGCTCATACTGGTCGCCTCCGTTCCCGAGACATGCGCCGGGATGCGGCTGCCATCGGTCGCGTCCGGCGCTGTGGCGCGCGCCGCGCGCCCGATCGACGTACCGTCCACTGGCCACGGCGCGCTCGCGCGTCGGAGCTTGGCGGTACGATACGCGGAGGAGTGCGGGGCTGTCAAGTGACCGTCATAGCTGTGTGATGACCGGCACGATGAGCGGGCGCAGATGCAGGCGCTGCCACACGTAGGTGCCGAGCGTCTCTTTAGTGCGCTCGACGAGCTCGCCATACTCGATCTGGCCGTGCCCGCGCCGCACGGCGCGCGTCAGCCGGCGCCGCGCCTCGGCCAGCAGATCGCCGTCCAGGGGATCCTCGAACTGCACCACGCCGCGCGCCACGATCACAGGATCGGCCAACAGCTCGCCCGTCTCGCGGTCCACCACCAGCGTCGCCACCAGTACCCCGTCACCGGCCAGGTGCTCGCGGTCCCGCAGCACCTCGCGCGACACGTTGCCTACTGTCAGCCCGTCCACCAGCACCGATCCAGCGGGCACATGCCCTTTGCGGCGCGCGCCCTCCGCGCCGAACTCCAGCACGTCGCCCAGCTCGGGGATCACCATGCGATCGGGACCGTAGCCCTCCTCAGCGGCCATGGCGGTGTAGAGTACCTGGTGCCGGTATTCGCCGTGGACCGGCGCGATGTACCGCGGCCGCACGGTGGTCAGCGTCTCACGCAGCTCCTCGCGGCTGGCATGCCCGCTCACGTGCACGTAGGGCTCCATGGCGTTGTAGATCACGTGCGCACCACGGCGAAAGAGGTTATCGATCGTGCGCGCCACGGTCTCGTCATTGCCGGGCACGGGCGTGGCGGAGAGGATGACTGTGTCGCCCTGGCGCAGGTGGATGCGCGGGTGGGTGCCCGCGGCGATACGCGCCAGCGCCGAGGTCGGCTCGCCCTGGCTGCCGGTCGTCAGCAGCAGCACCTGCTCCGGTGGGAGGCTGTTGGCCTGTTCGGGCGTCACCAGCACATCACCCGGGATGTCGAGCATGCCCAGCTCCAACGCGACCTGAAGATTCTGCTCCATGCTGCGGCCCACCACCGCCGTGCTGCGCCCCTGCTGGTGTGCGATGCGCAGGGCGCAGGTCAGGCGCGGGATGTTCGAGGCGAAGCTCGTGAGGATGACACGACCCGGAGCCTGAACGATCAGCCGCTCGATGGTGGCCGTCACCAGCTGCTCCGTCGGCGTACGTCCCGGCCGTTCCACGCGCACACAGTCCGACAGCAGCGCCAGCACGCCCGCGTCGCCCAGCGCGCGCAGCCGCGCCAGGTCGGTGGTCGGGCCTTCGATCGGCGTCGGGTCCAGCTTGTAATCCCCGGTGATGATGATCACACCGGCCGGCGTGGAGAGCGCCACCATGTAGCTGCCGGGAATGCTGTGGGCAACCGGAATAAACTCGAACTCCATGCGCTGGCCCAGCCGTGTCCGCTCACCGGGGCCGACCACGCGCAGGTCGGCGTAGTCCAGCGCGCGCCGCTCCAGCAGCTTCGGCCGCACGAGTCCCAGTGTCAGCGCCGAGCCATAGAGGGGCAGTGGCCGGTCGGGCGTCGCCAGCTGCGGCAGCAGGTACGGCAGCCCGCCGATATGGTCCTCGTGACCGTGCGTCAGCAGGATGCCGCGCAGCCGATTCAACCGCTCGCGCAGGTACGACACATCCGGGATCACCAGGTCGATGCCGCGCTCCTCCTCCACCGGGAATTTGACGCCGGCGTCCACCAGCACGATGTCGTTGCCGTATTCGACGGCGGTGGCGTTCTTGCCCACCTCGCCGACGCCTCCGAGCGGAATCACGCGAACGGGCCGCGCGCTCCCGGCGGGAGCGCGTCCATCGGCTCGCTCTACCTTTTCTACCTTGCGCCTACTTTTTCGCTCCACGATGCACTCTCCACTCGGCGCTATCCGGCTCGGTCACTGGATCGCTCGGCACGATGCACCGGCGATGCCGGGCACAGTCCGCGCGCTCCTTCAGGGCAATCAGGGCAAT
>CAYQFU010000082.1:16487-21213 GCA_964416775.1 uncultured Ktedonobacterales bacterium
GGGTGGTGCATGGGGCGTGCCAGCAGCAGAGGGGCCTCAGCCCTCGCCCCATCCATGCGGATGGGCGCGCGTCCACGCCCAGGCATCCGCGATCATGGTGGTCAGCGCAGGCTTCTCTGGCTTCCAGCTCAGCTCCTCGCGAATCTTGTGGCTGGACGCGACCAGCACCGCGGGGTCGCCCGCGCGCCGCGAGCGCTCCACAGCGGGAATGGGGTGGCCCGTCACGTGCCGCGCCGCCTCGATCACCTCGCGCACCGAGAAGCCAGTGCCGCTGCCGAGGTTGTAGAGGCGATGCTCGCCGGACCGCCCCCCCAACAGCGCCAGCAGATGCGCGCGCGCCAGGTCCT
This sequence comes from uncultured Ktedonobacterales bacterium, assembly GCA_964416775.1. GTDB lineage: Bacteria > Chloroflexota > Ktedonobacteria > Ktedonobacterales > JADMIN01 > CAYQFU01. The sequence continues at coordinate 16,835 of CAYQFU010000082.1, forward strand.
CCACGTGGATGTAATCGCGAATGGCCGTGCCGTCAGGGGTGGGATAGTCGGTGCCGAAGATCTCGATCGCCTGCCGGCGGCCAGCCGCCACCTGGAGCAGCAGGGGAATGAGATGGGTCTCGGGATGGTGATCCTCGCCCAGGTCGCCGCTGGCTCCAGCCACGTTGAAGTAGCGCAGGCTGGCGGCGGCCAGACCATGCGCCCGCGCCGCAAAGCCGATGAGCTGGTCCACCGCCAGCTTGGAGGCGCCGTACGGATTGGTGGGCTGAGTTGGGGCCGTCTCGACGATGGGAGTGGTCTCCGGCTCGCCATACACGGCGGCCGTGGAGGAGAAGACCAGGCGCGGCACGTCCGTCGCGCGCATCGCCTCCAGCAGGTTGAGCGTGCCGACCACATTATTGCGGAAGTAGCGCTCGGGCTGCTCCACCGATTCGCCGACCAGCGAGAGCGCCGCGAAATGCAGCACGCCGTCGTATCCGCCCGCCAGCGCGCGCCGCAGCTGCTCGGCGTCGAGCAGATCGGCCCGCAGGAAGCGGATGCCGCGCGCGACCGCCTGCTCATGTCCCTTGGAAAGGTTGTCGAGGATCGTCACCTCGTGGCCCGCGTCGCGGAGATGCGCCGCGACGACGCTTCCGACGTATCCCGCTCCACCCGTGACCAGCAGCTTCACGTTTGAGACTCCATTCCAGCGCCCTCTGGCGGCGATGGGCCATCCATCGCCAGGCAAGTGTACTCGACAGCGGCCCGCGTGGGAAGCATGCCTACCTATTTGGCCGCGGGGCCGCGCTCGCCGCCGCGTCAGATCACTTCGGGTCCGGCCTCCGTGAGGATAAAGGTTTCCTCGGACTTCGTGCCGGTAATGGACGGATTCCAGGCGAAGGCCTGCCCCACCTGGATGACCTGCGTCGTGCGCGGCGTGGCCAGCACCTCGCGCGAGGCGTAGCCGGTGAGACCGCCCTGGTGGTGCAGCCGCCACTCGTCGGGATAGCCTGCCTCGGCATAGAATCGCTGGCAGTCGGCAAAGGCCTGCGCCAGGGTGTGGCCGGGGCGCGTCGCCTCCTGGCGCATACGGCGCAAGATCACGTCGCAGGCATCCATGCGGCGGCGCAGCTCGTCGTCGGGCGGCGCGAAGCTGACGATGCGCGTGAGGTTGGCGTAGAGGCCGCCGCGCTCGGCGCAGCAGACGAGCATGAGCCGCCGCTGGACGATGCGGTCATACGGGATGGGGTGGCGATAGCGCGCGATGCGGTCGTCCGCCGCCGCGAGCGCCACCGGGCACGCCAGCGCGCGCCGCTCGCACGCCGCCTTGATGCGTGCCGCCGCCTCGCGCTCGCTCATCCCCGGCGCCAGCCCATCCAGCGCCTCCGCGAGCGCCAGCGCGGCGTCCGCGCCCACCTGGCGATAGCGGGCGATGGCGTCGGCGTCCAGCACGTAACGCAGCGGTTCGATCGCGTCCGCCAGGTCCATCGCGTCTGGCAGCGCGAAGTCGGCGCCCAGGCGTGCCCCACCGACCACCTCACGCAACGTGGGCCACACCTCGTCGTACCACGGATACTCCACGACGGGAATGTCGGGTGTCTGCTCGTCGCGCATGCGCGGCGCCTCGATGTTGTTCGCCACGATGCGCTCGGCGTCGGGCGTCACCAGCACATCCACCTCGCCCAGTGGCGACGCGTGGTTGACGCGATTGTCCGCTCCCCCGGTGTACCAGGCGAAGTTGGCCGGCCGGCGCAGCAATAGCGCCCCCAGCCCGTGCCGCTCCATCAGCGCGGCCAGCCGTTGCCGCCGCGCGGCCATCCCCTCTCGACGCAGCGCCACGTCATCTGCCGTATCTGCCCTCATCGCGCGACCTCCGCACCCACCGATGGGTGATAGGCGTAGCAGCGCGGCTCCACAAAGCGCTCACGGGCGAAGCGCTCGCTGACCGCCGCCGCCAGCGCCGCTCTGTCTCGCTCGGGCAGCAGCGCGATGGCGCAGCCGCCGAACCCGGCGCCGGTCAGCCGCGCGCCGAGCGCTCCGGCCGTCCGCGCGACCGCTACGAAGGCGTCCAGCTCGGGGGTGGAAACCGCGAAATCGTCGCGCAACGAGGCATGCGACGCGTACATCAGCTCGCCAAAGGCGGCGAAGTCGCACGCGCGCAACGCCCCGACAGCGGCCAGCACGCGGGCATTCTCCGTGACGACATGACGCGCGCGCCGCTGCTCGACGCCCGAGAGTCGCTCCAGATCCGCTTCGCGGGCGTCGCGCAGCAGCGCCACGCCCAGCGCCCGTGCCGCATGCTCGCACGCCTCGCGGCGCTCCCGGTATGGCACGTCTCCCAGCTCGCGCTTGACGCGCGTGTCGCAGACGAGCAGCGCCAGCCCGGCGGCATCGAGGTCCAGCGGCACCTGCTCCGCCTCCAATGACCGGCAATCCAGGAGCAGTGCATTGCCCGCCTGGCAGAGCAGCGAGGCGTACTGGTCCATGATACCGCAGGGCACGCCGACGAAGTCGTTCTCGGCGCGCTGGCAGAGCAGCGCCAACTTGGGCCGGGGCATGTCCAGGCCGAAGAGCGCGTTCAGTGCGAGGCCGGTTGCCGCCTCGATGGCCGCCGACGACGAGAGCCCAGCGCCTTGCGGCACCTCGCCGGCGAACGCCGCGTGGAATGGCGGCACATCCTCCCCTCGCGACTGCCCCAGAGCCCAGGCGACCCCGCGCGGGTAGTCGGCCCAGCTGATGTCCTGTTCGCGCGCCGTGGGCCGCGCTTCGCCCTGATCGGCTGAGTAGAGATCGCCCGTGCCCATGCCCGCCGCGACCGCCACGCGTGGATCCACAGCGCACGGCAGCACAAAGCCGCCGCTGTAGTCCGTGTGCTCGCCAATCAAGTTGACGCGTCCCGGCGCGCTCGTCACCACCTCCGGCTCAGCATGGAAATGCGCGCGATACGCCGCGGCCGCACGTTCCTCGATCTCGCGCATGTGGACTCCCTCCCCCTCTCTCACTCGGCTACTTGGCCGCGGCCTGCTGCTCGCCGGACGCTTCCAGATCATCGTCGTCCTTGAAGAACATGTCCGCCCAGATGAACCGGCCGATGCCGGCATTGCGCGCGAATTGCCGGTCCGTCTCCATGTCGCCGACCATAAGCGAGCGGGTCAGGTCCAGCCCCAGCCGGTCGCGCGCCTCGAACGCCATGCCCGGTCGCGGCTTGCGGCAGTCCGCCTGGTCGCGATACCGGGGGACCCGGCTGCGCGGATGGTAGGGACAGTACAGGATCAGGTCGAAGAGGCCCGGCGCGAGATCGTCCATCAGCCGCTGGTTGATGGCCTCCACGTCGTCCTCGCTCAGCAGGCCCAGGCCCACCCCGCCCTGGTTCGTCACACCCACGATGGCGTAGCCGCGCGCGCGATAGTCCGCCAGCCGCCGGCGCACGCCAGGACGCAGGCGCTGGTCCCACGGGTCCAGGGGATGCACGCGCCCAGTCAGAGTGTCGCGCACGGTGCCATCCAGGTCGACGAAGAGCGCGGGTCGAGCGTTTTGATCGGACATGAGCAGTCGCACAATCCTTGAGTCCGCGCGCCGGCCATTGCAGCCGCACCGGCGCGCGGACGCGAATTTCCCCTCCCCCCACCCCGCCCCGTCGCACAGGGCGGGGAACCGGATTGGCACGACTGCGCGGCAGACGTATGGGGCAAGAGTCCGGTACATCAGCACGAGGAGCCGCTCAGACGCCCAGGTCGTAGAGCTGCTCGAATTGCAGGTCGAGATCGTTGGTGGCCTGCCAGAGGCAAGCCAGGGCTTTGCGCACGTTGCGCGCGGCGCAGGGCGGCAGGTCGTCGCGCGCGGCCAGCGCCTTCAGCGCCTCGTAGGCGCGCAGGACGTCCGCCTCGGACGCGGTGATGGGACGGTGCAACAGATCGGTCTCGCTCACGGTCGCCCCTCCTGGCGCTGCTGCTCGGAAGCCGTCGCGTACTCGGGCTGGGGGCGCGCATCCACCAGCCGCCTGGCCTTCAGCTCGAAACGCGGCAGCGTGCCGTAGTCCGCGCGCTCGATGTCGAAGCGCAAGCCCTCGTGGGCGGCGGAGAGTGTCCTGGCCAGCTGCCCCTCCAGCTCGGGCCACTCGGCCTCGCGCCCCGGCTTCACCTCCACGTTGATCGTGATTTCGTCGCGGATGTCATCCTTGCGCCAGATGTAGATCCGGAACTCGTCGATCGCGTCGAATTCGCGCACGATGGCCTCCACGGCGCGCGGGTAGACGTTGGTGCCGCGGATCAGCTTCATGTCGTCCCAGCGCCCGCGGATGCCGCCCTCATAGAGATCGCCCGTGCGGCCACAGGTGCAGGTGCTGGCGGGCAGGCGCAGCACCATGTCCTTGCTGCGATAGCGGATGAGCGGGATGATGC
>CAYQFU010000083.1:0-21183 GCA_964416775.1 uncultured Ktedonobacterales bacterium
GCATGTGTTACGCACGCCGCCAGCGTTTGTCCTGAGCCAGGATCAAACTCGCCATGCAGAATTGTGAGATGTCCCCGCTCGGAGACATCCTAAGTTCGTATGGCCAGCCAGACCCGTTGATTATGTTTCAGGCCGCTAGATCTTTGCTTGCCCTTACCACTCTTCAGTTGTTCAGGTGCGCCACCACCTCACCATGATCTCGGCGAGGCATGCTGCATCGGCGCCCTTGCGCCAGACGCACAGATGAATATAACACATGGATAGGGGGGTGTCAAGCGCCACGCGCGCTGTTTTTCTCAACACGTGCCAGTCCTCCTTCGGACCTCTGATCCCCCCGCGCCGTTGAGCCCTGTGCGTACCATAGACGCCGCCGCGACCCGGTCCGCTGCCCGCTCCGGCCTGCCGTCCCGCCGCCCCGGCGACCATACGTAGCACCGCCCGTATGGAGGACGGCTGGGCGCGCTCCCTGGCTGCGCCCGGCGCGGGCACACCCGTGCTTGTAACCGTGCACACGAGTGCGTCCCCGGCGGTGTCCCGCGCGTTGTTGACACCGTTCCACGGCCCTATAATTGCAATCAAATATGCAGCGGTCCAGGCAAGCTATGTGCCTATCTTGGCGGCACGTCGCAGAGCGCGTACGGTGGTGGCCGTGGCATGGAGGAGGCTTTTGACGTTGGCAAGAATTCTGGACACCATCAACACCCCGGCCCAGCTCAAGACACTCACCCCGGCTCAGCTCAACCAGCTCGCCGAGGAGATGCGCAAGGAGATCATCGAGACAGTCGCGCTTCGCGGCGGACACCTCGCTCCGAACCTGGGCACCATCGAGCTCACGCTCGCCTTACACATCGCCTTCGACACTCCTAAAGACCTCCTGGTCTGGGATATCGGCCATCAAGCGTATCCGCACAAGCTCGTCACCGGACGCCGCGACCGCTTCCGCACCATCAAGCAGTTCAACGGCCTCTCTGGCTATCTGCGCCGCGATGAAAGTCCGTACGACGCGTTCGGCGCGAGCCACGCCAGTACCTCCATCTCCGCTGCCCTCGGCATGGCCGTCGCGCGCGATCTGCGTGGCGAGCGCTTCAAGGTGGTCGCCATCATCGGCGACGGCGCGCTCACCGGCGGCATGGCCCTCGAAGCCATCAACAACGCCGGTGCGATGCGGCGCAACCTCATCATCGTCATCAACGACAACGACAAGAGCATCTCCGACAATGTCGGCGCGCTCCACACCCACCTCGGCCAGATACGCGCCGGCAAGAGCTACTGGCGCTTGCGCAACGCCGCCATGCACCGGCTCGAATCCGTCCCCGGCGTGGGCGAGATGGCCAAAGAAGTGGCCGAGCGCAGCGTGCGCAGCGCCAAGGAGTTCGTGCTGCCCAGCAAGAGCGGCGTCATCTTCGAGGAGCTTGGCTTCACCTTCCTCGGCCCCTTCGACGGCCACGACACTCAGGGCATGATCGAGATCTTCCGCAAGGCCCGCGATCTCGAAGGTCCGATCATCATCCAGGTGATTACCAAGAAGGGCAAAGGCTGCGACTACGCCGAGGCCGACGCTACCAAGTTCCACGGCCCGGGCGCGTACGACGTGCAGACTGGCCAGATCAAAAAAGACCCCGGCGGCCCGCCCGCATACTCCGACGTCTTTGGCAACGCCCTGGTTGAGTTGGCGCGCCAGGATCGCACCATCGTCGGCATTACTGCCGCCATGGCCGAGGGCACGGGCCTCAACAAGCTCGCCCAGGCCATCCCCGACCGCTATTTCGATGTCGGCATCGCCGAGCAGCACGCCGTCACCTTCGCCGCCGGCATGGCTTGCGAGGGCCTCAAGCCCGTCGCCGCGATCTATTCCACCTTTCTCCAGCGTGCGTTCGACCAGGTCATCCATGACGTGTGCGTCCAGAATCTGCACGTGGTCTTCCCCATTGACCGGGCTGGCCTCGTCGGCGAAGACGGCCACACGCAGCAGGGCGCCTTCGACATCGCCTTCCTGCGCATGATCCCCAATATGCGCGTGATGGCGCCCAAGGATGAGGCGGAGCTGCGCGACATGCTCTACACCGCCGTCTACATGGATGGCCCTGTCGCGCTGCGCTTCCCGCGCGGCAAAGGCGTTGGCGTGCCGCTCTCCACCGAGTTCCACTCCCTGCCCATCGGCAAGGCCGAGCTGCTCACGCCCGAAGACGAGATCGATCGCGCCGAGTGCGCCGTGCTGGGCTACGGCCACATGGTGCCACCCGCTTTGCAGGCGGTCCGCGAGCTCGCCGCCGAAGAGGGCATCATCGCCGCCGCGGTCAACGCCCGCTGGGCCAAGCCGCTGGATGAAGAGTTGATCTTGCGTCTGGCGCGCGCCACCCACTGCCTTGTCACCATCGAGGATGGCTCTGCCGCCGGCGGCTTTGGCAGCGCGGTGGCAGAGCTGCTCCACGCGCGCGGCCTGCATGACGTCCGGCTGAAGATCATCGGCCTGCCCGACATCTTCGTCGAGCACGGCGCTCCCGCCATCCTGCGCGAAATCTATGGCCTCTCCTCCGCCCACGTCAAGGAAGTGGTGCGCGAGCTGGTGCGCCCCGGCGCGCACAACCCGAGCTACAGCAGTGGCTCCACATCCGCCGGTGGTTCTGTCGCCGAGTAGCTTGCGCTCATTCGCTAGTCTTCGAGCGCGCCCTGGTCCGCTCTCCCCCCGGCAGACCAGGGCGCGTTTCCCTGCGTCACGCCCCACCCAAAGGATTGGCCTGCATGACCACCCCACCCCTGGATTCCCGGCTCGCCTGCGTGCTGCTCGTGGACGACCGCGGGCGCCTGCTGCTGCAATTGCGCGATGGGCGTGCGCCCGTGGCTGCCAACCAATGGAGCATGCCCGGCGGCCACATCGAGTCAGGAGAGCATCCCGAGGCGGCTGCCCGCCGCGAGCTGCTCGAGGAGACGGGCCTGCGCGTCGCAGGGCCGCTGACGCTGTTCTGGCACGGTACGCGTCCGTCACAATTCCAGCCTGGCGCTGTCAACGAATGGTTCGTCTACTGTGCGCGCACTTCCGCGCGCCAGGACGATATAGTGCTGGGCGAGGGCGTTGCGATGGTATTTGTTGCGCCCGCGGAGGCTCGCGCGCTGGACCTGGGCGACGCCGCGGCGCTTTTTGTGCCGCTCTTCCTCGATTCCCTCCAGTATCGCCGGTTGGCAGCGCTGTCTTCGCAGCCCTAACCATGGAGTCCACGCGACTGCATGGCAGCGTGATCGAAAACACGCGAAAGGGACCGCCATCATAGGCGGTCCCTTCCTCTTGAGTCAGTGGCGCGGCCCGTGCCGGCCACTACCGCGACGATCGCATCACAGCCCGTTCCACTGGGTGAACGGTGCTGTCCTGACGTGTGGGCTGTTGTACAGCAGGTAGACCGTCTCGTGCGCCTGGAGCTTCAAGTTGAGCGGATTGCCGGTGTAGACGCTCATCTTGCCATTGGCATCATAGACGTCCACCACCAACTTGTGTGCGCTATCCACCTGGTGCCCCATGACGTTCGTCGTCGAGAGCGGCTGGCCCCAGATGTCGAACAGGTTGCCCAGCACGTACGACGAATGGTCGGGCGACTCGATGTGCACGATTCCCGACGCATCGTGCGTGTGCAGCGCGTAGAGGCATTGGCCGTTCGGGATGCCCACACCCTCGGGGATCTGCTGGCTTTGCCCATTCACGTAGATGTAGATCTGCGCGTGGTAGTGCTGGACATTGCCTTCGGTGGTCACGCAGCTGATGCCGTCCACGACCTGGCCCGTAGCCGGGTGCGTATTGGTGCCGGTCGGCGTATGCCGCGGCGCTGGGGTCGTGGTGGAGGAGGCCGTGGTGAAGTGGGCGATGACGCCCCAGACCAGCAGCCCGATCACCAGCACGGGGACCGCCACGAGCGCGATACGCCTGGTCAACTGCACGCGCCGCGCTCGCTCCCGCGTGCGGCGGCGCTGCTCCTGCTGCTGAAGAAACTGCGCGCGCCGGGCCTCGCGGCGCTGGTCGCGCTTGGTAGAAGGGCTGCTCATCGTTCTCCCTGGTCGCCACGTGCGGCATCATTCGTCATGCGTTCGCCGGCGGACGCTGGGCATTCCTGGCCCGCCAGCCGGACCCGTACTGGTTCAGTATATGTTCGGGGGTAGGTCGTGTCAACGCCGCTGCTCGCGCGGAACGTCGCATCAGGAGGTAAGTAAAGACACTTGACAAACTAATGGCTGGATGCTAAGCTAGCTGACGCACCAAAGGGGGTGTTCGAGCATGAGCCGCACCGTGCGCCACATCGTTCGTGGCATGCGTTCCCGTGATGCCCTCTCTGGAGAGGGCCCCGCTGCCGCTAGGGGCGCCGATCTGCGCCTCATGCGTGAGCTCAACCGTCGTCTCATCCTCAACTGTGTCCGCGAGCACGGCCCCATCGCGCGCGTCGCGGTTGCCCGCCAGACTGGCCTCTCACGCACCACCGTCAGCAGCATCATGGATGCCCTGCTCAAAGATGGCCTGGTGCGTGAAGGCAACCCCCAGAGCGCCACGCCCAGCGGCGGCCGCCGCGCCATCCTCGTGCACTTCAACGCCTCGGCGGGCTACATTCTCGGCGTGGACATGGGCCGCAGCCACCTGACGATCATGCTCAGCGACCTCGCCGCGAACGTCGTGGCGCGTCGCTCCGGGCCTTTTGACGTGGATCGCGGCCCTGACGCCTGTCTCCCCTGGCTCATCGGCGAGCTGCGCGCCTTCCTCGACGAGCGGCACATCCTCTGGAGTCAGGTCGTCGGCGTCGGCATGGGCATGCCTGGCCCCATGGACTCCAGCCTGCAGCGTCCCGTCGCCCCCCCGCGCATGCCCGGCTGGGATGGCGTGGATGTTCGAGGCATTCTCATGCATGAGCTGGGAGTGCCCGTCTACCTGGACAACGACGCCAACCTGGGCGCTCTGGGTGAGAGCCGCTACGGCGCGGGGGTGGGCATCGCCGACCTCGCCTACCTCAAAATCGGGACGGGCATCGGCGGCGGCCTGGTCATGGATGGGCAGATCTATCGCGGCAGCCGCGGCAGCGCCGGCGAGATCGGACACGTCACCGTTGACGAGGACGGTCCGCTGTGCGACTGCGGCAGCCGTGGCTGTCTGGAGGCGGTCGCGAGCGGCGGCGCCATCGTGGACGATGCCCTGCGCACCGGGGCGCTGCTGTCGGTGGCTCCCACGGCGAGGTCTGGTCCGTCCGAGGCCAGCGCGCGGCTGGCGCCCGACGTCGCGGTGGTTGTGCGGGCCGCGCTCGACGGCGACCCCGCGAGCCGCGCTGCGCTCGGACGTGCGGGTGAGCGCATTGGCGTGGTGCTGGCGGGCCTGGTCAACCTGATCAATCCATCGGCGATTCTGATCGGCGGCAGTCTGGCGCGGGCGGAAGACCTGTTGCTCGACCCCATTCGTCGCGTCGTCGCAGCCCGCAGCTTCTCGGTGGCGTCGGCTCACACACGCATCAGTGTTGGGGCGCTGGCCGACAGCGCCATCGCGCTCGGCGGTATCGCCATGGTCATCGACGCCGCCTTCGGCGTCAGCGCTACTTACGCCGCGCCCAGCAGGGCGCGCGATGGGAGCGCGCTGGCAGGTGTGCTCGCGGAGACCCGCGCGGACGACTCGACGGACGATCCTGCGTCCGAGCCTTCCGCGTGGACAACTCGCACACCGCCGGCATCCCACGCGTGGACGGAGGGGACAGCATGAGGCGTATAGCCCGGCATTCTCGCCGTCTGTTTGCCGTATCTTTGCCACAGTATTCGCCCGCGCTCGCTGTGAGAGATCGGCATCGAACGCGACGTAGTACTCGTAGGTGCTTAGAGGGTGCGTTCACCTTTCGCCGAGTGTTTGCACGCCTGGGAGCGTGCGGACTACGCACGGCCACGAGCGCGGAGAAGGAGGGAAGTAAACGGCAGACAGCGCAACTTCACCGATTGATCCCCACAGTCTCGAGATGAAATGGAGAACCTCGCGATGCATTCGATTCGTGCACGACTTGCGGTAACCGCGCTCGTCGGCGCTTCCCTGCTTGTGGCGGCATGCGGCGGCGGCGGTACCAGTACACCTGGCAGCGCGGTGTCCAACGGCAAGAACTGCAAGCACATTGCCTTCCTGCTCCCGGAGAGCGCCACCGCGGCGCGCTGGGAGGCGGCGGACCATCCCGATGTGGTGGCGGCCATCAAGGCGGACCTGCCCGGCGCCACCGTAGATGCGCCTAACGCTCAGGGGAGCTCCGCGACCCAGCAGACTCAGGCTGAGTCAGAGCTGACCCAGGGTGCCTGCATCCTGGTTGTTGCCCCGGTGGATAGCACGGCGGCGGCGGCCATCGTAGCCAAGGCCAAGCAGAGTAATGTTCCCGTCATCAGCTACGATCGCCTGATCTACTCCGACGACCTGAACTACTACGCTTCCTTCGATGGCTTCGCCGTGGGCAAGGCCCAGGGCGACTACATCGCGGCCCACTACCAGCAGTACGTCTCGCAGGACGGCAACAATAACGTCATGATGATCGACGGGTCCGACACCGACAACAACGCGCATCTGTTCGGCAATGGCGCGCACTCGGTGCTCGATCCGCTGTTCACCGCCAACACCCTTCACAAGGTCTACGAGCAGTTCACGCCAGGCTGGACCAACTCCACGGCCCAGACCGAAGCCGAAGCCGCTCTGACGGCCAACCACAACCAGATCGCCGTCGCCTACGTCATGAACGACGGCATGGCCAACACGGTCATCGCCGCCCTGCAGTCGCAGCATCTGGCTGGCAAGGTGCTCGTCACCGGCCAGGACGCCGAGGTCAGCGGCATCCGCAACATTCTGTTGGGCTACCAGTCCATGACGGTCTATAAGCCCATCAAGAAGCTTGCGGACTCGGTTGGCCAACTCGTCGCCGCCATCAGCAATGGCACGGACACCTCGTCCATCGCCAGCACGACGGTCAAGAACCCCAACGGGACAGCCCAGATCAAATCAGTGCTCAATCCCGTCACCGAGGTGGACATCAGCAACATCAAGACGACGGTCGTCGCCGATGGCTTCGTCACGGTGTCGGCTATCTGTCAGGGTGTGCCGTCGGGTGCCGGCGGCGTCTGCCCGTAATCTCACCCAGCCTATGACAGTGGTAGCACGAGCCTCGCGCTCGTGCTACCCTTATAGGCACCACTATCGGCACTACACCTGATACTCTCCTGTAGTTGAGGGCAGCGGCTATCCGCTGCCCCTGTTACATCAGCGGGTCACGCGACGCACCCACTCTGTTCAGGTGGAGCGCAATTTCTCCGTTGGCCTTGATCGCAGGTTGGGAGGATGCTATGGCTGAGAGCAACATGTCGGCGGCCTCCAGTCCGAGGCCCGCCGCAGCGCCCCCGCGAAGCGGAGAACCGGCGTTGCGCCTGACTGGCATAACTAAGGCGTTCGGCGCCGTGCAAGCTCTGACGGACGTGGACTTCGAAGTCTGGTCAGGCGAGGTGGTTGGGCTTGTCGGCGATAACGGAGCGGGCAAGTCCACGCTCATCAAGACCATCGCCGGCGTCAACTTGGCCGACTCCGGCCAGATTTATGTCGAGGGCAAACAGGCTAGTATCTCAGGGCCACAGGATGCCACACGCCTCGGCATCGAAACGGTTTATCAGGACCTCGCGCTCAGCGACAATCTCGACGTCGTGGCCAATCTCTACCTCGGGCGCGAAGACCTCATGGTCCGCATTCCGGGGGTCGGGGGCGTGCTCAACGAAATCGAGATGGAGCGGCGCACGCTCGAGGTGCTGCACCAGCTGCAAGTGACCACTCTGAGGTCTGTGCGCGTCCCCGTGGCCGCCCTCTCCGGTGGGCAGCGTCAATCTATCGCCGTTGCCAAGACGATCCTGCGCAATCCCAAGGTCGTCCTCCTGGACGAGCCCACGGCGGCGCTGGGCGTCGCGCAAACGCGCCAGGTGCTCAATCTGATCCGCCGTCTTCGTGAGCGGGGACTGGCGGTGGTGGTCATCTCACACAATCTGGCGGATGTGTTCGAAGTGGTGGATCGTGTGATCGTCTTGCGCCTGGGCCGCCGCGTGGGCACGTACGACATTCACACCACGACTCCGGAACAGGTGGTGTCAGCGATTACGGGAGCCGAATTCGGCGAGATGCTGAACGAAAACGGGAAGAGCGACACCGCTCTGGCACAGGAGGCATGAGCGATGAGCAGCCAGATGAGCAGCAATCCGGAAGAGCATCCCTCGTCCGCGCCTGGGGCCACGGCAACTGTGGCTGCTCCTGAGGTGTCCGCTCCTACCAAGCGCCGCATACCCGCGCTTGGTCAGCTGCTGCGTGGCGATGTCGGTCAGCTTCCTGTCTTCATCGGGCTGATCGTCATTGCCATCTACTTCCAGTATGCTGGCCACAGCTTCTTCCTGACGCCCCGCAACCTCAGCTTCCTGGCGCTGCAAATTACGACCACTGGCATTCTGGCGGTCGCCGCGGTACTCGTCCTGCTGATCGCCGAAATCGATCTGTCGTTGTCCGCGGTCGCCTATCTCAGCGGCGCGATTATGGGCATCCTCTCGGCACGCCATGGATGGCCAGCCTGGGAAGCGATTCTGGCCGGCATTGTCGCGGGCATGGTCATGGGAGCGATCAACGGCTTCTTCATCTCCATCGTGCGCATGCCGTCGTTCATCGTCACCCTGGCCGGGTTCATCGGCTATCAGGGGCTGCTCTCAAAGATTCTGGAGCCACAGACCACCCTCCCGGTCTACAACCATACCATTGACGCGATCGCCGTCTTCTACCTCCCGGACTACCTGGGCATCGGCCTGCCCGTGCTGGGGCTTGTGCTCTACATCATCCCCATCCTGCTGACTCGCGCCCGGCGCCAGAAGTTGGGGCTGTCCGTAGAATCCACCGGCCGGTTGGCTCTGCGTATCGGCCTGCCGATCATTTTGGTCGGCGGTGTGATGACCGCCTTCGAGCTCTACCAGGGCGTGCCGCTCGTCACACTGATCCTTGTCGGCGTCATCACGCTGTTCTGGCTGATCACCACCAGGACCGCCTTCGGCCGGCATATCTATGCGGTGGGCGGCAATGCCGAGGCATCGCGCCGCGCGGGCATCAACGTCGTCGGCTTGCGCATCGCCATCTTCACGCTGGCGTCGACGCTCGCCGCTGTGGGTGGCATTCTCGAGGTCTCGCGCGAAGTCTCCGCGCCTGCCCAGCTCGATCAGTCGCTGCTGCTGAACGCCATCGCGGCGGCCGTCATCGGCGGGGTCAGCCTCTTCGGCGGACGCGGCTCCGTGTGGGGGGTCATGCTTGGCACCCTGGTGGTGGGCAGCCTGATCAACGGCCTTACGCTGACTGGCCAGCCAGCATCTGTCGAGTTGATGGCGGAAGGGGTGGTGCTCTTGTTCGCCGTGTTGATCGACGCACTGGCTCGTCGCCGCAGCGTCACGGGCTATCGGTGAGTCCGCACCTGACGTTCGTCTGGGAGCGCTGGGCCCGGCACAACCGGTCCGGCGCTCTCGCCCGTTTCTCAGCCACCAAGGAGCGCACGCATGGCAGGCACCCCCACCTCCGCCTCGTCCTCTTCACGTGAGACCCTACGCGTCGGCGTCATCGGCTATGGCCTTGCCGGCTCCGTCTTCCACGCCCCGCTCGTCGCGTCCACACCCGGTATGACCGTGAGCGACATCGTCACCGCCAATCCGGATCGACAGGCGCAGGCGCGCCACGACTATCCGGAAGCGGTCATCCATGCGACTCCAGAGGCCATGCTGGCCGATCCCGCCGGACTGGACCTCGTCGTCGTCGCCGCGCCCAACCGTGCCCACGTCGCGCTCGGCATCGCCGCGATGGAGGCTGGCTTGCCCGTCGTGGTGGACAAGCCCGTCGCCCCTTCTTCCGCCGAGGCACAGCGCCTGCTGGACACCTCGCGGCGCACGGGAAAGCTCTTCACCGTCTTTCAGAACCGCCGCTGGGACAATGACTTCCTCACCGTTCGCCGTCTCATCGCCGCTGACGCCCTCGGCCCCGTCGTGCGCTTCGAGAGCCGCTTCGAGCGCTACCGGCCCGCCGTGCGGCCAGACGCCTGGCGCGAGCGCCCCGAGCCGGAGGAAGCCGGTGGACTGCTCTTCGATCTCGGCGCCCACCTGATTGACCAGGCGCGTGTGCTCTTCGGCCAGCCCGTCTCGGTCTACGCCGAATCCGACCTGCGCCGTCCCGGCGTGAAGGTGGATGACGACACGTTCATCGCCCTGCGCTTCCCCGGCGGCCAGGTGGCCCATCTCTGGGCGAGCGTCATTCCCCGCCAGCCGGGACCGCGTATGCGCGTCGTCGGCATGCGCGGCATTTACGAGAAGCAGCACCTCGACCCGCAGGAAGATGACCTCGTGGCCGGCGCCCGGCCAGGCGACCCCGGATGGGGCGAAGAGCCGCGCGAGCGCTGGGGGCGTCTCGTCGGCGAGGTTGGCGGCCTGCCCATCGACGGCACCGTCGAGACCGTTCCCGGCAGCTATGAGTCGTTCTATGCGCTGATGCGCGATGCCATCGTTGCTGGCGGTCCGCTGCCCGTGGATCCCGCCGACTCCATCGCCAGTCTGCGCATCATCGAGTCCGCGCGCGAGAGCGCGCGCACCGGCAACGTCGTGCACCTGGATGGCGGCGGAGCGGCATAGAGCGCCGTTGAGCAGTGGCGGGCAGGTCGCGGCGCAGGTGCGGGCACTCCTGAATCCGGAGGCGGAGGCAGCGCATGGAATTCGATGGCAAGGTCGTGGTGATTACCGGGGGAGCCAGTGGCATCGGCCGCGCCTGCGTGGCCGCGTTCGCCGCCGAGGGTGCGCGCGTCGTGCTCGGCGACGTGAACGTCGAGCAGGGCGAGCGGACCGCCGCGGAGACGCGCGACGCTGGGGGCGATGTGGTGTTCGTACCGGCGGACGTCACGCGGGAGGAAGACGCGCGGCGCCTCGCGGACACCGCCGTCGCGCAGTACGACGGCATTGACGTGCTGATAAACAACGCGGGCATCCAGACCTACGGCACCGTCGTGGACACGCCGCGCGAGGTCTGGGATCGCACCCTCGCCTGCAACCTCACCAGCGTCTACCTCGTCAGCCAGGCCTGCCTGCCCCACATCATCGCCCGTGGCGGTGGCGCCGTTGTGAATACCTCGTCCGTCCAGGCGTTCGCCACCCAGAAGGCCGTCGCCGCGTACGTCGCCACACGCGGCGCCGTCGTCTCTCTCACGCGCAATATGGCCCTCGACTTCGCCGATCAGAACGTGCGCGTCAACGCCGTCTGCCCGGGCTCGATTGACACGCCCATGCTCCACTACGCCGTGCATGCCCAACTGCCCGCCGCCGACGAGGAAGCCACCATCCGCAAATGGGGCAAGGGACACGCCCTCGGCCGCGTAGGCCGGCCCGAAGAAGTGGCGCAGGTGGTTCTCTTCCTCGCCAGCCCTCGGGCCTCGTTCGTCACCGGCGCCGCCTACCTCGTGGATGGCGGCCTGATCGCCAGCTTCGGCTGAGAGCGGGAGGCACCACATGCCCGACGACACACGCGAGCGGCGGCTGCGCGCGGCCATGGGCGACGCCGGCCTGGAGGCCCTGATCTGTCGCCTGCCCGAAAACGTCTTGTTGCTGACGGGCTACTTGCCCATGAACGGCATCAGCTTCGCCTGTTTACCGCAGAGCGGCGATCCGGTCCTGATCGTTCCCGAGGCCGAGCGCTCGTGGGCCGAGGCTGGCCGCTGGGCAGAAGTGCGCACGTTTGGCTCCGGCGGCGTGGATGACGGCAATCCACTGCGCGCTATCGCCGCTCATCTGCGCGATCTCCGGCCTCGTCTCGGGCTTGCTTCCTCCCCGCGCGTCGGCTATGAGGGCAGCTTCGAATCTGTCGCGCCTCCGCACGTCTCCGGCGAAGCCGTGGCCGTCGCCATCCCCACGCGCGCCATGCTCGAAGCCGTCTTCGGCGCCGGGCCCGTAGATGCCACGACGCTGCTCGACGAGCAGCGTGCCGTCAAGACGCCCGCCGAGCTCGCGGGTGTGCGCCGCGCTGTGGCCGTTGGCGACCTCGGCTGCGCCGCCTTTCGGGCCGCCATGCGGCCCGGCGCCACCGAAGTCGAAGTGGCCGCCGCTGTGGATGCCGCCATTCAGACCAGGGGTGTGGGCTTCCAGGGGGCCTCTCGCGCCCGCGGCTGGGCCACCGTCCTCGCGGGCGCCGCTGGCGCCGAGGCGGGCCGTCCCTTCCAGGTCTCGCGCTCGCGCCCTATCGCCGAAGGCGAGCTGGCGATCCTCGAGCTGGGCGTGGTAGTGGATGGCTACTGGGCCGATCTCACGCGTGTCGCCGTCGCCGGTGAGCCGTCCGCGCGCCAGCGCGAGGTGCATGCGCTCGTCCTCGCCGCGCACGACGCCGCCATCGCGGCTCTTCGTCCCGGCGCCACCGGCCGCGCGGTAGACGCCGCCGCCCGCGAGGTGATCGCGGCCGCGGGCTTCGGCGCGCAATTCCCCCACCAGACCGGCCACGGCCTCGGCTTCCGCTATCACGAGGCTCTGCCGCTGCTGCACCCGCGCTACGATCGCCCCCTCGCCGCCGGCATGGTCACGAGTGTCGAGCCGGGCGTCTATCTTCCCGGCGAATTCGGCCTGCGCATCGAGGACGACGTGCTCGTCACCGATTCCGGCGCCGAGTCGCTGTCCCAAGCGCCACGCGCTCTGGAGGCATCCTGACCGCGTCCGCAGGCGTCAGATCCGCTCCAAGCGCATCTCAAAATCGGCATCGGGCTCGCCATCACCAGCTGATGCGAGCGGCAAGGACACGACGGCGTCCGATACAATGCGGACGCGTGGCACACGCGAACGGATGCCGTATGCCAGCACAGCCACCGGGGTAGAAAGGAAGGCGACGGGCGCTAACAGTTGTACCCACGGGTTAGGTGGCGGGCACTGCCAGAATACGCCTGAGGTCTGAAACTGTGGCTGGCCGAACCAACAGGGATTCTGGCCGCGGACGACGATGAAGAGAAGGGTGACACACCACGTATACCCAATAGCGATCAGCAGACCGGTCCACCGCCAGTGTCGCGCATTGATGGTCGCGTTGAGAACGAGCGTCCAGCCCGCGAGCCCCAACAGGCACCCGCCGAAGAGCAGCGCGATACTGAGGGGGAAGATCGAGGCCATGTAGCCATAGAGCGAATTTATGCCCCCAAGTCCGAACCACCACACGGCCAGGGAGCCGCTTGCGCCCGCTCCGGTCGCGATGATCGCGCCAGTGGCCTGGCGATGCCCGAGGAATATCGCGATGGGGATGATTAGCGGCAGCGCAGCCGGCAGCAGGATTGGAATTAGTGTGGACAGCATGCCATCCCTCCCACACTCCGCACACCTGTTGTACCGCTTCAGGTGAGGCTGACGCGATCTTGCCGCAGTATATCAGACGATGCCGCTCGCCGCATCGCGTAGCCGGCACGTCGTCCGCTCTCCTCCGTGATACAATATCGCGCGAGGAGGGATAGACGCACATGTCCGATGCCAGCGACACGATACCGAACCTGATGGGAGGCCCGGCGGCGCAGACGAGCGCCTCCGATCCCGACTGCTATATTGACCAGTTTCCGCATAGCCTGCCGCACCGTGCCGAGGCGCTCCTGCGCCCCTGCGGCCATCACGCCTGCGACCCGCATACGATCACCTACTACGGCACGGGTGAAGAGAACGACGTCCGCGAAGGCGACTATTGCATGGTGTGCTACGAGCGCACCTTCCCCGGCAAATGCCCCGATCGCGCGCTGCGCGCCGCCCTCTCCTCCGGCGCGTGATCAGCTGCCGTAGGTGATGCGATAGACGTGTCCCGCCGCGTCGTCGGTCACGTAGAGCGCGCCATCCGGTCCGACCGTCACCCCTACGGGACGCCCGCTCGCGACGCCGTTCGCGCCGAGCCAGCCCGTCGCGAAGTCGCGCACCGGACCCGCCACATGCCCCGTGCCGTCGAGCGGGATGAAGACGACTTTGTATCCTGTGGGCACGCTGCGGTTCCACGACCCGTGAAACGCCACGAAGAGCCCGCGCCATGCCGTCGGGAAGGCCAGCGCACCGCCGCTCGCGCTCGCGGCAGGCCCGCCGTAGAACGCCAGGCCCAGCGGCGCCGAGTGCGCCTGCAAGTCCACTAGCGGCTGCACCACTCCCGCGCAAGCGCCCGCTTGCCCCAGGTCAGGATCGATGATCGTGCCCGCCTGGCAGCGCGGCCAGCCATAGTTGCCACCATCTTGCAGCGCATAGATGGTGTCCGGTGGCGTATTGTCGCCCAGCAGGTCGCGGCCGTTGTCCGTCACCCAGATCTCTCCGGTCCACGGATTCACGGCCATGCCTACGGCGTTGCGCATCCCGCGCGCGTACACGCGGCCCCCGCTGCCATCCGCGGCGAACACCATCACCACGGCGCGGCGCGGGTCCGCTTCCACGCAGTTGTTGCACGTCGAGCCAATCGAGACGTAGAGCTGGCCGTCGGCACCGAATAGGGCGGTCCGGGTGACGTGGTTGCCCCCCGTCGGCAGATTGGGGATCACGACATCCTGGCGCGTGGCGACGTGGTCGGGTCCCACGGTCAGCCGCACCACGCGGTCGAACGCCCCGACGTAGAGCGCGCCCTGGAACCACGCGAGACTGGTTGGGCCTTTCAGTCCGCCAGCCACTACGACTGCCCGCGTCGCGTGCCCTGTATGGCCGGGATCCAGCAGCGCCACCACCTGTCCCGAGCCTTCCTCCGCCACATAGAGCGTGCCGTCCGGCCCAAAGGTCGCGAAACGCGGCGTGTGAAGCCCGCTGGCGAAGAGCGCCGCGTGGAATCCAGCCGGGAGCCGCAGCTGTGCGACAGCCGGCCGCTGGTCCACCACGTGGACACCCTCCAGGCCGAGCAGCGCCTGCCGCGCCACAAAGGCCACGCTCAACATCACGACCGCAGCCACCAGCACAATCAGTCCGATGCGCACGCGCGTCCGTCGCCGCTGCGTCGCTCGCTCGCCTACACTCATCGCTCAGCCTCCACCGCCCTCGGACGACAGCCCCCCATCGCGTCGCTGAGCGCAGGCAGCGCGCGCACCTATGACGCCGCGCACGCCGTGCCAGCGCGCGCATCCATGCCGCGCGCTTTGGCTACGGACGGCAGAGGCGACCTCAGTGCTGCAGGCCTGTCACCACCCGGGCGTACTTATCGGCCAGGGTCTGCGCCGCGTCCCGCGTGCGCGCCTCCGCCAGCACGTGGAACAGCGGACGGTCCGCGTCGGGCAGCACCAGCACCCACTCCTTGCCCAGGTCGATCTTGATGCCGTCGATGGGCTCCTCGCGCCGCTCGCGGTACTGCTCGCTGAGGATGCGCATCACCTTGCCCTTGTACTCCCACGGGCAGCTCACGTCTACCCGGATCAGGTGGTACGGCGGCAGATTGTCCACCACCTCCGAGAGCCGGGTGCCGTAGCGCGCCAGCGCCTCCAGCAGCTTGTTGATGGCAAACATGCCGTCGAACACCGGCTGGATCTCCGGGAAGATGAAGCCTCCCGCCCCATCGCCAACCAGCCGCACGGTGTCGCGTGTGGCGGCGCTCATCAGCGCGCTGGGCACCACCTTCGTGTAGACCATCTTGCCGCCCGCGCGCTTGGTCACCGTTTCCACAGCGCTCGGCGCGTTCACCGGCGCGGCCACGATGCCGCCCTTCGTGCCGCGCAGCGTCAGCTCCGCCATGGCCGCCAGCAGCTTGCCGCCGTCCAGCGTGCGTCCGCGGTCGTCCACCACGAAGATTTTCTCGCCGGCCGTATCGATGCGCACGCCCAGGTCCGCTTTGAGCGTCGCGGTGATGCTGGCCAGCATCTCCATCTCTTTCTCGAACTCTTCAAAAGAACGCGAGTAGCGCGTTGGGTCCATGGTCGCGTTCAACGCGATCACGTCCACCTGCGAGGCGTTGAAAATGGGCGCCAGCACCTGCACGCTGCTGCCGTGACTGTAGTCCACCACCAGCTTGAACTTGCGCTGCCGGATTACCTCCTGGTCAATGCACTTCAGGAATCCGGTGGTATACAGCTCGATGGCGTTGCGGGCATACTCGATCGTGCCGATGTCATCCAGATAGACTCGGCGGAAGTCCTCGCGGAAGAAGAGATTCTCGATCTTGCGTTCGGTGGCCTTGCTGATGTCCAGCCCGTTGGAGTCGAAGAATTTGATGTCCACCACGCGCGGATCGAACGGCGACAGCCGCACGTGCACCCCGCCCACGCATTCCGTCGTGCGCGTAAAATAGCGCGCCACCGCCAGCGGCACGGTATCCAGGTCGCGCACGTCGATACCCGCCGACGGCAGGCCCGAGATGATGGCCCGCTTGATCATCCGCGGCGTGCGATGGGCGTCGCGGTTGATGCTCACGCGCGAGCGCTTGGGCAGCACGGCGCCGTATGCCGCGCCCAGCCGCGCGGCGAACTCCGGCGTGATGTCCACGTTGACGATGCCCGTCACGCCGAAGCGCCCGAAGAGCGAGCGCCGGCCTTGCGAGCCCCAGATGATGCTGCTGGTGACGACGGCCCCGGTCTCGATCTCCTTGTTGGGCCAGATCTTGACCCCCGGCTGGATGATGGCGCTCTCATCCACCACCGAATGGTCGCCGATCACCGCGCCCTCAAACATCATCGCCTTGCTCTTGATGCTGGTGGCCGCGCTGACCAGTGCCCCCCGCAGCTCCGCACGCTCGCCGATGTATGAGTTGTTCCAGATCACGCTGCGGTCGATCTGCGCGCCGTCGTCCACGATGGTGTAGCGCCCGATGCAGCTCGGCCCGTGCACCACCGCGCCGCTGCGAATCTTGCACTCGTTGCCCAGGTAGACCGGACCAAAGATCTGTGCGTCGGACGCGATCTCCACGCCCTCCTCGGCCCAGATGCCGCCCCCCAGGTCCTTGCCTGGGATACGGGTCTTTACCCGCCCGTGCAGCACGTCCGCGTTGGCTTTCATGTACTCGGGCAGGTTCCCAACGTCGCACCAGTAGCCATCCGCGATGTAGCCGAAGAGCGGATCACCCTTCGCCAGCATCAAAGGGAAGATATCCTGGCTGAAGTCCACATTGACGTTCTTCTCGAAGTAGCTGAAGATTTTGGGGTCGAGCACGTAAATACCGGTGTTGATGGTGTCGCTGAACACCTCGCCCCAGCTCGGCTTCTCCAGGAACTGCTGGATGTGGCCGCCTTCGTCGGTGATGATGACCCCGTACTCTAGCGGATTGGCGACATGCGCCAGCGTCAGCGTGGCCATCGCCCGGCGCGCGTTGTGGAACTTGATGATCTCGCTCAAGTTGAAGTCCGTGAGCGCGTCGCCACTGATGACGAGGAACGGCTCGGTCAGCAGCTCCTCGGCGTTCTTCACACTGCCCGCGGTGCCCAGCGGCACTTCTTCACGCGAGTACTCGATATGCATGCCAAAGGCCGAGCCGTCGCCGAAGTAGTCCTCGATCGCGCTGGCGAGGTACTGCACGGTGACGACGACGTCGGTGATACCGTGCGACTTCAGCAAGTTGAGGATGTGTTCCATGACCGGGCGCCCTACGATGGGCACCATCGGCTTGGGACGGAGAATGGTAAGCGGCCGCAACCGTGAACCTTCACCGCCCGCCATCACGACGGCCTTCATCGTCACTTTCTCCTCGTCTTGCTGGGCGCCGCGCACGACGTGATCGCGGCTTGCCATAGGCCCGGGTCGGTAGATCTCGTCGAATCGCTTGCGCTGCTGAGCCTGCTCACGAGCCAGGCGACCGTGGCGGCGGCAGCCAACGCGAAGCGACGGGCGGTGCGTGCGTACGCATGCTGTGCCGCCCTGAGGAAACTGCTGTCTCTCATCCTATCACTGCGCGTGAGCGGGCCGCAACCAAATCCGTACGTACAGTGTGACCCAGTCTCACCGCGACTGCGCGACGAGTGCCTTTACCCGCGGCCGGGCGTGATGCTACACTGGCGTGGCAAGGGTGCGCACCAAATGGCGCACGACGCGGCGCGGGGCCTGGTGCGGGCCTGGTGAAGGCAACACCCTGACGGTTCGGGCGACCTCTCGTCGAGACGCGGAAGGGAGAGCGGATGGACGACTCAGCCGCCGCGGACGAGCCGCGCGCCGACGACGTGACGCGACTGGTGTGGAACCCGCTTACCGCGGAATACCTGGTGCAATCGCCTGGCCGGATGCAACGGCGTGAGGGCACGACCGCATGTCCTTTCTGCGCCGATCTCACAAGCGGGCGTGTGCCGCCGGGCACCCAGGCATGGGTGCGGCCCAACGATTTCCCCGCGTTGCGCCCGCCGGTGGGCGAATGCTACGTCCTCATCTACAGCGCCGACCACAACCGCACCTTCGCGGGCCTGGATCCCGATGATGTCATGCGCGTCATCGGGCTGTGGCAGGATGTCTATGCCGATCTCGCGCCGCGCTATGCCTGCGTGATGACGTGGGAGACGAGCGGCGCGGCCATCGGCCAGACCCAGTTCCATCCGCACGGCCAGACCTACGGCGTGGCGGTGGTGCCGCCCGTGCTGGAGCGCGAGCTGGCCAGCGTCGAGCGCGCGCTGGCTGCCGGCGAGGGCTGCCTCTTCTGCCGCATTGTGGCGGCGGAGGATGGCGGTCCACTCGTGGTGGCCGCCACCGCTCATTGGCTGGCGTTCGTGCCGCCCTTCGCCCGCTATCCGTTCGAGATCCACGTCTACTCCCGCCGCCACGTCAGCGCCATTGGCGGACTGGAGCGCGGCGGCGCGGCCGCGCGCGAGCTGGCGGAGATGCTGCCCCGCATCATTCGCGTCTACGATCGCGTGTTCGAGGCGCCCATGCCCTACATGCTGGCCGTGCATCAGCTCGCGGACGAGCGTTTCCATCTGCACATCGAGCTGCTGCCGGTGGGGCGCGCGCCGGGCAAGCTCAAGTTCGCGGCCAGCGGCGAATCGGCCTGGGGCTTCTGGCTCAACGACGCCCTGCCCGAGACCAGCGCGGCCAGGCTCCGTGGGCTCTACACCGCGACGCTCTGAACGCGACAACCGGGCGGATAGCACGTTCCTTGGTTGACATTCTATGTCCCAGGGCGTATAATAGGTGGAACAACTCAGCCGCCGGCCGGTAGCGGGTCCGTTTCGCGGGCGCGCTACTTTCTTTCTGGGCGCTCTGCGCAACGCCGCGGAGCTGTTTTGATCATGATCCTGGCCCGCCTGAACGGGCTGCCACCGGCACGAGCGCGCCCCTGGGACGCGTGGTGTGGTGGTGAGCGAGAATCAACCGGCAGGGACGTGCCGGGGCGACCGGTCGGCCGCGCCACTGCGACTGATCGGGTGTTTTGACGAGGAGTATACTAATGGCCACAAATGCAACCAATAGCCAGAGCGTCGCACGCAACGGACAGAAGGACAAGATCCCCCTGACTGCCGAGGGCTTCGAGGCCCTGCGCCGCGAGCTGCACGAGCTCATTACCGTGCAGCGCCCACAGGTCGCCGATTATATCCACGAAGCCAAAGAGGGCGGCGATATCAGCGAGAGCAGCGCGTACGAGGATGCCAAGAATCGGCAGGCGCTTCTTGAGGGACGTATCAAGGAGCTGCAGTACACGCTCGACAACGCCACTATTCTGGACATGCCGGCCACCACCGGCGGCAAGCGCACCGTCCAGCTCGGCTCGACGGTTGAAGTCGAGACCGACCGCGGCGTCAAGGAGATCAAGCTCGTCAGCACTGTCGAGGCGGACTCCACTGCCCGCCCGCAGAAGGTTTCGAACGAGTCTCCTGTTGGCCGTGCCCTCATGGGTCGCGGCGAAGGTGAAAAGGTGCCCGTCACCACCCCCGGCGGCGTGGTAACCTACGTCGTGCGCGCCATTCGCTAAGCGCGCCCGCCCCCCCGCTAACTCAGCCTCCCCATCCCCTCCCCGGCGGCACGCATTTCCGCTTGCGCCCCACACGCCTGCGCTTCCTTCGAGCGGCGTGTGGGGCGCCTTCATCACGCGCCTTCACCATGTGCGCTCGCCCACGCGCCAATCCACTATGTTCGCCTTTGCGGCATTGACCGGACACACGCCGCACGGTATAATGATCTCGAACAAATATTCTAATGCCTGGCGGCGCGCTGGTCCGTCGCGTCGTAAGTGCCTGGGAGTTGCACGCCATGATCACACTCGGATTGCTCTGGTACGACGATGATACGCGCCGGCCATTGCCACAGAAAATCGCCGAAGGAGTCGCCCGCTATCGTGAGCGGCTGGGCGGCGAGCCTACCTCGTGCCACCTGAGCACGCGCCACACCGAGGCGCTCGCGACCGCCCGTCGCGCCCCGCCGGTCCCGCTGCCACCCGTGCGGCTCGTCGCCGACGATACGCTGCGCCCCAATTATTTCCTCATTGGCGTCGAAGCGGGCGAGTCCGCGCCGGACCTGCCATCCAGCTCGGCTGCTCTAGCCCTTACCGACGAGGAGTCTGAAGCCCCATCCGTGGACACGACGCCAGCCTCCCGCGCGCGGCGCCGCGCGTCCACCAAACTCCCCGTGCCCGACGCGCACGCGACCGCGCCCGCGGCGGACTCCGCACATGCGTCGCCGGCGCCCACGCCCGCGCCGCGCCGCACCCGCAAGAGCAGCGACACGGACACCGTCGATGCCGCCGCGGCTTCCGCTCCACGCCGCGCTTCCACGCCTGCGTCCAAGCGCCGCAGCCGTCGCGCCCCGGAGCCAGAAGCACCCGCTGCGTCGGTCGTCCAGACGCCACTGCCCATCGAGCCGGCCCGCAAGCGCCCGCGACCGGAAGCCGTCGCCGCCAGTGCGCCGGCATCAGTGCCCGATGCATCCCCGCGCGGCCGCGGCCGCAAGCGCACGGCCCCGGCCCCGGCCGCTTCCGCGCCAGCCCCAGCGGCGCGGACATCCTCGCGTCAGGCGCAGCCGTCGGCGCCCTCCCCTATGGCTGCGGCGATTCCGGCCTCACTGCCGGCGCGGCGGACTCGCACGCGCAAGCAGCCGGACTCCGCCAGTGCCGCCGCTCCAGCATCCGCGCCTGCAGCGTCCGCGCCCTCACGTGGACGCAAACGCTCGGCCGCGCCCGCGTCTGCCAGCCTCACGCCCGCTACCACACCGCCAGCACCCGTCCGTACCCGCAAGCGCCCGGCCTCATCCTCCGCGGTGCCCTCCGCGAGTCCTGCCACTCCAATCGTG
>CAYQFU010000084.1:0-1607 GCA_964416775.1 uncultured Ktedonobacterales bacterium
AACGCCTCGTCCAGCATGAAGCCGACGCCGTAGACATTCAGCACGTACGCGGCATCGGCCGCATCAGCCGGAGAAAAGCCGGCGCGGGTCAGCAGTCCTAGCACGGCATCGATGGCGCGCAAGCGGTGCGGGCCGGTGGGCAAGGTGGCGACCAGGATGCGGGCTGCGTCGCGATGGGCCAGCGCCACTCGGCGCGCGCCACGGGCAAGCGCTTCAAGCTCCCTCCGCCAGGGGCGGCTAGGATCGGGGAGAGGCATCTCCGCACTGATGGCGTCGGCCAGCAGCCCCAGCAACTCGTTCTTGTCCCGCACATACCAGTAGAGCGCCGCCGCCGTCACGCCCAGCCGTTCGGCCAGGCGCCGCATGCTCAACTCGTCGAGCCCAACCTCGTCGAGTAGCTCGAGGGCGACACGGACCAACCGCTCGCGGTCGAGCGCCACGCGGCGCCCAGGCGCTGCATTCCCAGCCATCGATCCTCCTGGGGAGGCATCCTCCCCACGCTCTCAGTTTAACATGGTATGGGGCCATCTCGCCATTGACAATTTAACGCTGTATAGCGTATCATCCATGATGGCGCTGAGTGAAATAAACATTGTTTAAGGGAGGCGACCGACATGCAGGCGACACAGAAGCGACTGAAGGGGTACAAAGGGTTGCCCATGGAGGGGATCGTCGCGCGCTGGTACGCGAGGATCCGTCGCTCCGGAAGCCAGATCGCGGAGTGGCGGCAGCAAGCCGTACAGCTCACCAGCGGCCTGCCAGATGGCGCAGAGGTGCTGGAGGTGGCGCCGGGCCCAGGCTACTTCGCCATCGAGCTGGCGCGGCTCGGTCGATTCCACGTAACGGGGCTGGACATCAGCCACACGTTCGTGGCAATCGCCCGAGAGAACGCCCGGCGGGCGGGAGTGTGTGTGGACGTCAAGCAGGGCGACGCGTCCAGCATGCCTTTCGCCGATGGGTCCTTTGACCTCATCGTCTGCCAGGCCGCTTTCAAGAACTTCAGCCGGCCGGGCCAGGCGATCGATGAAATGTACCGGGTCCTCCGTGACGGGGGGACGGCCGTGATCCAGGACATGAGCGGGGATGCCTCCGGCGCCGCCATCAACCAGGAGGTGCGGCGGATGAAGCTTGGCCGACTGAACGCCTTCATGACCCGGCAGGCCCTGCTGGGGCTCCGGCGGCGCGCCTACACGCAGGAGCAGTTCGCACGCCTGTCCGCCACGAGCGCCTTCGGTGGATGCGAGATCACGACGAGCGGGATCGGCCTGGAGGTACGCCTGAAGAAGCGCGGCACGGCAGCCTGATCAAATGTGCGCTTATCCCCGCTCGTGTGCGCATGCGTGCGCACTGGTCGCGGCCCTGCGACAAGGAGCCGCTGCCCTTCTCTTCTGGCCCCAGGGCTCCTATTTCGCACCGCTAGCTAGCGCCGGTCCGAGGCGTCATCGGATGGCCCTTCCATGGGTGGAGCTACGGTGCGGAGGGCAGGCGGCCCGCGGCATCGGCGACAGCATCGAGCATCTTGTCGAGATCGAAGGGCTTGCGCACGACGGGCGCGGAGAGCGCCTGGAGCTGTTGGGCAAGCTTGGGATCGATGACGCGGTTGCCAG
>CAYQFU010000084.1:1707-4757 GCA_964416775.1 uncultured Ktedonobacterales bacterium
ACGAAGCTCATGAATCCCGGGCCGTCGAGCCGGGGCATGTTGTGGTTGGTCAGCACCACCATCGGATAGGGCATGGCATTGAGCACTTCGAGAGCGATCAGGCCGTCGGGCGCTTCGATGACTTGGTAGCCTTGATCTTCGAAGGCGATGCTCAGCGCTTCGCGGATGGCTTCGTCGTCGTCCACGATGAGCACGCGAATGAGATCGTCTTGTGTCACGGACGGTATCCTCCAGCCACCAGCACACCTGTACGTTCCACTCACGAGTCGTCCGGTATCCCGTTCTCTGGCTTGCGTGCCGTGCAAGAATGGGGCCGGTGGACACGCGCCGCCCGGGTGCGCCATGTCGTACACTACCTCTTCGGGTGCGGCGCCAGGACCGCTGGCTCCACGCGAACGGGAGGGAAGGAAGAAGGACGTGAGCGCGAACGCACCGGATCAGGGACACGCTGGAACAGCACCCGGGACAACACCTGGGCCAACACCGTTCATGCAGCGGCTGCGGGCGCGCTGGCAGGCGGGGACGCTGCTCTGCGTGGGACTCGATCCAGAGCTGGAGCGGCTGCCCGAGGCGGCACATCGGAGCAGCGTAGAAGACACCCTGGTGGCCTTCAATGCCGCGATTGTCGAGGCCACGGCGGACCTGGTCTGCGCGTTCAAGCCGAACGCGGCCTTCTATGAGGCGCACGGGCCAGAGGGGGCGCGCGCGCTGGCGCGCACCGTGGCGCTGGTTCACGAGCGGGCGCCAGGCGTGCCGGTGCTGCTGGATGCGAAGCGCGGAGACATGGCCAACACGAGCCGGCTATACGCGCGAGCTGTCTTCGACGCCTATGGGGCCGACGCCGTGACGGTGCAGCCCTACCAGGGGCAGGAAGCGCTGCAGCCGTTCATCGAGCGCGGGGACCGCGGCGTGTTCGTGCTGTGCCGCACGTCCAATCCGGGCGCGGGCGAGCTGCAGGATCTGCTCGTCGAAGGGGAGCCGCTGTACCTGCGGGTGGCGCGACGCGTCGCGGACGAGTGGAACGCTCGCGGCAATTGCGGGCTGGTGGTGGGGGCGACGTGGTCGGAGGAGCTGCACGCGATTCGCGCGGTGGCGCCGGAGCTGCCGATCCTGGTGCCCGGCGTTGGCGCCCAGGGAGGCGACCTCGAGGGCAGCGTGCGGGCGGGTGTGGACGCGCGGGGGCAGGGGCTGCTGATCAGCGCCTCGCGCAGCGTGCTCTACGCCTCGTCCGCAGAGGACTTCGCGCGGGCGGCGCGCCGGGAGGCGCTGCGGCTGCGGGATGAGATCAACGCGCGGCGGGCATGAAGAGCGGGGACAATGAGAGGGAATGAGAAGGAGCGGCGGCGATGACGCAGGCGAGCGCGGCGGGTGAGAGTCCGGAGGGTCTGACGGCGAAGCAGCAGCTCTTCGCGGATCATCTGCTGGCGACGGGAGCGGTGCGCTTTGGCGCGTTCCGGCTGAAGCTCCACGAGCAGCACCCCGAGGTGCCGCTGTCGCCGATCTACGTGAATCTGCGGGTGCTGCAGTCGTTTCCGGATGCCCTGGACGCGGCGGTGGACGTGCTGATGGAGCTGATCGCCGCGGATGGGCTGCGCTTCGATCGCTACGCCGATGTGCCGATGGCGGCGACGCCGCTGGTAGCCGTGCTCACGCACCTGACGCGCGTTTCGATGATCACGCCGCGCGAGCCGAAGACGCACGGGCTGACGGGCGGCAGCATTGATGGGGCGTTCAGCGCGGGGGAGACGGCGCTGGTGATCGACGACCTGGTGACGCACGCGGATAGCAAGCTGGAAGCCGTTCGCGTGCTGGAGGCGAATGGGCTGCGCGTGCGAGACATCGCCGTGCTGATCGATCGGGAGCAGGGCGGGCCGGAGCAGTTGGCCAGGGCGGGCTACACGCTGCACGCGGCGACGCGGCTGAGCCAGCTGCTGTCGTACTTCCGCCGCACGGGCGGCATCGACGAGCAGCGGTACGCGGAGGTGACGTCGTACCTCGCGCGGCCGGCCCAGTAGGGCACCCGCAATGATCTACCGGCATGCCATCCGGCCGGCGCTGTTCGCGCGCGGCGGCGACCCTGAGACGATCCATAGGGAGGTGCTGCGCGCGCTCGCAGTGGTGTCGCGCTCAGCCGTGGCGACGCGTGCGCTGCGGCTTGCGTCGCTGGCGGCTGCAGGTACCCCCGCGTATGACTCGCGGCTCGAGCGCCGGGTCTTCGGGCTGACGTTTCCCAATCCAATCGGGCTGGCGGGCGGGTTCGACAAGAACGGGGTGGCCGTGCCCGCGCTGGCCGCGCTGGGCTTCGGCTCCGTCGAGATCGGAACGGTGACGCGGTACGCGCAGCCGGGGAACCCGCGTCCGCGGCTCTTTCGGCTGCCAGAGGATGGGGCGCTGATCAACCGCATGGGGTTCAACAACGACGGTGCGCAGGCGGTGGCGGCGCGGCTGGCGCGTCTGCCGCGAGCGGGCGTGCCGTTGGGGATTAGCCTGGGCAAGTCGAAGGTGACTCCGCTCGAAGACGCGGTGGACGACTACCTGGCGTCGCTGGAGGCGCTGTACCCCCACGGCGACTACTTCGCGATCAACGTGAGCTCGCCGAATACGCCAGGGCTGCGCGCGCTGCAGGAGCGGGAGCGGCTGGATGGGCTGCTGGCCGCGCTGGTGGGCCGTTTGCGTGCGCGGGCGGCAGCCGAAAGACGTGAGCGGCCGAAGCCGCTGCTGCTGAAGCTCTCGCCAGACCTGGAGGATGCGGCGCTGGCGGATGTCGTGGACGTGTGTCTGGCGCGTGGAGTAGATGGGCTGATCGCCACCAACACGACGCTGTCGCGCGAAGGGCTGACGCATCCGTGCGGCGAAGAGGGCGGGCTGAGCGGGCGGCCGCTACATGCGCGAGCGCTGCGCGTGGTGCGCAAGCTGCGACAGCTGAGCGGCGAGCGCCTGCCGGTCGTCGGCTGCGGCGGCATTGCCTGCGTGGACGATGCGCGCCGCTTCCTGGATGCCGGAGCGACGCTGCTCCAGCTCTACACAGGATTCATCTACGAAGGACCAGG
>CAYQFU010000084.1:4857-9880 GCA_964416775.1 uncultured Ktedonobacterales bacterium
GCTGCTGCTGCGCGCGCCGGTAGTTCTCGCGGGCCTGCTGGAGGAGTTCGATGACCCCTTCCACCGCCTGCCTCCGCGCAGCATCCCCTTGGGCTCGTTCAATTTGGTCGATCAGTCGCTGTTGCTTGATGCCCGACATCGCTTCAAACACGCGCTGGTCACCTGGATGCTGCCGCAGCGCCGCCTGTAGATCTGCCGGTATCGCCGCCGGTTTCCCCTGGTCATCGGGAATCACCCTGATCTGCACGGTCTCCCCTGCCTGTTCCCAGCGTACCCCTGAGACTTGTAGGAGCATGACAGCGACTCCTTGCCCTTCGCGCAGGATCGCCACCAGCAGGTCCTGGGGGCCAATAGCCGTCTCCGCCAGGCGCTTGGCTTCCTCGCCGGCCATTGCGAGCACCTGCACCGTTCGTGGAGTGAACCCGGGATCGCTCGCGGGCTGGGCAGCCCCGGGTGGTGTGGGCGCGGGCTGCGCTGCAGTCACACGCCCCAGGATGAAGGTGACGCCAGCACGCATATTCTCCAGCGTGACCCCGTGGGGGATCAGGGTTGCCACCGCGGGAGCGCTCCCCTCCCGCAGGACCCCCAAGAGCAGATGCTCCGTGCCCACATAGGTATGATGGAGGGCTCGTGCCTCTTCTTTCGCCAACTCTAGCACGCGCTGGGCGTGTTCATTGTAGGGGAGGATTGACGACGCCATAGGAACCTGCCTTTCTGCGGCTTCCAGCAGAGCCGCCCGACGGAGAGCACGAAACTGGAGGACGCGCACATGATTGGCGCTCAGCCCGAGGACGTCGCCAATTTCCGCCGCGCTGTAGCCCTGGAGGTAGCGCAAGGTGAGGATGTCGCGTTCACGCCCGGGCAAGCCGTCCAGCAGATGCTGGATGCGCGCCTGCACGGCGGACACCTGCTCCTCGCTCGCATCAGCGCGCGTCGCCACCTCGTCAGCCGCTTCCAGGGGAAGCAGGGGGAACTGCGCGTGCTCGCGCCAGTAGTCAGCAATGAGGCTGCGGGCGGTCGCGTAGAGCCAGCCTCTCACGCTCGCGTGACTGCGAGCGTGCTGGAGCCAGCGCAGCGCTTTAAGAAAGACCGCGCTGGTCAAGTCTTCCGCAACCACGGCTTGGTGCACCTGCCGGTAGATGTAGCGGTAGAGGTCGACGGCCTGGGCGCGAAAGACGGCCTCCAGATGCACGTCTCGCTCGTCGTCTTCAGCGCCTGAAGGCTCCATGCCCGCACTCACTCCTTCCTGCCGTTCCCCAGTCCTGCTTTCACCCGCTTATATTTGGTTATACCGGGTCGCATTACAACCTGGGCGGCTCTCCTCATTGCGGTCTCCCCTGGACCTGAGGTAGGCGCGAGGAGGCTGGCGCGAGAGCGGAGGACGTTGACGAATATGACAAATATGAGATAGACTCAGACGACTGATGGGGTGACCGGAGTATGGGAGGGCATATGGGCATTCCTGACTTGCGCAAAGAGCTGGAAGCGATTCGGGACCAGGCCAGAGAGGGCAATCTAGCGCAGGTGGTCGAGGGCGTGGACCGCGCGCTGCACGCGATCGAGGATACGCGGTTGCTCACGACGACGCAGGCGGCAGAGCTGCTCGGCGTGCGATCGGTGAACACGCTGAAGCTGCTGGTGCGGCGCAGCGGCATCCACTATGAGCTGCATGGCAACCGCATGATGATTCCCATCCGAGAGCTGGAGCGCATCCAGCAGAGTCCTGAGGTACGAGGCATCCGCGCCTCGGACCGCGCGCATGACGCGATCGACGAGACGGCTCCGCCGAATGGACTGAGCGACGAAGAGCTGGATGAGCTGGAGGCGACGCGTCCCGGCCGGCCGCCGTGGGAGGGGTGAGGCGTGGCTGAGGTGGTGCGAGCGGTGGTGGACACGAGCGCGCTGGTGCCCTTTCGGCTGCGGCGCGAGTTGCAGCAGGCGGCGCAGTTGGGGGCGTTCACGGCCATCTGGTCGCCCTGGATCATCGCGGAGCTCAACCGGGTGCAGGTGTGGCGCTGGCTCAAGAGCCCGCCGCGCGGGGCGACGCCGGCGGATCTCTCGCGCGCGAACCAGCGGCGCCATTCCCTGGCGGCCAACCTGATGATGGAGTGGCTGCTGCCAAGCTTCGAGGTGGTGACGCCAGTGCCGCCCTATCCGCCGCCATGGCACGCGCTCGACGACGTGTGGGATCACCCAATCTGGGCAGCGGCCAAGGCTGGCCGGGCGCAGTACGTCATCTCGGAGAACACGCGCCACTTTCCACCCCGGCAGGCGGATGGCCGGCATGTACACGAGGAGATCGAGTACATCCAGGGCCGCGCCTTTCTGGCGCTGCTGACCGGCGGGGTCGAGTAAAACAGGATTGTGTAGATCCCTTCCCCCACACCGTAGGGACGCATGGAAATGCGCCCGCCCGCCGCGCATGGCTATGCGCCCGCCCGCTCGGCATGGCGGCGCATGGAGATGCGCCCGCCTGCCGCGCCCCGTCACCCTTTCATCCGGATTCGATAGAAGCGACACGCCGGGTGTTACGTTTGGCCGTGCTGGCGAGTGTTACGTGCGGACGGGTCGAATGGGCCCGCCGGCCTGCGCGAGCAGCGGCGAAGGGTGGTGCGTATGGCAGTGGCATGGCCGCCAGCGATTGGCATGGGATGGGCGCGTTGGAAACGCGGACTGTGGTGGCGCGAGCGCATGCGCTCGGCGCTGGCTGGCCCGCTCCGGGTGGCGCAAACGACGAACGGATCGGCGGAGGGCGCCGCGGACGCCGGTGCGCTGGCGCCGGGTGCCGGGGCTGAGCTGGGGGGCGAGTACGAGCGCTTCATCCGGCTCTACGAGCGGCAGGTGCTCAATTATCTCTGGCGTATGACAGGCGATGAGCAGGCCGCCTACGACCTGACACAAGAGGTATTTCTGCGCGCCTGGCAGCGCTTCGACACGCTCCAGCGCTACGAGCAGCCGCGTGGCTGGCTGTTTCGCGTGGCGACGAATCTGGCGCTGTCGCACATTCGCCAGCGGACGGTGCGAGGAGGCAGGACGAGCGCGCTGGACGACGGGCGCGAGCCGGCGAGCAGCGATCCAGCCTGGCGCCTGGCGGAGAGCGACCTGGTGCGCAGCGTGCTGTTGCGGCTGGCGCCGAAGCGGCGGGCGGCGCTGGTGCTGCGAGAGGTGTACGGGCTGACTGCTGCCGAAGTGGGACGCGCGCTGGGCATGTCGGAGGTGTCCGTGCGCATGGCGCTGCATCGCGGGCGCGAGCAGTTCCGTGAGCTGTATCTGCGGGAAAGGGGCGCCGGCGATGGGGAAGGCTGATACGGTGGCCTGCGCGGAGCACATCAGCGCGGAGACGCTCTCGGCGTGGCGGGACGATCTGCTGCCGGTGGCGGAGATGCGGCGGCTGACGGAGCATGCTGCGGGCTGCGCGGCGTGCCAGGCGGAGCTCGCGCGATTCGACGAGGTGGCCCAGGCGCTGCGACGCCAGCCCGAGCTGCGGCCCGGAGATCGCATCGTGGAAGGCGTGCGGCGCCGTGCGTCGCCACAACGGGGAGGACGGGCCTTGCGGCCGCGCGGCCGGGGCTGGGCCAGCGCGCGCGTGCTGGCGCCGATCGCGGCGGTGGCGGCGGTGCTGCTGCTCTTCGTGTACGTGCTGGGCATGGGAGCGGGCTGGCGGCGGGGTCCAGCCGGATCGCCGACGGCGACCATGAGCAAAGCGCCCAGCCCGACGTGGACCGCGACCGCCGGGCCGACGCCCACAGTGCCGCCGCTCAGTCCGAGCGCGAGCATTCTGCAGGCGTGGGGGCCGAACGCGACACAGGCCACGGCGATAACGCAGCTCGACGCCACGCACGTCTTCGTGGCCCGGGGGCTGACGCCCGATGGGCGGACCCTGCTCGGCTATGCATACACCTTGACGAGCGCTGGGGCAGTGGCGGATACCGTGCAGGCGCAGGCGGGGCTGCTGGATATGCGGACGAAGGCGTTCACCGCCATCGGGCTAGCGACGTCGCCGCAGTATCCGCCGTACATGTTCCAGAGCGACGGCCGCTACGTTGTGGCGGCGGACTCGAACCAGCCGGGGGCGACGGGCGGCGTGGTGCACATCCGCCTCTGGGCGTATGACATGCTGACGCGGCAAATCCGGGTGGTGGCCGTGGGCGCTCAGTACCAGGCGATTACGGGCGCGTTCCTGAGTAACGGGCTGCTGGTGATGGAGACGGGGATGGGCATTCAGGTGGCGGACCTGCACACGCGCACGATCACGCCGCTGCCGGAGAACACGACGCAGATGCTGGTGATGGCCTACACGTGGCCGTACATGGTGGATGGATCGCCCCAGGTGCACGATCTGGCGACGGGCCAGGTGGTGGCGCTGCCGCAGCCGCCGGGGGTGAATGGATCAGCCTCCTGGGGCATGGGCATCACCGGCGATACGCTGTTCTACAGCGAAGCCACGTCGAGCATGACGACGCTCTACGAGCTGGATCACATGCTGGCGCACGGCTCGCAGTGGCGACTGGTGGGGACGTTTGGCGGAGACCTCGGCGGCATCGTCGGGGCGAACGCGCGGGTGGTAGCGTTGTCGGGAGCCGTGTGGGACCGGGCGGAAAAGCAATTCGTGATGACTGGGATCTCCGCCACCAGCGGGCAGGGATACGGTGTGGCCCTCCCGTACGGCGATTATCTGGCGCTCTTCCGGCCGTACGGAAAGGGGCTCACGCCCGGGGTGCAGCAGGCGACGGTGTACGACACGGCCCGGCTGCTGGTCTTGAGTCCCCAGCCGTGATAGCAGATCGCGGAGGCTCATTGACAACCAGACCGCTCGCCTGTGGATTGAGCCAGAACCGCGCATCCATCAGCGTGTGGGCAAACACTGGAGACCGTGTGGGGCATGTGCGCCACGCCTACCAGCGCGATATTGAGATCCTAAGAACATTGGATGAGAGAAACTTTCGACCGGGTGAGTACGTCTTTGAAGTTACATAAGACGTTCTCGAGCGCTGCCGCGAACATCGCCAGCAGTTCGTCCATG
>CAYQFU010000084.1:9980-20767 GCA_964416775.1 uncultured Ktedonobacterales bacterium
GTGGCGGCCGGCCGGGTGATGTAGAGGCCGATCAGGTCCACCAGCAGAGCGACGACCGCCAGCACACAGAACAGGGGTACCTCGGGGAGGGAGATGCCCAGGAGGGCGTCCAGGGAATAGGCGCCGGGACCAGCCA
The DNA here is from genome assembly GCA_964416775.1 of uncultured Ktedonobacterales bacterium. Lineage (GTDB taxonomy): Bacteria > Chloroflexota > Ktedonobacteria > Ktedonobacterales > JADMIN01 > CAYQFU01. The sequence goes on from CAYQFU010000084.1 coordinate 10,117, forward strand.
AACCAACGGCGACGGCAATCGCCAGCAGCGACAGCGGAAACTCGAGGCCGCGCTTGCTGTTCCAGAAGCCATGCGTCCAATGGACCTTGAGGATTGCCATCAGCATGGCGCCGAAGGCACCCGCGGCGCCAAGAGGCGTCAGGAAGCCGAACGCGAGGGAAAGGCCGCCGCCAAATTCGCCAAGGACCACCAGCCCGCTCCACAACTGGGCCGGCTTATATCCCTGCGTCTGGAAGCCCTGAGTCAACTTGGTGAAGCCGGGGCCTTCGAACCAGCCGAAGAGCTTTTGCGCGCCGTGCGCGGCCAGGGTCAGTCCGCCGACGAGGCGCAGAATGAGCAAGGCGACGCTTACGGAGACAGTCATGCAGCATGCTCCTTTCGAGACAGGTGCGTCGAGATGATAGCGGACAACACGGAGACGTAATGACCGTGTAACTTCCCTACGGGATGTTACTTCCCATACGATAATAAAGAGCATGTGATACTATGTGCTGTCAAGAGTAGGCCAGATGAGCATGATATGGTATGCTTGGTTTATGAACATTCAGGAAGCGTCACTGCAAGCCATCCAATATGAAACATGCGCGACCCAACCGATGGGCCGTGCCCTCCGTTTGCTCGGGGATGCACCGACGCTGATGATCATCGTCACGCTGCTGCACGGCACGCGGCGCTTCGGCGAGGTGCGGCTGGCCATGGCTGAGGTCAGCCCCAAGACCATCTCACAGCGGCTGAAGCTGCTGGAAGAGCTAGGGATGGTGCAGCGCCAGGCCTTTGCGGAGATTCCGCCGCGCGTGGAATATCGGCTCACCGAGAAGGGGCTGGCGCTGGCGGACATCATGGAGGCGATCAAGCAGTTTGGGGAGCGCTATCTCGGCGATGAGGCGGGCGCCAGCTCGCCCGAGGTGGACCCGCTGCCGCAGGGCTCCTGAACGGGGCGGCAGCGCGTGCAGGTGCTTGCCGGAGGGGCGAGCGAGAGCGCCGGTGGTGCGGCCGCCCGCGGCCTGGAGAATGGTGAGGGGCAGCCGGGGCCGAGATGCCGCCCCACATCCCATGCACGTCACGGTATCGCATGCCGTGTACAACGTTTCCAACCAGCCTTCAGGCACGACGATGGTGCGCAGACGCTAGACGGTCAGCGGCGTCCTGCTCGCGGCGGTCTCCATTCCATGTCCTTGCGGATGGCGGACGGCTCTACCAGCCGTTCACGCTTCCTCGCGCTGCCGCCCGGTCGATTGCCCGCCATCCATTCCAGCGGCTGAGTCATGCCGCCTGCCACCTCATGCGATGGCCTCCAGGATACCGGCATCCTGGAACCGACGGGCAGAGGCAAGCGATTCCCCGCCCTCACAGCCGCGCTCCTCATCGCGTGGTAGCCTTCCGACAGCCACGGCCCTAAACGTGCAGTTATTACGGACCAACCAGCGCCGCGCGTGCTGAAGATAGGCGGATGCGTGCGCGTGGCCACCCACGGCAACACCCTGGAGGTGAAGCGCGCGCCGCTCACCTGCCGCGAAGGCCAGCTGGCGCTGGGTGAGCCTCAGGCGGTACGGATTCTGCGGCAAGTTGACGGGCGCGGGTTCGCCAGCGACGTGGGCATCGGCCACGTCGTCTCGATCCACCGGTGCCGCGCGTGCGACCGGCTGTGCGCGCACGCGTCGAAGCGTCTGGAGACGGCGACCCGCGCCTACCTGGCGCTAGCCAATGCCGCGTGGCGAGAGGGCACACCATCGTGATGGGCACAACACACGTCGAGCGTCGCGCCATTCGTGTGCGCGGCATCGTGCAAGGCGTTGGCTTCCGGCCGTTTATCTACGCGCTGGCGCGGCGGCACGGCCTGGCGGGCTACGTCCTCAACGACTCCGACGGTGTGCGCATCGAGGTGGAGGGCGCGCCCGACGCGCTGCAGCGCTTCGTGGACGGCATCCGCGCGGATGCGCCGGCGCTGGCGCTGGTGGAGGCGGTGGCCTGGGAGCCGCTCGCGCCCGCCGGAGACTCGGCGTTTCGCATCGTCCATAGCCAGGCAGGGAGCCAGCGCCACGCCCTGATCTCCCCCGATGTGGCGCTCTGCGCGCAGTGCCTGGCGGAGCTCTTCGACCCGGCGGACCGGCGCCATCGCTACCCGTTCATCAACTGCACCAACTGCGGCCCGCGCTTCACCATCACACGCGCGGTACCTTACGACCGCGCGATGACGACGATGGCGAGCTTCCGCATGTGCGCCGACTGCCAGCGCGAGTACGAAGACCCCGCGGACCGCCGCTTCCACGCGCAGCCCAACGCCTGCCCCGTCTGCGGCCCGCGTGTGCGGCTGACCGACCGGAATGGGCACGAGCTGCCGCTGGGCGCGGACGATCCCATCGCGGAGACGGCGCGGCTGCTGCGCGCGGGGGCCATTGTCGCCATCAAAGGGCTGGGCGGCTACCACCTGGCGTGCGACCCATTCGACGCGGAGGCCGTGCACGCGCTGCGCAGCCGCAAAGTGCGGCAGGATAAGCCGTTCGCGCTGATGGCGCGCGACGTGGCGCAGGTGCGGCAGCTGTGCGCGGTCGAGCCGCAGGAGGAAGCGCTGCTGGCGTCGCTGCCACGCCCGATCGTGCTGCTGCGGCGTGGCGGGGAGCGCGAGGTGGCCGAGGCAGTGGCCCCGCGGCAGAAGACGCTCGGCGTTATGCTCGCCTACACCCCCCTGCACCACCTGCTCTTGCACGACGCTGGCGTCCCGCTGGTGATGACCAGCGGCAACCGCTCTGACGAGCCGATCGCCTATGGCGACGACGAAGCCCTGGCCCAGCTGGGCCACATCGCCGACTATTTCCTGGTGCACGACCGCGCCATCCACATGCGCTGCGACGACAGCGTGACGCGCGTGGCCCTGGGCGAGACGTATCCCAGCCGGCGCTCGCGCGGCTATGCGCCGGCGCCCCTGCCGCTGCCCGAGCCGTGCAGCCGGCACATCCTGGCCTGCGGCGCCGAGCTGAAGAACACCTTCTGTGTGGCCAAAGACGATCACGTCTTTCTCAGCCACCACATCGGCGACCTGGAGAACTATGAGACGTTGCGCTCGTTCCGCGAGGGCATCGAGCACTATTGTCAGCTGTTCGACGTGCGGCCGGCGCTGGTTGCCTACGACCTGCATCCGGAGTACCTCTCCACCAAATACGCACGAGAGCTCGAAGAAGCGGGATTGCCCGCCGTCGGCATCCAGCACCACCACGCGCACGTGGCGAGCTGCCTGGCCGACAACCAGCGCCCTGCCGATCAGCAGGTGATCGGGGTAGCGTTCGACGGCACCGGATACGGCACGGATGGGGCGATCTGGGGTGGTGAGGTGTTCGAGGGCAGCGTGGCGCGGGGCTTCACGCGGCGCGCGCACCTGGCGTACACGCCGCTGCCGGGCGGCGCGGCGGCGATCCGCGAGCCCTGGCGCATGGCCATCGCTCATCTGCTCGCGCTGTACGGCGAGGACGACCTGACGCGGCTCCCGCTGGCGGTCGTACGCGAGGCGGGTGAGCGCAACATCGGCCTCATCGCGCGGCTGATCACCCACAGCCTCAACACGCCGCGCACATCGAGCGCGGGGCGTCTGTTCGATGCGGTGGCGGCGCTCCTTGGCGTGCCCGGCTCACGGCGCACCACCTATGAGGGGCAGGCGGCGGTGGAGCTGGAGCTGGCGGCAAGCGGCCCGGTGCGCGAGCACTATGCGTTCGGCCTGCGGCCGGAGGGTGACGGATGGATCGTCGAAACCGGGCAAATCGTGGGCGGCGTGGTCCGCGATGTGATGGATGGGGCGGCACCGGGAAATGTCGCGGCGCGATTCCACCGGACGATGGCCGAAGTCGTCGTGGCGTGCTGCGTGCGGGTGCGCGAGGCGCTCGGCACCGGTGCGGTGGCGCTTTCGGGCGGCACGTTCCAGAACGTGCTGCTATTGGGACAGGTGATCGAGGGGCTCGCGGAGCGTGGATTCACGGTCTACCGGCACCGCCGGGTGCCGGCGAATGACGGTGGGATCGCGTTGGGCCAGGCGGTTCTGGCCGACAGGTCCTTCACGGGATAGGAGGCAGGACCGACTATGTGCTTGGGCATTCCAGGGCGTGTCGTCCAGATCGTGGACGAGGATCTTCAGTTGGCCAAAGTCGATGTCGGCGGCGTCAAGCGGGCCATCAGCATCGGCCTGATCGACCCGGAGCAGGGCTCGGTGGAGGTGGGCGACTGGGTGCTCATCCACGTGGGATTCGCGCTGGCCAAGATCAACGAGGATGAGGCGCGGGCCACCCTCGCGGCGCTCGAAGAGATCGGCGACGCCTACCAGCAGGAGATGCGAGAGTTACGCGCCTCCAGGATCGAATAGCCGTGAGCACAGAAGATGCCGTGCGGCCGATCGTCTGTACGCTCGATGACCAGGGCTGCGTCACCTGCGCGGACGCGGGCATCCCCGTGCGGGTCATCGCGCTGGAAGGCGACGATGCCTGCTGCGAGGACGCCGTCGGCAACCGCGCGCGGATCGCCGTGGAGCTGGTGGCGCCGGTGCAGCTGGGAGATGTGTTGCTGGTGCACGGTGGCGTGGCGATCGGCCGAGGCGACGCCACGACGCTGACTGGACAGACGAGCCGCGGTGAGGAGGACGCTCCATGAAGTACGTCAACGAGTTTCGCAATGCCGACCTGGCGCGTGCGGTGGCCGCGGAGATCGTGGACGTGACCGACCCGCGCCGGCATTACAAGATCATGGAGATCTGCGGCGGGCATACGCACACCATCTACCGCCATGGGATCAAGGACCTCCTGCCGGACCAGATCGAGCTGGTCCACGGGCCGGGGTGCCCGGTGTGCGTGCTGCCGATGGGCCGCGTGGACGACGGCATTGCCGTGGCGCAGCAGCCAGACGTGATCTTCACCGCGTTTGGCGACATGATGCGCGTGCCCGGCTCGATGGGCAGCCCTCTGGAGATCAAGGCCAGGGGCGCGGACGTCCGCATGGTGTATTCGCCACTCGACGCCCTGCGCATCGCCCGCGAGAACCCTGACAAAGAAGTGGTGTTCTTCGCCATTGGCTTCGAGACCACAGCGCCCTCCACCGCCCTGACGCTCCAGCGCGCCAAACGCGAGGGCGTGGAGAACTTCAGCGTCTTCTGCAATCACGTCACCATCGTGCCGCCCATCCGCGCCCTGCTGGATTCGCCCGATCTCCGGCTGGACGCCTTCATCGGGCCGGGGCACGTCTCCACGGTCGTGGGCTGCCGGCCGTACGAGTTCATTCCGCGAGATTACGGTAAGCCGGTGGTAGTCGCCGGCTTCGAGCCGCTCGACATCCTGCAATCCATCCTGATGCTCATGCGCCAGCTGGCCGAGGGACGCTGCGAGGTCGAGAACCAGTACAGCCGCGTGGTGCCGTGGGAAGGCAATACGCGCGCCCTGCAGAGCATGGCCGAGGTGTTCGAGCTGCGGCCGTACTTCGAGTGGCGCGGCATGGGGTTCATCGCGCAGTCGGCGCTGAAGCTCTCCCCAGCGTACGCGGACTTCGACGCCGAGCAGCGCTTCACCGTGCCGGGCGTGCGTATCGCCGACCCGAAGGCCTGCCAGTGCGGTGAGGTGCTCAAGGGCGTGCTCAAGCCCTGGGAATGCAAGGTCTTCGGCACGGCCTGCACGCCGGAGCATCCGCTGGGCACGCTGATGGTCTCCTCGGAGGGGGCCTGCGCCGCTTACTTCAACTTCGGCCGCAAGACACTGGTGACAGTAGGAGCGGAAGAATGACCGCACAGCGTGAACAGGATGTGCTGGATGCCCTCGAACAGGCGCGCCGCCGGACGCCGAAGTTCACCGCGCCACACATCGACATGAGCCACGGAGCCGGCGGCAAGGCCAGCCACAAGCTGATCGAAGGCTTGATCGCGCCGGCGCTGGACAATCCCATCCTGGCGCCGCTGGCGGACGCCGCCGTGCTAGCCGTGGGTGACACCCGCCTGGCCTTCACGACCGACTCGTTCGTGGTGCGCCCGCTGGCGTTCCCCGGCGGCTCCATCGGCGAGCTGGCGGTCAACGGCACGGTGAACGACCTGGCGGTTTCAGGCGCGACGCCGATCGGTCTGTCGGCCGCGCTCATCATCGAGGAGGGTCTGGAGACGGAGGTGCTGGCGCGCGAGGTAGAGGCAATGGCGCGTGCCGCCCGGCGCGCCGGCGTGGCCATCACGACCGGCGACACGAAGGTGGTCGAGCGCGGCAAGGGCGACGGGCTCTACGTGATCACGGCGGGGGTCGGCGTGATCGACGCGGAGCTGCAGCTATCCTCGCGATCGGTGCGGCCCGGCGACAAGATACTCTGCTCGGGCACGCTGGGCGACCACGGGGTGGCGATCCTCATCGCGCGCGGCAACCTGGACCTGGAGGCGGAGGTGCTCTCCGACACGCGCCCGCTGACGCCGCTGGTGCGCGCGCTGCGCGAGGCAGCGGCTCCCGGCCTGCGCTTCATGCGCGACCCAACGCGCGGGGGCGTGGGCACGGTCTTGAACGAGTTGGCGCGCGACTCGGGCTACGGAGTCGTGCTGTGGGAGCATACGCTGCCGGTGCGCGAGTCGGTCACTGGAGCCTGCGAAATCCTGGGCATCGATCCCCTGTACGTAGCGAACGAAGGCAAGCTGCTGGCCGTCGTCGCGCCCGAGCTGGCGGACGCGGCCCTGGAGGCATTGCGCGGCGTGGACGGCGGCGAGGAGTCCGTGATCATCGGAGAGATTCGCGAGGAGCCGGCACGCATGGTGCTGATGCACACGCAGTTCGGCGGCACGCGCATGATCGACATGCTGATTGGCGATCCCCTGCCACGAATCTGCTGAGTGCTCCCTCTCCCGCCGCAGCAGGAGAAAGGGACGGAGTTACACGGAGGACAGGGAGGGAACACGGAGTTACACGGAGTCATACAGCGTTACGCAGGGCCATGCCGTCTGCGGCTCATGGGCGCCGCTTCGCCAACTGCCGTCCCAGTCCGCCTACGCGGACTTCGCGGCCGCAGTCCCCTAGGCGCGGTTTCACCCGCCTGCTCGGGCGCGGGCGCGGTTGCAACCGCCGGTCCCTCGTTCCGCGGCCGCACGCCATCCAAGCGCGGGTTCACCCGTCGGCCCCTGGCCAGATCATCGAACGCCCCTCAGAGCATCGCGTGCGAAGGAGAAGTGCGCCATGAGTGTACATACCGAGACGGATCAGCTGGCGGCGCAGGTAAGCGCCGAGCTGCTCAGGCGCAATGAGGTCTTCGAGCGGTTCTTCACAGCGGAGGCGGCACGGCTCGCCCGTGCGTGCCAGGAGATGTCACGCCGCTTCATGGCGGGCGGGCGGCTGCTGGCGTTCGGGCATGGCGCGGCGGCCAGCGATGCCCAGCACGTAGCGGTCGAGTTCGTCCATCCAGTGATCGTGGGGAAGCGAGCGCTCCCCGCGCTCGATCTGGGACCGGAGTTCGAGCGTACATTGCGGGTGATCCTGCGGCCCGAAGACATTGTAATGGGGTTCGCACTGCCGTCCGGGGATGAGGGCGTAGAGCGGGCGCTGGCCCTCGCGCGACAGCAAGGCGGCCAGACCTTTGGCCTGGCCGGCAGCGCGGCGGAGCATGCCTTCGAGCCGCCAGACGCCGACCTCTTCGCCTCGCAGGAAGTCTTCGAGGTGCTCTATCACGTGCTGTGGGAGACCGTGCACGTGTACTTCGAGCACCGTGAGCAGGGACACGATGTGGGCGCCTCGTCGTTCCTCTATCCATTCCTGGGGCACCAGCAGCAGACCCTCGAAGGGGTCGTGGGCGAGGTACAGGCGTCCATGCTGCAAAAGATGCGCGAGGTGAACGGTCTGCGCACCGCCCTCGCGGAACATGAGGCGCGAGCCATCGTCGAGGCGGCTGGCGCCATAGCGGGGGCGGTCAGCGCCGGGGGCAAGCTGATCATCTTCGGCAACGGCGGGTCCGCGACCGACGCCAACGACCTGGCGATGGATTGCGTGGCGCCGCCCGACGGGTTGGCGCCAATCCCGGCGATTTCGCTGGCGGCGGAGCCGGCGGTCATCACCGCGGTGGCCAACGACATCGGCGCCGAGGCGATCTTCGCGCGGCAGGTCATCGCGCATGGCCGGCCGGGGGATGTCGCGATTGGCATCTCGACCAGCGGAGGGTCACAGAACATTCTGGCGGCGCTGGTGGAAGCGCGCAAGCGCGGACTGCTGACGGTCGGTATCGTCGGATACGATGGCGGCCGTGTGGTGAGCGAGCGGCTGGCGGACCATGCGATCGTCGTGCGCTCGGACTATATCCCGCGCATCCAGGAGGCGCAGGCATCGGCGTATCACGTGCTGCGCCGGCTGCTGGCCGAGATCGCGAGCGCGTAATCTTCCCTCCGTGCCCTCTCTATCACTCCAACTTTCCTCCGCGTCCTCGGCGTCTTCGGCGGGGACTATAGAGGATGCCAAGGGGACGACGCAAGCTGGCTGGTACTCGGCATGATGCTCGTCATGGGAACAGGTAATGCTCTCAACGTCACTCAAGTGGAAGGAGTGTCTCGCACCATGCCCTCGCAAATACCGCCGCCGCCTGGTGTTCCAGCAATTGCACCACATGCCATATACGGTCCACCCAGCGCCACTGGGGGAACTCCTGCATTCACTGCTGATGACGTGCGGGCGTATCTTGCCTCACATTTGTTCCCGGGCGGTCGGACACTGGCTGGGGCCAATCCAACGATTGTTCGGATTGAGTTTGTGCCAAAGGAGCAAGCGCAAGTGTACTTGCGAGGAGCGAGTCTTAGCATGCTTCCTACGAATGCGCTCGTATGCTACGTCAAGTTCCAGGGTCCGTTCTCGGATGCACATGTGCGAACGCCCCCAGGATTGCCGAAGAAGCATGTTACCTTCCCAATGGGGCACATGATTTTTGACGCGACCACTGGGAACATCCTCAACTGAGGCTTTGATCCCGCAGAGTAGCCCCCTCTGGGTATGGGGCCTGGAGGTGCGGTGCGGCCTCGCCTCACCGCCTCGCTCGCCCCTCGGTATTACCCGCACAATCTCTGTTGTGCGGCGGTACGATGACCACGCTGCTCGCCCTCGACGCCTCGGTCCGCCAGCCTCCGACCCACGCCTATTTGACGCACCGGCTGCGCGGCGTCATACTGTACTTTGGGAAGCGTGATACCAGGGAGGGGAAGACGATCGAGACCACACAGGATAGTGGCGCCCAGCCGGACGCACGTAGGGATGCGGCGACACCGCACGCCACTCCTCCGCAACACGTCAGCCGTGGACTCACCTCTTCGGCGCGCATGTCCCCGCGGCTGGTCCTCGTCTTCGCCGTGGCCACCGGCCTGGTCGTCGCCAACAACTACTACGCGCAGCCGATCCTCGATACCATCGCCCGCGAGTTTCACAGCACGGCCGGCGAGGCGGGCCTGATCGTCACGATGTCGCAGGTGGGCTATGCGCTGGGACTCCTGTTCGTTCTGCCCCTGGCCGATGTGTTGGACCGCCGCCGGCTGATCATCACCGTGCTCGGCGGGACGACGCTCTCGCTGATCGCGGCGGCGCTGGCGCCATCCATGACGCTGCTGATCGCCGTGTCGCTGGCTGTAGGCGTAACCTCGGTGGTGGCGCAGGTGCTCGTGCCATTCGCGGCCAGCCTGGCATCGAGCGCCGAGCGCGGGCGTATCGTTGGCACCGTCATGAGTGGGCTGCTGCTCGGCATCCTCCTGGCGCGCACGTTTTCTGGCCTGGTCACCCAGGTGGCCGGCTGGCGCGCGGTGTACTGGGTCGCCGCCGTCCTAATGCTCGCGGTGATCGTGGTGCTCTGGCGTGAGCTGCCGCGCGTGCCGCGTGCGGCGGAGGGGTTGTCCTACGGGCAATTGCTCGCGTCGGTGGTCCACTTGGCGCGCACTGAGCCGGTGCTGCGCCGCCGCTCCATCTACGGTGCGCTGACGTTCGCCACCTTCAGCGTCTTCTGGACGACGATGGCGTTTCTGCTCGCCCGGCCACCGTATCGCTTCGGCGAGGCGGTCATCGGCCTGTTCGGCATCGCCGGGGTGGCCGGCGCGCTCTGCGCCTCCATCGCGGGACGGCTGGCCGACCGCGGCTGGTCCCGTGCCACGACGGGCGTCGCTCTGCTGCTGGTGCTGGCGTCGTATGGCCTGCTGGCGCTGGGCGCACGCAATCTGGTGGCGCTCATCCTGGGCGTGGTGGTGCTGGACATGGGCGCGCAGGGGACGCACATCACCAACCAGAGCGAGATCTACCGGCTGCATCCCGAAGCCAGCAGCCGGCTCAACGCGGTCTACATGACGGCCTACTTCATCGGCGGCGCCATCGGCTCGGCCACCGCGGGGGCCATCTACGTCCGCGCGGGATGGCCAGGCGTGTGCATCCTCGGCGCCGTGTACCCTCTCATCGCACTGGCGTACTGGCTCACCGAGTTGCGCCACGGCGGGCTGGGGCTGAGGCCGCGCGGTTGACCAATCGAGCATGCGGCATATGCGCATGAGGGTCATAAGAGGGCAATTCCGAACGTCCACGGCTACCCCTCAGGAAGCTCCAGGCAGTTACCGCGCACAGAACCTGTGAGCAACGTGTCACGCAGTGTAGTGCCCTTGGAAGCCTCTCCGGGCACACTGTCGTTGTGGACATCCCGGTTTCACACTCGC
>CAYQFU010000085.1:0-20700 GCA_964416775.1 uncultured Ktedonobacterales bacterium
GCGACTACGGCCGGCGCGAGGCCATCGCCTTCGCCCTCGACCTGCTCGACGAGCTCGGCGTGGACCGCTCCTCGCTTTGGGTCACGACGTTCGCGGGCGACCCGACGCTCGGCCTGCCGCCCGACACCCTCGCCCCCGAGGAGTGGCGCCGCGCCGGCATACCCCGGGAGCGCATCGTCCCACTCGGCCTGGAAGACAACTTCTGGTCCACCGGCGGCCCCGGCCCCTGCGGGCCTGACACCGAGATCTTCGTGGACAACGGCCCTGAGGTCGGCTGCGGCGCGCCGACCTGCCGTCCTGGCTGTGCCTGCGATCGCTTCCTCGAAATCTGGAACCTCGTGTTCATCGAGTTCGAGCAGCGTGAGGACGGCACCTATGCGCCGCTGCCCGTGCGCAGCGTCGATACGGGGATGGGTCTGGAGCGCATGGCGGCCGTCCTGCAAGGGGTCCCGACCGTCTTCGACACGGATCTCTTCGCGCCCGCGCTCGCGCGTCTGGCGGCGCTCTCGCCGGTGCCCACGCCGGACGACGACTCCGCACGGCAGAGAGCGCGCCGCATGATCGTGGACCACGCACGCGCCGTGCTCTTCGCCGGCCTGGCGGGCATCCAGCCCGATCGCGAGGGACGTGGCTCGGTCGTGCGCCGCCTCGTGCGCCGGGCGGCGCGCCAGGGCCGGCTCCTCGGCATCGAGCGGCCGTTCCTCGGCGAGCTGCTGCCGCCGCTGGTCGAGGCCCACGGCCCGCTCCTCACGGCCGCGGAGCGCGAGCGCGTGCCCGCCCTCGCCGCCACGCTGGCGGAGGAGGAGCGGCGCTTCTCGCGCGTGCTCACCAGTGGACTGCGCCACCTGGAGCGGCTGCAGCCCGACGCGCGCGGCCTGATTTCCGGAGCGGACGTCTTCGCACTCCACGCCGACCGCGGCTTCCCCGCGGATCTCGCCGGCGAAGTGCTCGCCGAGCGCGGCCTCAGCGTGGACTGGGATGGCTACGACCGGGCCATGGCCGCGCACCGCGAAGTCAGCCGCGCCAGTGCCGAGCGCCGTTTCCGTGCCGGCTGAACCCGACCTTGACCCGTCCTCTCCGCCGATGCTAGCATGACTACACTGGCGTCACTGCCGGCACGGCAGAGAGGAACGGGTCACCATGCGCAAGGACTATCAGGGCGACCGAACCACCCCCACGGGAGTCAACCGGCCGGAGGAGGTTGACCGCGCCCTCGAGCGGGTGGAGACGCTGGGCGTCCGCTTTGTCAACCTCGAGTTCACGGACGTGGTCGGCCTGGCCAAGTGTGTCACCATCCCCGCCGACCAGTTCGCGGATTGCCTCGCCCACGGCAAGTGGTTTGACGGCTCGGCCATCGAGGGCTTCGCCCGTGTCGCCGAAACCGACATGTATCTGCGCCCCGATCTCTCCACCTTCTCCGAGATTCCCTGGCGCTCCGCCGAGACCGAGATCGAGGCCGGCGGTCCCGTGGCCCGCGTCATTTGCGACGTGCTCACCCCTGCTGGCGAGCGCTTCGACGGCGATCCGCGCGCCGTGCTCGTCCACGCTCTGGACCGGGCTGCCGCGCTTGGCTACCGCTTCGAGGTGACGCCCGAGCTCGAATTCTTCCTCTTCACCGAAGCGGACGGTACAGCCCGCGGCGCGCTCCCCCACGATCGCGGCGGCTATTTCGACCTCTCCACCGACCTTGCCGCCGATGTGCGCCGTGAGATCGTCACCGCCCTGGCGCAGATGCGCATTGGCGTCGAGACCAGCCACCACGAAGTCGCCGCCGGCCAACACGAGCTCGACTTCGCCCCCGCGGGCGCGCTCCAGGCCGCGGATTCCGTCATCACCGCGCGTTACGTCGTCAAAGCCATCGCCCAGCGCCACGGCCTCTGGGCCACGTTCATGCCCAAGCCCTTCTTCGGCGTCAGCGGCTCCGGCCTGCACGTCCATCAGCAGCTCATCCACCTGGGCGACGACACCAACGCGTTCTACGATCCCCACGATGCACGCTATGGCCTGACCGCCCTTGCCCGCCAGTTCATCGCGGGCCAGCTCGCCCACGCCCCCGCCATGTGCGCCGTGCTCTGCCCGCTCATCAACTCGTACAAGCGTCTCGTGCCCGGCTTCGAAGCCCCCTCCATGATCAACTGGGGCCGCGTCAATCGCGAGGCCCTCATCCGCGTGCCGCGCACGGCCGCGGGCTCTCCGCGCGGCACACGTGTGGAGCTGCGCTGCGCCGACCCCAGCTGCAATCCCTATCTGGCCTTCGCCGTCATGCTCCATGCCGGCCTCGACGGCATCACCCGCGAGCTGCTCGCCCCGCCGCCCGTGGAAGAGTCGCTCTACGCCTTGGACGACTCATCGCGCCTCCTCCGCCAGGTCGGTACGCTCCCCGCCACCCTCGGCGAAGCGCTGGAAGCCCTGCGCGCGGACGAATTTGTCCGCGAGGCTCTGGGCGAGCTAATCGCCGAGTGGTTCATCGAAGCCAAGGCACAGGAGTGGCTCGACTATCGCCGCCAGGTCCATGAATGGGAGCGGGCGCGCTACCTCCCCATGTTCTGATCACTGCCTCTACGATCGCGCGCGCAGCCGCGGCTGCACCACCACCTGCGCCTCGCCGGACGTCACCCGCGCGCTGACCTCGCAGCCGCCGTCGTGCGATGTCCGCACCAGCTCCAGATCGACGTACGCCGTCCCGAGCCGCAGATGCCGCACGCTCAGCCGGCGCAGCCACTGTGGCAGCGCGGGCCGCAACACCAGCCGGCGCGCCAGCGCGTCCGGCTCGCAGCCCAGCATCGCCTGGATGGCGCCAAACGGAGCGGCGGCCGCGATGGCCGCGGGCATCCCGGCCCCCACGCAGTGGCGCGGTCCCTCCCCGTGCGCGCCCACACGGGCGTCGCCGGCGTAGTAGTTCGGCAGCCGGTCGTCGAGCTGAGCGGCAGCCGCGGCGAACACCCCGCGCGCCAGCCGCGCGCCCGCGTCGACCTGTCCTCCGCGCCACAGTCCCGCGGCCGCGAGCATCGTCTCGTGCGGCCAAACGGCGCCGCGCTCAGGATCGAGCGCATCGTAGCGAGCATCCTCGCTGGAGCGCGTGCGCAGTCCCCAGCCGCTCTCCAGGTCCGGGGCGATGAGCCGGTGCGCCAGCCGCGTGACGCGCGGCCCCGACGGCACACCCGCCCACAGCGCCAGCGCCGCGGCCGATGTCACCATGCGCAGTGGACGTCCGGCCGCATCCAACCCCGCGGCGTAGCAGCCCTCATGCGCCAGCCAGAAGTCACGCTCGATGCGCTGCCGCAGGTGCTCCGCCGCCAGCTCCAGCGCCGCCACGTGCGCGCGGTCGTCTGCCGCGTCGCGCCGCCGCAGCACCCGCGCGAACACGCGCAACGCGCGATACCAGTACGCCTGTGGGCCTAGCGGCGTCACCACGTCTTGCGCATGCGCACCGCCCGCCTCGACGAAGGCGAGATAGCCCGCATGGCCCGCCGCACGGTCCATCCACCCCAGCGCCCGCCAGGCCGTTGGCAGCAGCTCGTCGAGCAGGTCGAGATCGCCGGTCCACTCCACGGTCTCCGCCAGCAGCGCCAGCCACAGCGGAGTGACCTCCAGCCCCGCCCAGGCCGCGCCACCGTCGTCCGCGGCGCCTTTCTGCCGGCTCCCTCGCCCCAGCACATGCGGGATCTGTCCATCGCCGTAGCCGGACTCGTCTCCTCCGCCGCGTCCCTGGTGCCGTGCCAGCAGGCGCAATGTGTCCAGTGCTATGCGCGGATCGAGCGCCAGCGTGTGTGTCGCCGCCAGCAGCGCGTCCCGCCCACGAATCGCCGCTCGGGAAGGCACCGCCGCGATAGGCGCCATGCCGCCGCCGATGCCGGTAGGCGCCAGCAGCAGCCCCAGGTCGGCGGCGCTCCGCTGCAGTACGGCGTCCAGCACGGGCTGATGGGCTGAGACGATGGCGCCGCCAAGCCGCCTGCGGGCATGTCGCTCGCGCATGGCCATGGCAACCGCGTGATACGTTCCGACCGGTGCGACCCGCACGCGCGCCCCGTCCTCCGCCTCGTCCTCCGCCTCATCCTCCGCCTCATCCTCCACCTCATGACGGGGCGAGATCGTGAACGCAAGCGTGGCGGGCTCGGCCAGCGCGGGATGCAGCCGAAACGTCACCACGACCACCGGCGCACCGCCTGGCACGTCCGCACACTCCAGCCAGCGCACGTCGAAGGGTTCGCGATCGAAGGTCACCACCGTCCGCTCCACGGCGCCATCTGGGCGGGCACCGCCGAAGCGCAGCGTGGCCCCGTCGAGCTGCGGGCGCTCGTACCGGCTCACGGCCGCGGCAGCGTCGCCCGCCGGCTCGCTACGGCAGTCCGCCGCCAGGGTCAGCGCGACCGTGACCGGCGCGGCACGCAGCGACTGCGATTCGAGCGTGATCCACTGATGCAGCGTCTCGCCATCCACCAGAACGGTGCGAAACAGCGACAGCTCGCGCCGTCGGACGCTCGGCTCGGGAAACGCCAGCGTCACCTCGTAGCCCGCCGTCTCCGCCGCCGCGGGGGGCGGCAGCGCGTCACCCGCCACGGTCAACACGCAGCCGGACAGATAGCGCAGGCCATCGCGCCAGAGGCCAGCGTCGTCGGCAGGCCCCAGGCGGCAGTGCGCGAGAGTGTCCAGTTCGAGGTCGGGCTCACCACCTGGCAGTCCTGGCATGCGCACGTCGCCACACGCGTCGGCGTTCCAGAGCATGCCGCCCTCGGTGACAACCAGCCGCTCCAGCTCCATCGCGCGCCGCGCCACCGCCGGCATCGCTCGCGCCACTGGCCTCCGCACCCGCTCCTCGAACGACACCGCCGCCTCCTCCTCCCATCGCCAGGCCCGCGCACGCGCGCCGCGCCCCATTCCAGGCCAGCGGCTGCCGTGCGCTCCTCGCGCAGCATCCGCTCTTTCAGGATAAACGGCCGTCGGCGCGCACCGCCTGCCAATAGGGGCATGCCTGGGACCATGGTACCTCAACACCAGGTCGGGCTCCAGCACGCACCAGCGAGGTCCGGGATGAGGCTATCCCGAGACGCCGAAGAAGGACTTCAGCAGATCTTTGACGAGCGGTGCGGCGTAGTCCACTCCATGGCCCTGGTTCTCGATGAGCGTAGCCAACGCGATGCGCGGCGGCGTCGGCGTCCCGCTCAATGGCGCGGCCGGGGCGTAGGCCAGGAACACCGAGTGTGGCGAGGCCGAGCCCGACTCCGCGGTGCCCGTCTTGCCCCCAACCAGCACTGGAAAGTGGCCGAATACCCCATAGGACGTACCGTGCGGATCGGTCGTCGGTCCCAGCATCGCCGCCTGCAGCACTGCCAGATGGTCGGCCGAAAGTGGCAGGGTCCCGACCACCTTCACCGTGGAGCTGAACACCGTCTGCCCATCCGGCTTCACCACCGACGTCACCAGGCGCGGCTGCAAGCGCTGGCCGTTGTCGGCCACAGCCGCTGACACCACGGCCATCTGCAGCGGTGACGCCTGGAAGAATCCCTGGCCAATCGAGAGGTTGGCGGCATCGATGGGCGACCATCCAGCGTTCTGCGTCTGCTGCAGCCAGGCTGGATCCGGCACCAAGCCTGCCGTCTCTTCATCGTTGGGCAACCCGACGATGCCCGTTTTCGCCCCGTACCCAAAACCCTTGGCCATGTTCGGAAGGAGATTGGGATTTTGCGCATTCAGCGATACGCCGATCTGCCAGAACACGACGTCACACGACTCCGCCAGTGCCATGATCTCCGTAAGGTTGCCGTGGCCGTGCGCCACCCAATCGTGCAGTGGAGTGGGTTGTCCCGGCACCAGGAACGTGCCTTCGCAATCGAACACCTTATTGGTCGGAACCCCACTCTCCAGGGCCGCGGCGAGCGTCGTCACTTTGAACGCCGAGCCGATGGGATATGCGCTCTGCACCGCGCGATCCAAGTATGGATGGTCCAGCGCCTGGAACCGCACCGATTCGTTTGGCGTGAAGCCTAGCGAGAAGTCGTTGGGGTCATAAATGGGATTCGATGCCAGCGCCAGCACCGCCCCGGTCGTGGGATCGAGCACGGCCGTGCCTGAGGGATGCGGCGCCTTGCGCATATCCGCCATGGCCCTTTGCTGCAGCGCGATATTGATGCCCGTGTGTACGTCGGCCCCATCCGCCGGAGCGCGCCGCGCGATGGTGTAGGATGGCGCGCCGTAGGTGCCGTCCGGGTTCAACGGCAGGATGTCCAGCTCGCCACCCTTGACGGGTCGCAGCTGCTGCTCCGCCCAGGTTTCGATGCCCGCGCGTCCGATGAAATCATTCGACTCGTAATAATGATCGCTGTCGTTGACCAGGTCCTGGTCGCTGACCGGAGCGACGTAACCC
The DNA here is from genome assembly GCA_964416775.1 of uncultured Ktedonobacterales bacterium. GTDB lineage: Bacteria > Chloroflexota > Ktedonobacteria > Ktedonobacterales > JADMIN01 > CAYQFU01. The sequence continues at coordinate 6,365 of CAYQFU010000085.1, forward strand.
GTGACCGCCGCGGTGTCCGCACCATAGGGATACACGCGCCTGACGGCCTGTTCAATCTGCACGCCCGCGCCTTGAAGAGGCGCCAGATCGGGCTGGACATGGGCGTAGAGCGCCTGGGCGATGGTGCGCACCGGCACGAAGGTCGATGCGCCGGCCTGCTGATACAGCTGCTTGATCTGGCTGGGGGTAAAGTCGAGGTCCTTGGCCAGCGTCTGCAGCATCGTCGACTCATTCTTGATCTGGCCAGGCACGACGCCGACGGTATAGACGGTCTCGTCATCCGCCAGCACCGTCCCATCCGCGGCCAGTATGCGTCCGCGGTGACCGTCGTAGAGGAACAGATGCAGCCGCCGCTGATACTGGGGATCGTTGGCATCGTCCAACTGGGCAAACACCAGCCCCGGGCTCCAGCTCACGCGCCAGTTCCCTTGCTCCAGCACGAGCGGGAGATTGATGTCCTGCGTAATCGTGCCGACGCGGATCGTCTGCATGACGACGTGCGCTGGCACGATCGCCGTGGACTGGCCGGTGAAGCGCTGGTCGCCTGTCGTGACCTGAACCGAGTACACCTGAGCCGCGGCCAACAGCGACTGCGTGCGGTTGACGATGTAGTCGTGCGCGTTCGCGTAATTGCCGCTCAGGATCGCGTTGTCGCCGAATCGCGTCTTGCTGGCATTGGACACGAACTGGTACATCGCGTCATACTTCCCGGCGGCGTACTCGACCACGTAATCGTGCGCCACCTGGCAGGGCGAGTTCTGGTCCGCGCAGCCGGGCGGGAGCGTGGAATTCCCTCCCTGCCCCTCTCCCCGCGCATAGAACGCGACCCCACTGATCACCGCGATGACCAGCAGCACCAGCACCACGCGCACGAGCGGTGAGGACGCATGCGACACACGCGGCTCGCGCGGCGGCTTAGGACGCAACGCCTCCGGCAGGTCTAGCGTGATGTCCTCATCCTGGCCCTGAACCACAGGCGCCATGGGCGCTGCGTCCGCTCCCAGGCGCGGCACGGGCGCGACATCCCGCTGCTGCGCCGCCGCGCCTGCCTGATCGCCACCATCGGCCGGCGGCAGTGCGGCTGGGTCGTCAGGTCCACCAGATTCCGAGCTCATGTCATCCTCCCCCACATCCGCATGTACACGCGCTTGCGCAGTCCATGCCTGAGCCGCATCTGGCCGTATTCTACATCAGAGTTCTTACACACGGCAGAGGGCTGTGTCGCGTCGCGCCTGCCCGCGCCCCACGGCGCCCTCCGCCGCGCGCTCCAGACGTCCAGCCGGCGCGGCGGCCGTTCCCTGCCACCTGCGCCATCCCCGCCATCGGATCGTGCCGTGCCGCACGCCGCCCGACGGGCTCTGCCTTCAGGACTACAGTGCGATGCTGCCGCGGCGTCAGGCCGGGTAGACAAAGCGGCCTCCCGACTCCCCCAGACAATGGCCTGGGAAGCCAGGAGGCCGCGGTGTGCCCTCAGGACAAACCTAGCACTCGCTATGACCGCAGTTGTGGCACTTCTTGCACCCTTCCTCGAAGACGTAGGCGCCAGCACTGCCGCATTGCGGGCACAAGTTGCCGGTCAGCCTGGACATCGTTGCCGATGGCAGCAGGTGACTGGTGTGGTCAAGATGGCCATTACTCAATCGGAACGGGCTTTGAGCCAGCAGGGCGGCGCCCTCGGCATTTCGCGCCACTGACTCGGTGCTCAACGAGACCGGGTGCTCCTCCAAGTGGCGATAGATAGCCTGCGCCACCGCATCCGGCAACGACGCTACGCGGTCTTTCCCGAAGCCAATCGACCTGCTACCGCCGATGCCTTTGAGTTGGTGCGCGGCCTGGCGCAAGCGATCCTCCTGGCTCATGGTGGATGGCAGTCGCAGCTGCAGGGAGATCAATCGTCCTAGCGCCTCGGCGAGCGCCGCGACATCCGAACCTGCGCGGCCTACATTGACGAACACTTCGAGGGGACCTGCGTCATCTGAGTTGATGGTAATGTTGACTTTGCCTTCCGGCGCCGCGATGTTCTGCGTGAAACCGGCCATCTCAGTCGGGCGGCGCTTCAGCTGGCCTGCCAGCACCCACGCGGGTAAAGCCTCCGGCCCGACAGCGAGCGATGTCGGTTCGTCCTCAACTCCTGTTGAGGCAGGACTGATGGTCACTGTCACTGTGCTGTCGTCCTCACCACTCACCACTTGGGCAACCTCACTCTTTGTCGTAGCCGTCTTCGGCGTTTCTGTGACCACCATGAGGACCGCATCGCGGCTTCCCGCACGGTAATACGTGACACCCTTGCACCCCAAATCATAGGCCAAGGAATAGAGGGCTTTGACGTCGTCGACCGTATGGTCAGCAGGCCCATTCACCGTCTTGCTGATGCTGGAATCGGTGTACCGCTGAATTCTGGCCTGGACCATCACGTGTTGTTCAGGGGTGAGAGCCCCCGCACTCACGAAGTATGCTGGAGTATCCTCACCGGGATGCTCGGCGAGCCAGGCTTGAAACAGTGGGTGATAGATGATGTGTTCGCCGATGCGGTCGACGCGCTTCATGGCAAAGTCGAACACGGGCTCGACACCGCTGGAAACGCCTGCGAGCAGGCTTGTCGTGCCCGTTGGCGCCTGGGTCAGCAGCACGCCATTGCGCACACCCATTTCGCTGATGCCCTGACGGATGTCCTCCGGAAGACTCTTGATGTACGGGCCCTCCAGGTATTTCTCGCGGTCGAAGAAGCCACATGGCCCCTTCTCACCGGCAAGGGCCACCGTTTCGCGATATGCCGCATCGCGAATGATGCTGTAGATTGTGTCGATGACCTCCAGGGACTCAGCGCTCCCGTACGCCACCTGCATCTTGATCAATGCGTCCGCCAGTCCCATCGTGCCAAGTCCGATGCGACGGGTCCCTTCGCGTTGCATCTTCACATGCAACTCTGAGAAATACGGTGTGGCATCGATCACATCATCCAGGAATCGGGTGGCATATGCAGCATCCCGAGCCAGCTCCTTCTCCAGCAGCTGGCCCTGTTCATCGACGTACTGCGCCAGGTTCAGTGCCCCGAGATTGCAGACCGCGCCCGCTGGAATTGGCTGCTCACCGCAATTCGAGACGACCAAGCCGTTGGCGACAAACCGATGGTACATGGGCTCGGTCAGGTCGTACACCATCTCCTGGCCATCGGGCACAAGCTCGGCGAAGGTCGCGAGGAAATCCTCGCCATTGAGCGTGCGCTTGTATGCAGCGAGCGACTCGGTGAGTCGCCGTTGCTTGTGCGGCTGAAGGAAGCCGATCTTCTCAGCAAACGTAGCGAGATTGGCGCACGCAATCACCAGCTCGTGCTGCGCCCGGGTGCCGTACTCCTTGGTGCCACCTTTGCCATCGGGCAGAGCCCGTGTTGACTCTGCCCGCCGGCCCGTGTAGATCACCGAAGCAATCCCGAAGTTGAGCAGCAGGCGCTGAACGTCCTCCAACAGCTCGAGATACGATGCCGCGAGACGGACGGAGACACCCTTGGATTGACTGCCCTGGACCGATCCGTCGGCGGAGAAGAGCGCCCGCAAGAACCCCCGCTGCATCTCACGACTGCCACGCAGCACCGAAGGCGGCACCTGAGCCTTGCTCTCCAGCACCACCGGATCAATCATGCGCAGCAGCCGCACGGATCGCACGCGCGATTCTGCGCGACCAGGGACCTCGATCACGCCAACGGGATGGCGCTCCGCCCCCTCCGCCGTCGCGACGAGCTGGTTCACGCTCGCTGCGTACACGGGAGCCAGTGCGCGATCCTCACCCCAGAAGGAGAGGACTAACGCGGGCTGCCCGTGGCCACGATTGGTGAGGTGCCCGTCACCGACGAGCCACCCCAGAACGCGTCCCATCTCCTCGCTGCCGCCGCTGCCAAAGCCGCCCTCGCCGTTGAGCAGATGCAGCTTATCGCCTGGGATGAGCTCGCGCGCCTCGACCCAGCCGCGCGTGGTGAGCACTTTATGGTCGGCGGTGAGGCGCACGGAGTAGCCCTCATGCGTGCGCAGGCGATAGACCGGCTTGATGCCGCTCTCCCAGGCGTTGGTGGCCTGCTCGAAGGTTGGCTGCCCGCTGCCCGTCGAGGTGACGACGACATCGCTGCCCTGGCGCGCCAGCTCGGCAATGGGATACAGGCCCGCCGAGGTATAGACGAGCGTGTCGCCGGTCACGCATGGATTCGTGCAGCGGATGTTCTCGGCGTACCACATGGGGCTCTGCTCCCGCGCACGCTGCATGAACACGACGCCAGGTTCTGCTGTCCTCCACGCCGCTTCACAGATTTGGTCCCATATGTCACGCGCGCGCACCGTGCGCACGATGTGGCCCTGCCATTTGAGGTCCCACGGGAGGTCTGCTTTCACGGCCGCCATGAACGCATCACTGATGCAGAGGCTCATGTTCGCGTGCTCGATCATGACAGGGCGGCCCGTCGCCGGATCAATACGCTTAGCGGCAATGAAGGCCTCGATGTCGGGATGGTCATCATCGATCATGAGCATAAGCGCTCCACGACGTGATCCTCCCTGTTGAATCGTCTTACCCGTAATGACCGACGCGATTTCGCCGAACCAGACGATTCCCTTCTCCTGAGGCGACGTTCCATCATCCGAGCGCGCAACGGCGTCAAATAAATACATCCAGGCGACTGGCCCAGAGCTGGTTCCATTGACGGTCTTGATGTACGCGCCTTTGGGACGGAGGAGAGAAAAGTCGACAATGGGCGCTTCACCATGGAAGAGGGCCATGGATGTCTGTGCCGCGCCATCCACGATAGCGTCGCGACTATCCGCGAGGGTCAGCATCGCTACGCCCGGCCGCAAGATGATCACGCGGCGTCCATCGCCAGCAGTGACCCGCGTCCAAAGCTCGCGTGCCTTCATCGTTTCGCCACGCGTGCTCTCCCAGTGTGGAGTCCACTCGGCGTCTTCAGCCAGCGCCTGATCGAATTCGGGCGGTACGGTGACGGCGACATCGACGTTGGCCAGGTTTGGGCTGTCCTTCTCCGCAAGAAAGCGCAGGATGTCCGGGTGGCTGACGCTGAGCGCTACGGTCGGGCGTACCGGGCCGTGGTTCCGACGTCCTTCGACCTGAATGAGCGTGCCACTGGGTGGAAGAGCAGAGAGATTAATGCCGACGCCCCCCGAGCGCGACATGATGTCCGTCATCTGCGACAGGGCACTGAAGAATGCCGGGCGAGCAACTTCAGGGTCGAGCATGGGCTTCTTGGGCGCGTTCTGGTCCAGGGGATCTTCGCCAAGTCCGACAACATAACAGTTATAGTACGTCACCTGATGCGGCGTGCCCGCGCCAGACAAGATGCGCCCACCGGGCACGAACTTGAAGTCCCGCATGAGCTGGAAGAACGTCTCGCTCCATTCAGCCTGTGTCTCGGGAGTTGGCTCGACCGCGGCGATACCGCGCGCCACCCGCCGCCACATCTGTTCGGGAGATTCCTCCAGCGGCGTTCCATCCTCCCCTTTGAGCGCATAGCGATCCTTGAAGACCTTGCGTTGGAGGCCCTCCAACACAGTCCCCTCAGCGATCGAGTGCCCGTGATCGCTGGCCTGTTGATTTGTGCCCGATTTCATCCCTGTCTCCTTCTCAGTCTTGCGCGGTTGGAGCTGTGTGGCTTGGTTGGCCGTACGGATCGAACGCACGGACCACCTATCTTCAGGCGACGCGACCGCCGAGGCTACGCGCTAGCACAGATCGTCCGGCGTCTCGACCAGCCGCCCCTCGCCATCGCGCAGCACAGAGCGCGCGCGTAACACGCGCAACACGCGCTCCGCCGGCTCCGACCATGCGCCGGCCATCCGCAGGGTCCCCGCCACGGCTCGCTTTCCTGCGTTGCCGCCGTCTTTGCCCTTCACCTGGATTCTCCCTTTCTGCCTCTCCGAGTTCGACACCTGACTGGCTCTCTGGTGCGCAGCCCCTGCGCGAACGGGTGACAGAGACTGATTGTACCACAAGATATGGAATTTGCAAGGCTTATGCCACAACATCTTGAGTCCTAGCCAGGATGGGTACACAAAATCGTACATCTTGTGCCAACTCGTCATAACGCGCGATTGTGCCAGCCCATTCGCCCTAGCCTCGACGGACCAGCCTAGCCTGAACACCCCAGCCAGGCTCCCGCTCGACATCTCTTCAGCTCCTTGACGCGCCACCCCATGCGCCGTACACTTCCTGACGCGACCGCCGAAACAGGTAGATAGGAGACGGAGCGTGCACGGAGCCGCACAGGGTGGAGACACCCTGGACAAGCCTACTCCAGAGTCGTGCTTCCTCTGCGGCTTCGCCGACCATCCCTGCGGCGTCCCCTCCCTGGAAGGCACCCTGCGCGGCGTCGCCGAGCGCTCGCGTGGGGGCCAGTCTCCCGTCCTGCTGCTGGCCGACGCCGCCGGTGCACCGGTCGCCATCGTCCTCGACCCCCGCGAGCGTCCCCTCGTGCGCGCTTTGGCCGCCCTCCCGCGCGAGGCCCTGCGCCGGCTCCACGTGCGCGCCTATCACCTGCATCACAACCACACGCCCGCGCACGCGCCAGACCAGGACCCCGATCCCGATCCCGCCCCCGCCACGAACGCGGCGCCGTCTGAGGACTCGCCCGCGCGCTACCGGACGCTGCGCGCCTCCCCCGCCAGCGCCGTCGTGCTCGAGCCCGACCTCCTCCTCAACATCACCGACATCAACAATGCCGAATATTGCGTGCGCCAGTACCTGCTGCGCCGCATGGTGCCGTCGCCTCCCACCGCCGCCACCTTGCGCGGCACCATCGTCCATGGCGCCTTCAAGGAGCTGCTCAAGGGCCGCGCCGATGACTCTCGTACCCTGCTGGACCAGGCGTTGCGTGCGCAGACCAGCGACCTCGCCATGCACCAGCTCGCCCCCGCCGACGTCGCCGCCGATGCCGAGCCGCACCTCACCGCGCTCACCACGTGGTATGCGCGCCAGCGCCAGGATCTCTGGAACAGCACGCCGAACATCCGCGTCGAGACCTTCCTGCTGGCCCCCGAGGTTGGCCTCAAAGGGCGGCTGGATGCCCTCTGGGAGGACGAGCGCACCAACCAGCTGCTGGAGCTCAAAACCAGCACCGTGCGCGGCGACCTTCCCCGGCGCGAGCATCGCTGGCAGGTGTACGGCTATCAGACGCTGCTCGCCTCTCGGCGCCACCGTGCCCACCGCGCCACCAACTCCGCCACCCTCCTCTATAGCGGCACGCCGGGTCAGGCCGAAGCGTACGCGCTTCCCTTCGGCCTGCGCGAGCTGCATCGCGTGCTGGAGCTGCGCAACCTGCTCGCCATTGCCCACATCACGGGTATGGTGCCCTCGCCGCCCGGCGAGCGCAAATGCGGTCGCTGCGCCATCCGCGCCCATTGCCTGCGCGCCTCACCCATGCTCGGCTGGGAGCCACCCCCCAGCGACGAGCAGCCGGAACCCGTGGATGCCGCCGACGCCGCATGGTTCCGGCTGTATTATGAGCTGCTGCGCCAGGAAGGCCACGCCACGGACGAGCAGAGCCGCGCCCTGTGGCGCCTGACGCCCGAGGAGCGCTCTGCCGCCGGCATGGCCATCCGTGGCCTCGAGCCGGTGGGTGAGCCGCGCCAGACCGAGAGCGGCGAGTGGGAATACACCTTCCGCTGCGCCAACACCTCTGAGCTGCGCGAGAACGACCCCATCCTCCTCAGCGACGGCGACCCTATCCACGGCGCCGCTGTGTCCGGCACCCTGCTCCAGGTCTCTGACAGCGGCGTGGTCGTCTGGACGCCCGAGCGCGTCGCCAAACCCGCCCTGATCGATCGCTACGGCAGCGACATCGTCCACGACCGCACCGTGCGCAACCTCTGGCGCTGGCTGGAGGTTGAGCCGCGCCTGCGGGCACTGGTACGTGGCGAGATGGCTCCGCGCTTCACCGCATCCAGCCCGGTCGAGTACTCGCCTGGCTTCAACGCTGAGCAGCGGCAGGCCATAGACCGTGCCCTCGCGGCTCAGGACTTCGCCCTCATTCAGGGCCCACCCGGCACCGGCAAGACGCGCGTGGTCGCCGAGATCGTGCGCCAGCTCGTAGCGCGCGGCCAGCGCGTGCTCGTCGCCGCGTTCACCAACCAGGCCGTGGACAACGTGCTCGCGCGCCTCGTCGCGGATGGCTTCGAGGACTTCGTGCGTCTGGGTCACGAGCTGAGCGTCGCGCCGGAGCTGCGCCGCTTTCGTCTGCCCGTGCGTGCCGCCTGGCTCGACGGCCAGCCCGCCGCGGACGACGCCCACGGCGCCGACCCGGCCCAGCTCCGCGCCACCCTGCTGGGCGCGCGTGTCGTCGCGTCCACCACGGCCACCTGGTCCTCTGAGCACTACGACGGCGCCGGCTCATTGATGGACTTCGACGTCGCCATTGTGGACGAGGCAAGCCAGCTCACCGTGCCGGCCCTGCTCGGGGCGCTGCGCTTCGCCCGCCGTTTCGTGCTGGTGGGCGACGAGCGCCAGCTTCCGCCGCTCGTCGTCTCCCCAGATGCCGCCGAGGGCGGGCTGCGAACCTCCCTGTTCGCGGCGCTGCTCGCGCGCTGGGGCGCATCCGCCCACGTCGCCCTCACCCAGCAGTACCGCATGCACCCGGCGATCTGCGCCTTCCCCAGCCAGGAGTTCTACGGAAGCGCGCTCGTGACCGCCGGCGACGCGCTCACCGCGCGGCTCGCCCTGGCGCCGATGCCCGACGACCCGCTCGATTCCGTCCTCGATCCCGCGCGGCCCCTCGTCTTCGTGGACGTTCCCGAGCCGCCGTCTCCTGAGGCCACGCCTACCAAAGCAAGTCTCGAGCAGGCATGGGTAGTCCGGCGGCTGGTCGCGGGCCTGCTCCAGCGCGGCGTAGCCGCGGAGCGCGTTGGCGTGATCGCGCCCTACCGCGCGCAGGTCGCCGCCATCCGCCAGCAGCTGGCTCGTGTCCGCGCCTCGGACGTAACGGTGGACACCGTCGATCGCTTCCAGGGCGGCGAGCGCGAGGTGATCGTGCTCTCGTTTGGGCTGGAGACCGCGCCCCGACCAGGGTCCAACCGGTCGGCCTTCGTCGCCGATCCCCATCGGCTCAACGTGGCGCTGACCCGCGCTCAACGCAAGCTCATCGTTGTCGGCGATGCCGGCGCCCTCTCGCGGACGCCCTTGCTCGCGCGCCTGATCGCTCACTGCCGCGAGCTGTACGGGGGCCGCGGCGGCCTGCTGCGCACACGCCGCACTGGCAGTGACGGGTAGCCAGTAACGGGCCGCGTTAGGCCGAGATGCGATCCACGATGTGCTGCACTTCGGCAGCCATCACCAGCGCCTGAATCTCTTTGCGCGTGTTGATCACCGCCTCTGGCCGGTTCAGCGACGCCGTGCCCAGCGCGGCCAGCGCCATGTGCATGACCCCGCTCTCGAGCAGAAAATGCTCGTACGCGATGCCGTCCAGACCGAGCGCGGAACAAATCGGCACCACGAACACCTGCGCCAGGTCCGCGGCCTCGCGTTCCTGGGCATCCGCCGTCGCGGGACCATTCGTGCCCGGCATCACTGGCCGCACCACCACCCACGGTCGCGCGCTCGCCCGTGTGCGCGCCGCGCCCCCAACTGCCCGCCGGAACACGAGGGTGTACTCCATCATGCCAACTACCTACCTTATATCCCTTATGTCGATGCCCCGGGCGAGCCGTGCGAATTGACCAGGGCAGGCCGGTTGTCGGAACTGAGGATGGGCACTGGCGCGCGCGTTGCACGCTGGTTTGCTTTTGTGCCACTCACAGCCAAAGACGAGACACCCTGATTGAGGTAACAATGCGGGCCCGCGTGCTAGCCCAACTAGATCGGCCCCAGTCGTCGCCTGGTCTCTCGCGCTTGCTTCGCTTGCGTGACGGCGGCCGATGTGCTATACTTCGGCGTACACTAGCCCGGGTCGGGGATCAATGTGCCCAGGCCGGCCCACACTATCCCTATTTCGCCATGAGGAGGTGGTCGCACATATGGCCTTGCGCAGCGAGGAGCTTCCTGGCCGCCTCCAATCACTGAGTGGGCTGCTGACGAGCCATGAAGCCGCGCGCCACCTGCAAATGACGTACTGGCACTTCATGCACCTGGTCGAAGCGGGACGCATCCCTGGCCTGCGCGTCGTGGACCGCTGGCTCTTCTCCCCGGAAGACCTCGATTCCTACCGGCGCAGCCGCTTCGGCGATCTCGAAGATGCCGCGCGCGCCGCTCTGGATAGTCCGGACGTCACCCTTACCCCGAAACAGGCCGACATTTGCCGCCAGATTGTCGCCGGACGACGCCCGTCCGACATCGCCCGAGACCTCAAACAATCCCGCCAGGCCGTGCACGCCCAGATAGGTCTCATCCGCGACAAGCTTGCTCCCACCGGTTCCGCCGAGCCCTCCCCCTCTTCCCCCTCTGCCTCCTCCTCCCCTTCCGAGCCGCATTCCACACCTCCTCGCGGCCGCACCTGGAAAGCCACCTCAGCCCGCACCCACTAGCCTCCCCTTCTCTCACCACGTACATGTGGCATGGTCTGGAGTGGCGGTCTTGAGCGTTGTCGACGCTCTACCCCTGTGCGTCTGCGCGTCCGTCCGGTGGTGAGGCCGGCCGGCGCGACATCGCGCGCACCCTCGTCCTGGAGTGGCGGCAGCAGCACCAGCTGGACTCTGTTGCCGTGATCAGCGCCTTCCCGTCACATCGCCCTTCTGGTGCCGCTGCCCGGTGCTGGGCGTGCCAGTCCGTCAGTCCTGGGAACCCGCCACGCCCGTCAGCTGGAAGATGAAGTCGAACTGGGTCTCGCCCGGGTTGCGGGCGCGCAAAATCATCTGGCCACGTGCATTTTGAAACTTCCCCGTGCCGCCCGTGATGGCCAGGACCGTTTGCTGATTGGGCAGCTCACTGAACGGTCCCTCGACGGTGATCGCGCCACCATTCAGGAAGGTGACCCACCGGCACTCCCAGGTTCGTACCGTTGTGGTGACGACGATCCTGATGCAGTCGCCTTGATCGCTCCCAACCTGCTTGGCGTTGGCCGCGTCGAACACGGGGTTGTGGAAGATCAGCAGGTTCCCGGGCTGGTTGAGTCCCTGCGTCCCAACCGGCACTTCCGTGTCCGTAATCGCGTGCTCGATCACGTGGATGGTCGGATCCGGCGAGCCGCCGGACGAGCTCGATGCGGCGACAGCAGCCGACGCGCCGGCCAATAGTGTCAGAGCGACCCCGACGGCCGCGACGAACTTCCAGGGGCGTGCCATGTTGCCTCCTCCTCTCATCCGTGGCCCTCGGGCGGTCAGGACCGTCGGCGCCCCGAATGGGAGATCCCGCTGAACGACCGTTACCGGTTCAATACGCTGCTCCCGCCTGTCCTGCTCCCCACTCAGACCACGAATCTGGCGCTCGTGCCGCCAGGCCGCTTTGCGCGCGCTCAGCAATATGATAGACTGAACGGTATCCACCAGCCCTGGTAGCAAGGAGCTTTATCGTGCCACCATTCGACGCCCCCTCCGCCGTGGAGAGGCCCATCCCGCCCGTCGGCACACGCGCCAGCGTCACCCGCACCATCACGGACGACCAGATCAGGACGTTCGCCGAGATCACCGGCGACACCAATCCCCTGCACCTGGACGACGCCCATGCCGCCACCACGCGCTTCGGCGGCCGCATCGCCCACGGCATGCTCACCGCGGGCCTCATCTCCACCATCATTGGCACCAAGCTCCCCGGCCTCGGCGCCATCTACCTCCAGCAACAACTGCGTTTCGTCGCCCCCGTGCGCCCCGGCGACACGATCACCGCCACCGGCGAGGTCATCGCCGTCCGGCCGGAGAAGCGCATCCTCACCCTGCGCACCGAGTGCACCAACCAGCACGGAGAGCTGGTCCTCACCGGCGAAGCCGTCGTGATGTGCTGAGACAGGCCTCGCCGCTGCTCGGGCCAGCTCGCCCGCCGCTGGCGCCCTGAGAGACCCAGGGTGAGCGCGGAGTCACGCTTATCCGCCCGGTCCTGACGCCTTCACCGCTGGCGTGTCCACCACATGCTCGGCCACGAACCAGACCTGCAGCTCGTTGGTGCGGATCACGTTCGAGACGAGCAAGTCATTCGTCCCGGCGTCGCCCTGCTCATCCGCGATCTTGGCCAGCCGCCGCGCCTCGAAGAGCACCCGCTCGTGCGCATCCAGCAGCCGATCGATCATCGCCGGGACCTCCTCCACGCCCTGCGGCGCGCGAGGAATCAACGTTTGCTCGGCGATGTCGTGCGGCATCGCCACCGCGACCCCGCCCAGCAGCTGCACCCGTTCGGCCACCAGGTCCACCAGCTCCAGCTGCTCGCCGGCGTGTTTGTCGAAGAGCAGGTGCAGCTGGTAGAACGTGTGCCCCGCCACCTGCCAGTGATGCTTCTTGTACAGGTGATAGAGCATGAGCGTGTCGATGAGCACCTGGTTCAGCGCCTGTGCGTGATCCAGCCGCACTTCCGCTGCGAGCGCGATGGGCATGTGCCGCACGCTGTCTGGCGTCTGAATGATCATCCCTTGCTGGTGCAGTCGAGGCTGCGCCTGGTCCGCCGCCTCACGAACGCGCGTGCGCGCGGCGTGTCCGTTCGCCGTGTGCTGTTGTGTCGCGCCGGTCGTCACGAAACCCTCTCCTTTGCTGTCAGGACTCGCCCGAGGCCCTCGCAGACCGCCAATCGCATGCCATGGCTCCCTCGACCGGCTCATTCGTGCCATCTCACCGGCAGCCCAAACGACACGGCGAGCTCCAGGCGTCCTGCGCCACCAACGACGCGTTGACGTTCGCCTTCGCGCGTGCCTACAATGCACACGACGAGCATGCTTCGCTCGTCTCCAGGCCCCGTAGCTCAATGGACAGAGCACCGGTCTTCTAAACCGGCTATGTGGGTTCGATTCCCGCCGGGGCCGCCAGTTCTGCGGCCTGTAATAGGGTACAATTGCGCGCCTTGATTGCCAGCAAACTTCATTCGATCGCAATCGGTTGACGCCAACCCACCCCGTGCCCCGTCACACTATGACTTCATTCGTCAGCTTACCGTTGCCTGTCGGGATAGACCAGCTCGGCTCGTGAGGCGGCCGAAGGTGGGATACGGTGGGATGACGAACACCGCACCGACGATTTGTGCGGGGCGCGCATCTTGCCACCGTTCCATACGTGACGTATCTCAGGTACGCGTACAGCAATCCGTATCACCGCGTCCCGATGCTCGGCTGGTATGCCAACAGCGGGGAGGGGGCGCATGCGACTGCGACGACAGAGACGACGGGACGAGGTCGGGGTCTTTAGGCACCTTCGGCTAGGGCTGGCAGCCGTGGCCACCATCCTGGTTGTGGGGACGGTTGGCTTCGTGCTCGTCGACCGGTTCAGCCCACTGGACGCGTTGTACCGCACGGTCGGGCTGATCACGACCGAAGGCGGATTCGAGGATGCAAGGACGACCGGCGGAAAAGTGTTAGCGGTCGTCGTGGTTGTGGCAGGCATTGGGTCGCTGTTCTACACGCTGGGAGCGGTGGCGGAGTACTTGATCGAAGGACACTTCGGGCGGGCGATTGCGAGGCACAGGATGGACCGGAAGATCGAGCGGCTTGCCGGACACGCGGTCATCTGTGGGTTTGGGCGGGTGGGCCGGCGCATCGCACGCGAATTCGCGGAGGTGGGCCAGCCGTTCGTCGTGATCGACAAGCTGGAGGCGAACGTGGCGGAGCTGGAAGCGGCGGGCTTCCTCTACCTGCGCGGCGACGCCACGGAGGACGCGACGCTGCTGGAAGCGCACGTGCGCCAGGCGCGGTCGCTCCTGGCGGCGACAGACGACGACACGGAGAATATCGCCATCACGCTCTCCGCACGAGCGCTGGCGCCGAGCCTGTGGATTGTGGCGCGGGCGAACCGGGATGAAACCGAGGGGAAACTGGTACGGGCGGGGGCGGACCGCGTGCTCTCGCCGTATACGCTCGGTGGGCATCGCATGGCGGGGCTGGCGCGGCAGCCGCACCTGATGGATTTCCTGGATACGGCGATGAAGAGCAGAGAGCTGGACTTGGCGCTGACGGTGATCCAGGTGGCGGTGGGCTCGCCGCTGGTCGGGATGCCGCTGCCGGCGAGTGTGGAGAGTCTGCCTCGAGGAATGCGCGACTCGAGCGTGATCGCGGTAAGGCCGGCGGGCCAGGGTCCCTGGCTGGCAGCGAGCCGGCGAGAGGGGAGGCCAGTGACCGCGGGGGATTGGCTGGTGGTCCTGGGTCCCGTGGACCAGCGGCAGCCGGGGAGCGTGTCAGGAGCGTTCACGCGCCCTCCGGAGGTGGGGACGGCCCAAGAGACATAGAT
>CAYQFU010000086.1:0-20697 GCA_964416775.1 uncultured Ktedonobacterales bacterium
TTGGTCAGGCGGGTGTCACCGGGTTCAACGTGTACAGCCTGGTCGTGGCGTTCGTAGGCGCGGTGGTCCTGCTCGTGATCGTGCGGCTGTTGTCCGGCGGCCGGCGCAGGATGAACGAGTCGTAGCCCGACAGGGCTCGGCGCGTGCTCTATGAAACAGGTAAAGGCTCGACACAAGATGTCAGAAGGAACAGCATGTCAAGCGTACAACCAAACAAACATGGCACAGACCCCGCTCCCGTTTCGAGCACCGCACGCGTGTCTCAGCTCATCTATCTCATCTTCGGCATTCTCGATGCGCTGATTGGCCTGCGCGTGCTCCTGAAGCTCCTCGCTGCCAATGGAGACGCCGGAATCGTGAGCTTGATCTACACGGCGTCGGCCCCGTTCGTCGCGCTCTTCCAGGGTATCTTCCCAACCCCGCAGGGCCACGGCATCGTGCTCGAGCTGTCATCGCTGGTCGCCTTGGTCGTGTACGCGCTCCTGGCCTACGCACTTGCGCGCCTGGTCGAAATCCTGGGGCGACGCAACACCGCTGGCATCCCGTAACGATGCGAGCGGGTTGAAATACCCCTGATAACCCAGCGACAAGGAGCAGGCCGCCGCCCTGGCCCCCTGCCCTGATCAGCGAGTCGCAGACGGCAGGTGCGACTCGAGCCGCGCCTACTGCCTGCGACTCGCTTGGCAACGCGGAGGAACTCACATATGGATGGCTCGCAATCGGAGTTCTCGCCCCATCACGATCGGCCCAACCGGCCCAATCCACTCGCCATGGCCTTGCACCTGTTCCGGACACTTTCCCTTGGTGGGTCTCTTCTGGGCGATCGGCGCATCCACCCCGTGCGTAAGGTGTTGTTCGTGACCATCCTGGGCGTGGTAATCGCCGCGGCGCTGGGCGTCGACGCGGCGGGCGAAGTCGTCACCCAGGGGCTCAACATCATCCCAGGACTGGGCGTGCTGCTCGGGATCGGCGAGTTCCCAGTGGACGCGGTCGTTGACTGGGTGGTGGTCGCGGTGGTCGCCTACAACCTGCTGAAGCTATTTCCTTCGCGGATTGTCGGCGAGCACTACGACCGGCTCTTCCCTGCGCACAAGTCATAAGGCGTCAACGGTCTCGCGGGTGTCGCACCTCGCCATTCCGGGTCCAGCTCCCACGCGGGAGCACGTGGGGAGCCGGTTTCCAGCAGCGGCATGGTGTGTCCGTGCCCGTGACTCATGGATTCCTGGGCACTAAGGTCGGAGCTGGGCAGCTTCGACTGCGACCGCGCAGGCGAGGAGGCAGGCATGGATCTCGGCAGCGAGGCACTTGGCGTCCTGTTGACCGCTCTCGGTCTGAGCACCGCCTCAGGGTTACGGGCCTACTTCCCGTTGCTGGCTGTGGCGATTGGCAGCAACGTGCCCACCGGCAACGGCCAGCACCTCATCACGCTCTCCAAGCCGTTCCAGGCGCTCGGGACGTGGTGGTTCGTCGCCCTGCTGGTGGTGCTGGTGCTCGGCGAGTTCGTCGTGGATAAGGTGCCCGGACTCGTCCACGTGAGCGACGCCTTCCATACCGTCGTTCGGCCGCTTTCGGGCGCCATCATCATGGCAGGCACCTCCAATCCGTTGAGCGAGAAGAATATCTGGGCAGCGGCGGTCGTCGGCGCCGTTCTGGCGCTCACTGTGCACACCGCCAAGGCGGCGAGCCGCCCGGCCGTCACGGTGACCACGGCTGGCTTTGGCAATCCGGTGGTGAGCCTCATCGAGGATGGCATCACCGCCGTCATCTCCGTGTTGGCCGTGCTGGCGCCATACGTCGCTGCCGCGCTGATCCTGGCGCTGGCCGTGGTGATTGGGTGGCTCATCTACAAGGGCGCCAAGCAGTTGCGCCGCTGGAAGCCGAGGGATTGGCTCACCGGTGGGCCGCAGCCGTGACGGGAGTCCCTCCCTCTGGCGTGCTCGATAACAGGCCTTCGGTGTCCGCTCGCGTCATGGCGGGCGCTCTTGGAGCCGCGCCTGGGACGGCCTCTTGCTCATGCGGCTCTGTGGCGCCCGCCGCCCGTTGCAGTCCTCCGCGCTGGCAAGCGCACGGGCCGCCATTGTAGACTTACCGGCAGATGGCGTAGGATGGAAAACCGTCGAGCAACTCGCGCTCGCCGGCGCCCGCTCGACCACCGTGTGCGAAGCAGAGGTGCAGCATGTCCTCGAAACCGCCACCTCCTGATTCAGCGCGTGCTACCTCTGCGGTGCGCCCACCACTCCAACGTGTGATTCTTGGCACGCCGCGTGGTCGCCCACAGCCGTTGCTGCAGATTCGCCGCTGGCTCCGCATCGTGGGACCGGGCCTGGTCACCGGCGCGGCCGATGATGATCCGTCGGGCATCGCCACGTATTCGCAAGCTGGCGCAGCCTTTGGCACAGGCCAACTCTGGCTGGCGCTCTACATGCTCCCGCTGCTGATCGCCGTGCAGGAGATGTGCGCGCGCATCGGGTTGGTGACGGGCCAGGGTATCGCGGCAGTCGTCCGCCAACAGTACAGCCGGCGTGTACTCTATGCCGCAGTCGGCCTCGTGTTGGTGGCCAATACGCTCAACATCGGAGCCGATCTGGGCGCGATGGCGGCCACGGTCCAACTGCTTGTGCCAGGGCTCCCTTTCCTGCTGTTGCTTGTTACCCTCGCGTTCGCGATCCTTGCCCTTGAGGTCTTCGTGCCCTATCGACGCTACGCTATCGTGCTCAAGGTGCTGGCACTCTCCCTGTTCGCCTACGTCGCAACCGGCCTCATCATCGGGCTGCGCGGGGTAGCGCTCATCCGGGCGACGTTCCTCCCGCACCTCGAGCTCACTCCGACCTTCCTGGCGCTGGTCGTCGGCGTGCTGGGCACGACCATCAGCCCCTATTTGTTCTTCTGGCAAGCCTCCGAGGAGGTCGAAGAGGTCGAGCTGCACCATCGGGAGCCGCGCGGGGACGATCTGGTGCGCCAGCGGCGCCTCCTCCTCGCCCAGCTGCGCGCGCTGCGTCTGGATACCGCGCTGGGCATGCTTGCCTCAGAGGTCGCCACCTGGTTCATCATCTTCACCACCGGCAGCGTGCTCCATACCCACGGCATCACCACCATCACCACCGCCGATCAGGCGGCAGCAGCGCTCGAGCCGCTCGTGCACACCTTTCCCCATGCCGGGCTGCTGGCCAAGGTCATCTTCGCGGTGGGCATCGTGGGCGTCGGCCTGCTGGGCATCCCGGTGCTTGCGGGGTCGGCGGCTTATGCCATCGCCGAGGCATTGCACTGGCGTGAAGGGCTCGCCAAGACTTTCCGCCAAGCGCCGGGGTTCTACGCCGTGATCGGCATCGCCACATTGGTGGGGATGGGGTTGAACCTGCTGCGTATCAACCCGATCCTCGCGCTCGTCTATGCGGCTGTGATCAACGGGGTGGTCGCCGTTCCCCTCCTCGTGCTGATCCTGTTGGTGGCCAACAACCGCACGGTTATGGGTGCGCACACCAACGGACGGCTGGCGAACGGAGTGGGCATCCTTACCGTCGTGGCGATGGGCGCGGCTGCCATCGCCACCGTAATTTTGTTCTTCAAGGGGTGAGCGGGCGCAGACCTGCAGACGGGTGCGTGGACAGGATGCAATTGAGGACTCCGCGCACGCACAGGTGCAGCCGCCCCATCCCCGACCATGTCTGAGAAAGCTGGCGCACGTGGCGCCACGCACACGATGTGGGCGCTCCGTATCACATGCGGAATCCCCCACGCCCCCGACAGGTGACATCAGCTCTGGCTAGACCAATGGATGAGAGATGTTCGTGCGGTGTAGCCTTGTGAGGCACACCCCGCCGTCGGAGCCCGGATCTTCCACTTGCTCGCTGATCCACCTGCTCGCTGTTCTCAGAATAGGCTTCGGTCCAGACAACGTCTGGCGTGAGCACGGCTCCTTTCGGCGCCAATAGGAGACACCACGCCTGGCTCGTCTTCTGGAGGCGCTGGAAGACGACTCCAAGGCGATGATAACATCCAGCGTGCAGTATGTGGGGCAAATATCATACACTTATTGTACGATTACTTGCATAATTTGTGCATACCGCGTATACTTTCGTTGCACCCGCATAGCGCGGGTTCGAGAAACGAGTAGCCCATGGCTACGTATGTGATGCTCAGCCACTTGACGACTGAGGGGAAGAAATCGGTCAAGGAAATCTGGGACCCGGAGCGCATCAAAGAACAGAACCGCGAGGTGGAGACATTCGGCGCGAAAGTCATCGCGCAGTATGCCCTGCTGGGGCCGTACGATTTCATCACGCTCCTGGAAGCGCCCAACCCGGAGACCGTGGCACGGCTCTCGGTGGAGTTGGGCGAGCGCGGAATGGTGCAGCATGAGACCTTCCCAGCAATTCCCATCGAGACCTTTGTCGCCTCGCTGAAAGCGCCACGCCACACCGCAGCCGTTGCGGCACGCTAACAGCCCCGCTCTGAAGTCCATCCGGGCCAGCGTCGCGTGCAGTGTGGCATGAGACACCCCCAGATGGACTAGCGAGTCGCAAGCGAGACCTCTACGCGACGGCAGAGCGACAAGCATCTGCTCTCCGTGGAGGTCTTGCCATCTGGCAGGGTCTCTATCCCGAAGCAGACGCTGCTGTCGCCCTCCAAGAAAGCCGTACAGCATCATGAGTGAGCGTAACGGGCCACATGCTTTCAGACGCTCGGAGGGTTTGGAGTTCCGGGATCTGGTGATCCCGATAACCATCTCCGTCCGCCATTGGCGGCATCCCGACTATGTTGGAGCGGCTGCGCCGCGCGTCCAACGGATCATCGTAGCGTCTCTTGAGGAGGCCGCCCGCGAAGGCTGGCGCCCGGACGAGCCAACCGATTTCGCGACATTGTTCAGTCGGTCACGCGTCCGCACCCAGGATTCCTTCCTGCGGTGGCGGATCTCCTCTGTAGCGATTCGCCTGACGCGCCTTGTCAGCGGGAGTGACCTGGTTCCCCATGGATAGGCTGGCGCAGGAGATCAGTAAGCAGCTCCTGGTCCCGCTGTCCCGCCTGCGCCAGAATCATGAGGCCGGTCGATTCGATCTGCGGCCTGACGCGGTCAGCGCAGCGGCGCCTTTGCGCCGGTTGCGAGACGACAACGCTACGGTGATACGCCGCCTACTACGTCTAACAGAGTGAAAAGTGGGAAGACGATGAACGCATCAGAAACCGTCCTAACCGTAGACACGGTGGACACGCTGGACACGCTGGACACGGTGGCCACGCTGCGTCTACGTGTGCAGCAGCTGGAAGCCGAGCGCGCGACGATGCGCGCGATTGTCTTGCGGGTGGCTGAGGCGCGCATGTGCCGCGACATGGTCACGATGATTGAGTCCTGCCCCCACTGCTCGCTCAAACGTGGTGGGGAGTACGGCTACAGCGGGCAACATGACGAGTTCTGCGTCGTCTCTCAGGCGCGGCACTTGGGCTTCTGACCTCTTGCCGATCCGACCAGGTCAGTACTGGCGGGAGGACCATGAGGACCATGAGGACCACGAGGACGTACCCGCACGCAGAACCAGCGCGTAGGATGTCCGCCAGATTCCAGCTTCACAAGACAGGATCACCCATCATGGACACGACACTCACCACATCCACCACATCCACCACACCTGCCCTGCGGACCCGACAACTCGTGCGCGAGTATGCCTCGCTCCGCGCGTTCCACCAGGATGCCCGCGAACTGTACGCCCGCACGGGGTATACCGTCTCGAAGACGGCTGGCTTGGCGCACCGTGGCCTCGGGGATACTGTCGCCTTTTATTGGCCGCACCAGCGGCACCTGGTCATTACGTACGATTCGCCTGCCATCCCATGGCACACGCCAGTCGGCGCTGCATCATGAATTAGTGGCAGACAATGAGCTGGCCGCCACGGTCGCTATGGCGCTCGTGCACGACCTGCTTACGGCCGGACAGCAGATCGGTGTCTACCCGCTCCTGGACGAGGTGCATCCGCGCCGCAACGTCCAGACGCCCGTCGCTCGCGATGGTGCCAGTGACGTGGCTGGCGCGGCCCCACCGTTATACAGCTTGTGAACGACCTGCACGTGGATGCTGCCGGGGAGGTCGTGCCCATCCATGTTGGCGGGCGTCACCGCGGACGACGAGTGTGTGCCCGGCGGGCGCTAGCGCCACCCCGCGTTCGATGCCGCTGAGCTCAGCCGGCTGATCATGTGTAATGTCGCGTCGAAGAAGGCATCTCATGCACCAGGTATCGTCCGTCGACATGCCGCATCGTCCCGGCATCTACGTTCTGCGTCACACCCGGACGGGCACGTCGTATGTCGGCTCGTCCGTCAATGTCGCGGAGAGCTTCACCATGGCGGTGCGAATGCTGAGCTCCGGCGCGCACGACTGTGCGGCATTGCAAGCAGCATGGAACGCGGATGACGCAGACGCGTTCGAGGGCACAGTGCTCGAACTGGTCGAACATGATGTGCAGCTGCCCGCGTCGGAGCGCTATTGGCTCCACACTCTGTGCCCCCTTGGGCTATACAATGCCAACCACAACTTGCACTTTGCCCGGCTGCCCGTGCCGGCCGGCGGGCTCGTCGCGTCAGCACCGGGCCATCGCGCGCATGCCACGACAGCGCACCTGTACGTTAATTCGATGACAGGCGCGCACCACGTCGTCACATCGGATGAGTGCCGCGAGGTGTACCTGGCGCGTCCGTTAGTTCGCAATGTCCTGCGCCAGGTACACGCCGAGGCGTACCTGCGCGCACACCCGGACAGCCAGGAGGTGATGCGGGCCATCCTCACCGATTGGGCACTTCAGCCATGACCGAACATGGTCGCGACGCCAGCGGTGCTCCGTCACCGCCCCGTCCGTGACCTCCCGCGCGATGTGGATGCCCCGCGCCACGCAGATAGGTAGACGCCGATGGAGCCGATACGGGACCGGCGGTGGGAGCCAGGGCACACGTGCGATCTGTGCGGACGGCGGGCGGTGATGCCGCACCCCGACGACGCGGGGTGGCTGTGCGCGAATTGCTACATTCTCGCGACGTTGATCCGCGTCAAGCGGATCGACGATCCCTACACGGTGCAAGCCCTCGCCAGGTGGCTGGAGCGCAGGACGGAGTCAGGAGGGGTAGCACCCACGTCACTATGAGCGAGCGCCGTGGCGTGCGCTCGCTCCCTGCTCGCATCCCCAACATGTCGAGGCAGCACGTTCCACTGGCGCTCCAGCCGCGACATTGTCCGCGCCGATATCGACCGCCTCGAAGCGGTGGTGAGCGCGACCTCATCCCGCGAGACGCACCCATAAAACGCTGGTGCGCCGTCGCCCGTCGCTCTGCCCTGCCCACCTCGGCGGAGGCTTGTGCTGCGAGACTTGGTGACGGACGGCTCGGCGCCCTTCCAGGTTTGGCGTGTTCATATCAGCAGGGTGAGCGCACGATCTGCTCCTTGTCTGCTCCCGCTTAGTCGTCCGATTGCTATTGGTAAAAGCTCAAGCGCAGGGCACGCGTTTTGCAACATAGCGGGCGTTCGAGCGTGCGCAGAGCGAATGACGTCTGCGCGCGCCATGTGCGGCAACGATTCGTACGCGACTGCGAAGGAGGTATCGCCATGGCCACACCCGTAGAGGCGCGTGGACGCGCCACCGGCGTACCGCGAGCACGCACCGGCGGCGTGCGCTGGGGCATCGCCGTGTTGCTCGGCGTCGGGATCGTCATCAACTACTTCGACCGCATCAACATCTCCATCGCCACCAAGCCTCTCATCGCTGAGTTCCACCTCACTCCTGCCGTGATGGGCGTCGTCCTGTCCTCCTTCCTCTGGTCGTATGCGCTGCTCCAGATTCCTGTCGGCGCGATGCTCGACCGGATTGGCATCACCTGGCTGATGCGCCTCGGCACGATCCTCTGGACCATCGCCACCTTCCTCACCGCTATCGCCAGCGGGCTTGGTTTCCTGCTCTTCGCCCGCGTGATACTGGGCATCGCCGAGGCGCCGGCCTTCCCTGCCGCGTCGAAGGCCACCGGCTACTGGTTCCCGCTCAGTGAGCGCGGCCGTGCGACCTCCGCATTCGACGCCGCGGCCAAGTTCTCCAATGTGATCGGCCTGCCGCTGGTGGCGCTTGTCGTGACGCAGTGGGGCTGGCGCGGCGGCTTCGTCTTCACCGGCATCCTCAGTGCGCTCTACGCCCTCGCCTTCTGGATCTGGTACCGCGACCCCACTCGCCATTCGCAGATCTCGCGGCAGGAATACAACTACATCCGCGCGGGCGGCGCCCAGGACGAGCACGTGGCCCCCGTGCAAACCGGGAAGGCGCTCGGCTTCCTGCTGCGCCAGCGCAAGGTCTGGGGCCTGACGCTCGGCTTCACCGCGTACGGCTACTCCTTCTATCTCCTGCTGACATGGCTGCCGGGCTATCTGCAGACGCAGCTACACCTCTCGGTCCTCAGCTCAGGCTGGTTCACCGCCATTCCCTGGGCCGTCGCGACGGCCACCGACCTCATCATCGGCGGATGGCTGGTGGATAAGCTCATCGCGCAGGGGCACGACCCGACCCGCGTGCGCCGGACGATCCTGGTGATCGGCATGGTGTTGGGGCTGGCCGTGATCGGGGCGGCGTTCACCAACAGCGTTGTCGTCGCGACGTTCTGGATCAGCATCGCGCTCGGCGGCCTGGCCTTCGCCGCTCCCGTCGGCTGGAGCATCCCGGCGATTATCGCGCCAGAAGGCACCACCGGCATGGTCGGCTCGATCATGAACTTCTTCAATAATGTCGCCGGCATCGCAGCCCCGATCATCACTGGCATCATCGTGGGCCGCACTGGCTCGTTCGCGCTTGGATTCATCATCGCCGGTATCGTGCTGGCGCTGGGAATCCTGTCGTACGTCTTCCTGCTGGGTGACATCACGCAGATCCCCCGGCGCGTGCCTGGTACGGCGGAAGTCCTGCCGGCCGACCGCCCCAACCCGAGTCCAGCGTAGAGGTGATCTCGCCATGCCTGAGGCTGTGCTCGCGGTCGACGGTCCACAGGACGCCGACCGCGAGCACAGCCAGCCTGAGCCACGACGACTGCCGGCTCCGCATGACGAGGCTCGGCTCCTTCACGTCAGTCGCCGAGGGGAAGAGGATCACATGGGTTGGGTTGGCCGCTGTGGCCGCGTGACCGTCTGGAAGCACAGGAAGTCGGCGAGGATCTGCTGGGCGAGTGCCAGCCGCTCAGCATAGATGATCCAGGGGATGAACGTGGTCGTGCGCCCGGTCGCGGCCAGGGTCAGCGCCAACCGCCCGTCGTACGCGCGCCCCGGCCGGGGCGCGCCAGGGTGGATCGCGCTGTAGCGCGCGAAGGGGAAGATCTGCGTGCTCGTCGCATCTTCTTGGAGCAGGAAACCGGCTGGCGTCGTGACGATCATTTGCATACCGCTGGCGCGCACGTACAGAAGATAGATGGCATAGGCACCGACCATCAGGCCGAGGTAGCCCACCGCCGCCGCCAGGATCACGTTCCATAAGGCGGCCAATGGAAGGCTGGCGAGCACGATGACGAGCGCGATGGCCACCATAGCCAGGAACCACCCGGTGCGCCAGAGCGACCGTGGTCGCACGACATGCCAGCCCGCTGGCTGTTCGCCCGCCAGCGCTCGCGCCAGCGCCAGGAGCGCATTGAAGCCGCTATCGTCCGCTGCCGCGCGAACGCCCACGCGGTCCAGGGCAAGCGCCAGCGGGCAGAGGCCGCGTCGCAGCGAGCGCTCCACACCCCTCGTGAAGTCCGCGCACATGAGCCGCTGCAACCCGTCTGGCGCGCGGCCGCCGCGACGCAGGCGCACGGCCAGCACGGGCTTGCCCAGCTTCAGGGCATACTCATATTCCTGCCGCACCACGGGCGACGCCAGGCTCGCCGGCGAGACGCACACCACGACGGCCGTGCAATCCGCGATGGCCCTCGCCAGCTCGTCGGACCACGACTGGCCGCCGGTGAGCATGTTGCGGTCCACCCACGTCTGATACCCGTGGCGCTGCAGCGCCATGTCCAGCAGGTCGGTCTCCACGTAGTCCTTGCGGGCGTGGCTGATGAAGAGCCGCGATGGCGCCGGCTGAACCAGCGGCGCCGACTGCTGGCGCAACGCGTATGCCCGGAAGGCGCCGGCGACCTGATCATAAGTAACCATGCCAGGAGTGAAGCGGGGCTCCAGCTGCAGTCGCACCGACTGGCCGGAGCGATAGCGGATCTCCAGTCCGGCGTATGAGCGGGCCGTCGTCGAGACGTTTGGATTGACCGGGAACACCTCGGGCCGGATCTCGGCCACCTCGCTAAATTGCGCGACGATCGTCTGATCCGCCGTGCGCACGCCGAACCCCTCGGGCGTGATGATGAGGATCTCGGAGCGATCGTTGACCTGCGCGTACTGCTGGCGCGCAACGGCCACCAGCTTGAAGCACCTCCAGCCAGTATAGCCGATGATCGTGCCCAGGATGAGGATGCCGCCGAAGCTGCCGGCGAGGAGGCGTATGTGTGTCCACTGCATGGAGCCGAGGAGAGCCCCCATCAGGCACAACACGCCCGGAATGATAAAGAACACGAGGTTGATCTGGTCGCGAGCCTGGCGGCGGTAGTAATGCTCACTGATGCGGTAGGCGCGCCAGTTATAGGGCATGCGGCCGCGATACGCGCGGGCGAGCGCCAGATCCCAATCCAGGTAGGGGATGTGCGGTGCCGGAAAGCGTGCGATGCCCATTGTGTCCAGCGTCATGAGCAGGTCGAGCCACCCGGCGTACGCCGACTGGCTGAAGTCGATCCATTGCAGGGGTTTGAGGGCGGGGTCGAGATCGCCGCCTGACCGCGTGATGAGCGGGATGACGGGCTTGCCCTGGCTGAGAGCGTGTGTGTAAGCTTGGCGCACATCGGCGGAGCGCATGCTGGCCGGCGAGACGACCACGCAGCACACCGCGCAACGCTGAAGCGCCTCGTTGGCAGACGGCGCAACGGCGCCGCGAGCGCCGTCGACCACAGTGAGCCCCCGCGCCTGCAAGCGCGGCGCGAGCTGTGCGATGAAAGCGGCATCGGCCGGCACGCCGCTGAAATAGAGGATGGGGGCAGCCGGGACCACGATACACCTCGCTCGCCTGCGGGTTGTGTGCCGTGACCACGCACGATACCGTGCGGAGCCCTTGCAAACTGACCAGTTTGCAGCCAGCCAATTATGCCCGAAGCCGATCCCGTGGGCAAGCCCCGGGTGCCGCGTGTAATTGCGGCACCCGAGCTTGCTGCTCGGCGCGGTGCTCGTAGACCTGGACGACCTGCTCTCGCCGCCCTGCCACCGCGCCACCCCAAATCGCCCGTTGCGCGCGCCCCCACAACACTGGCGGCGGGCGTCGGCGGGGGGTTGTGCCGCCTGCTAGGATATTGGCAGGGATGGGCCGCCGATGCAGGTACGTCGCTCTAGCAAGGGGAGTGGGGAAGATGCTGTTTCATCGGGATTGTCACCGCCGTGTCCCACTGTTCCGACTGATAGCTTTCCCCGTTGGGCCCGTGCCGTCCAAACCCGCCGAAACCGTAACGCTGTAGGTGGGTGTGTCCGCAGAGGTGCGAGTGGACGGTGCACCCCATCTATGGCGGCACAGCTGCGGTGTCGCGTTCATCAATTCCCACTGTGGACGACGTGACATGATCGGCGCTCCGCATGCGATGTGTGCGATGGCCCACCACCTACCGGCGCTAACGGTAGGCTGGCGGCCGGTGGGCTGGCGGCCGCGCCAGCACAGTGCTGGGAGATGGCAAGCGGATATATAGGGTCACCGTAATGGTTGAGAGATAGGTAGTTGAGGAGACGCGCGTGGATGGCCAGTAATACTGGTCAAGCCAGCTCTTGACGGCCGCAAGCTGCTGCCCCTGGGCTGATGCGGCACCGAATTCAACCCGGTTATACGAGACCAGGAAGATGCGATCGTGCTGCGAGGCGTAGGTGGCCAGCGCTTCGGGGCTTGTCGGATAGCTGGTTTGTTGCTGCCAGTCCCACGCGCCGGGCGAAACGCTATCGAAATGGGCATGGCTGCGATAGGCGAACAGATAATAGTCCATCGGGATGGCGCACCAGGTGTCTGGGATGCAGACCATGCCATCACCCTGCGCGTAGTGCTGCTCAAGCCACAGCGCCGGGGCATGCCAGGCATCATAATTGGCCGAGTCCCGGGCGGTTGGGAGCGTACGCAGCGAGAATGCGATGAGGACGATGGTAAGGATCACTTGAGCGAAACGCCAGCGCGTGACCGCCACGCACAGCCCGGCAAGCAAGCAATACGCGGGCGCGCAAATCGCGAAATACGCGTAGAGAAAAAGATGCACGTTGAGGCCCGGCTGCGTGAAGAGATAGGCGAAGAGGATGGGGAGCACGAGCCAGCACGTGAGCGCAACCACCGCGAGCGGTAACTCGGCTGAGCGCGCGGAGTGAAGGAGCGCCGGAGCGCGCCCGCCAACGAGCTGACTGAGGCGCGAGGACGCGCCTGCCGACTTGTCTGACATAGGCACACGTGCGACGATGACGATCGTCAACTCGAGCAGGCCAATCGCGAGCAGCAGCGGAGCAAGCGAGGCAACCCCGCCACCCAGTGGGTTGAGGAGCGCAGCGAGATCACTCGGTTGTGCAGGCGGAATCCAGTCATTTCCTCTACCGTGTAGCAGCGCGTCGTACAGAATGGGCGCGGCCAGCACGAGCATGCAGGCCACACTGCCAGCCAACGCTCCGGCGGCGGATCTGAACCGAGCGCGCCAATGGGGGCCGAGCGCCAGCAGACACACGAAGGCCGCCAGCTGCGCGCCCAGGATCAGGACGCTGAACACCTCCGCGTAGATTTGTAGGGTCCCGAACACTGTGTACACGACCCACCAGCGCCGTGATGCGCCGTCCGTGAGAGCCGCGACGAGCGCGTACCAGGACACGCACACGAACAGTAGCTGCAGGCCATATGAGCGCGCCTCATCGCCTTGCACCAGGACCAGGAAGTTCATCAGGTAGAGCAGCGCACCAATGCTGCCAGCCATCTCGCCCAGAAAGCGCCGCCCGAACTGGAAGACGACCACGGCGCTTAAGGCAACACAGAGCAGGGACGGGAGACGAATGGCGAGCTCCGTGGGAGCGAGGCCCGCGAGCGCAAGCAGCCAGATCCAGCCGCGCAGCAACACATAGTAGAGGGCCATATGGCCCTCTACGCCCCAGATGTAGCGCCAGAGCACCGGCCAGCGAAGCTGAGAGAAGCCGACCGAGAAGGCTTCGTCCAGCCAGACACTATTTGTACGCGCCTGATACAGGCAAATGTCCAGCGACAGGGCAAAGATGGCCACCGAGACCACGACATCCCTCCGCAGGAGGGACGCCAGGCGAAACAGGCGTATGCTCGGCACCTGATGCATCTGCTGCTGAGGGGCAGAGGAATCGCGAACTATGGCGCCCTGGGTGAGCTGTCTCTGTGTCTGGTGGCGTATTCGTATATGCATCATCGTGGAGAGCGTCCAGCGGGAAGCTGGCGTCCCTCTGCTCCTCTCCGGATACTTGTACGGCTCGTTACAGTATAGCGGCCTGATCGGCAGAAGCAAGTCCCAATCGCGCAGGCCGGCGCGGGTGGAGAGCGGTGGTCTATCTGGTACTCCTGCCGATCACTCTATCCACCCTCAGGAACGGATGGCTGCCAGGGCAATCCGCCGCAGCCGTATGGCGCACATGGGCGCCGGAAGGGCCATTCCAGCGCTTTCCCAGCGCCCCCTACGGCTGCACGGCGCGGCCGCCGGCCCGCGGACCCCACTTGCCCCGCCAGCCATCCAGAAAGCCGGCGCCCAGCGCGAGGAGGCGTGGCGCCACATTGTGCTTGCGCCCGATGAGTCCACCGCCCAGGACGCGCAGCGCGACCATGGAGGTGCGCGCGATGTAGAAGGGGGTGAAGAGAAGCCGCCCGCGCAAAGGGGCCAGCTTGCGCATCAAGAGCATGTTGTTGCGCGTGTGATAGTAGTAGGCCGTCCACCGGGGAGCGCGTTGATCGCCGCGCGTCGAGCGAGCGGTGCGATGCCACACCACGGCGCCGCGGACGACCAGGCAGGTGTATCCGGCGCGCCGCGCGCGCACGGCCCAGTCAACATCCTCGAAGTAGAGGAAATAGCGATCGTCCATCACGCCAATGCGGTCAATCAGCGCTCGCCACACCAGCACGGCGCACCCCGAGACGACGTCGACCGCGACGGGCTCCTGCCCGCCAGGCGGCACGTCCCACGTACGCGTATACCCACGCCACCAGTCGAATCCGATGAGGGCGTAGCCGGGCGCGGTCTCAGATCCCTCATAGCGGAGCTCACACCCAATGAGCCCGGCGTCGGGAAATGCCTGTGCCGCGGCGAGCAGACGCTCGAAGACATCCGGTGCGACGAGAGTATCGTTGTTCAGCAAGAAGACGTACTCGGCGCCAGCCGCCAGCGCATGGGCGATCCCGCGGTTCATCCCGCCGGCAAAGCCAACGTTGCTGCTGAGCGCAAGGATCTCGCAGGCCAGCGATGCCTCCGATGCCACCGCTTCGCTGAGTCGCGCCAGGGAGTCGTCGGTGGATCCATTGTCGATCACCACGATGCGAGCGCTAGGGTAGCGCAGATGGCGCAAGCTCTCCAGACACGCGAGGGTATCTGACCAGCCATTCCAGTTGAGCACGAGCACGTAGATCAATGGAAGATTGCTCGTGGTCACGGCTGCGCTCCTGACTCCGTCTGGGTGACAAGCCCCTCCCAAATGCCGCTGACCTCGCCAAATGCCCGTTCCTCCAGCATCGTGCGGCCGTAGAGCATCACGCCGACCGCGTACACGATGAGGCCGGGGATGACGACCAGCCAGGCTGGACCAAGCGTCACACCGAGCGCGGCCCGCGGCCCATACACCAGAGCGGCACCCAGCATTAACCCAAGGGTCATCAACCCCTCTGGCGCGCGCAAAACGCGGGCGCCGCGCAACGCGCGCGCAGTCAGCACAAACAGCACCAGGCACTGGGCGGCCTCGGAGGCGATCATTGCCAGCGCCGCTCCCTGGCCGGCGAGACGGGGAATAAGCACCGCGTTGAACGCCAGGTTGACGACCAGACCACACGCGGTCACGACGGTGAGCGCGGCCTGACGAGGGCTGGCCGAGAGCAGTGTGATGGGAGCGGCATTCACATAGCTCAACAGGACGGCACCGGCCAGTACCGCGAGCATTGGAGTCGCCGCGCTGTAGGCCCGCCCATAGAGCATATTGACCAGCGGGCTGGCACCGATGTAGAGCAGGACAGAGAGCGGCAGCCCAACGACGAACATCCCTCCGAGAAGGCGATGATAGGCCCGAGCGGCTCGCGCGCGGTCGGCGGCTAGATAGGCCGAGATGACGGGGTAGGCAGCGGCATTTGCAGCCCCCGGCAAGACGAGCGCCAGCTCGAACACCTTGTACGCGGCCTGGTAAACACCTGCCGCGCCAAAACCCATAAGGGTCGTCAGAAGCAAGAGATCGGCACGGAAGTACACGATCCCCAGTAAAGCACGCACGACGAAGGGCGCCGCCGAGCGCCCAATGGTCACAAGGGTCGCGCGTGACAGGGAAGCCTCCCCGAGCCGGACCATGCGGGGCAGGATAGCGAGGGCCACGATCATCGGGAGCACCTGTGCGACCGCGCTGGCAACGAGGACACCTGGGAGCCCAAGCCCCGCGAAGAGCAGTGTGAGGCCAACGGCCACATTGCCCACGCTGGCCGTGACGCTGAGCACGGCCGACAACCCAATGCGCTGTTGCGCGTTGAAGACCGCGCTCACGGTCATCCATACCGCGCGCGGCACGAGCGATGCGCCCGTCACGAACGCCAGCATCACCAGGTCTGGCGCGTGGCCAAGTACAGCAGCTAGCGCCCAGCCGATAGCAGTCATCGCGCCCACAGACAGCAGGCCTAGCCCCACCGCGAGCACCAGACCATTCGCCACGCCGGCCGAGAACGAGACCACGCGGCTGGCAAGGTCGCGGGTGATGCTGCGCGCCAGCCCTTGCTCGAGCACGACCTGAAAGAGAGCAAGCAAGGCCCACAGGGTCGCAAAGCGACCGAATTCCGTGACACCCAGCCATTGTGCCAGGATCAGCACGTAGACCGCGTTAGCAGCCTGGATGGGGACCTGAGCGATCACCAGGTAGCTGCTATTCTTGACCACGCGGCGCGTTTGGGGCATTCAGCACACTCCGATGGAGCCATGTCCTCATGGCTGCTGCGATACGCCTATTATCGCCCGTCAGTCAAGGGGCCGGCCGCCGAAAGCTACCCACGTGACAGGCCGCATCGCATCCCGATGGGCGACCACCAGCAACACAGGGGAATCGTTTACTTGCCGGCCGCCAGCGATTGGAGTGCCGGTGGGCGCGCATGGCCGCGCTGGCGCGGCCATACGTACCGCTTGCGGGCGAAACGCATCATGCTGCGATAATGGACCCAGGTACGCCACGTCAGCCAGCGACGATCCGTCACCGCCTGATGGTGATGGATGATCTGGGCCAGCGGAACGTACATGACCTTCCACCCGCACTGGTGCATCCGATATGCCCAGTCAATGTCCTCCACGTAGAGGTAGTAGCCTTCGTCCATCATGCCAACATCCTGCAGCGCTTCCCGCCGCGTCATGAGGCAGGCACCAAGCATCCAATCCACTTCCTGTGAATGGGTGTGATCGATATCCTGCATGAGATGGTGGCGGTTCAAGGTCGAGTCCTTGAGATAGCGCCGCAGGAACGTCCGGCGGGCAATCACAGAGCGCACCGTCGGGAAGCGCCGGCAGGACGGCTGGACGCTGCCGTCCGGGAAGCGCAACTGTGCCCCGCAGAGGCCGGTATCGGGATGCGCGCGCATGAAGGCCACCAGCGTCTCCAACGCCCCGTCGATCACTTCCGTGTCAGGGTTCAGCAGCAAGATGAAGTCTCCATGCGCCAACCGCATGCCCGTATTGTTGTTGGTGGCAAATCCGTGTCGCCTGGCGTTTACGATCAGGCGCGCCGCGGGCAGGTGAAGGCGCACGAGATCAGCAGAGCCATCCGTGGAGCGGTTGTCGATGACGACGACTTCTATCTGGAGGCGCCGCATGGCGGGTTTGAGTGAATCCAGACAGGCAGGCAGGAATTCCGCGTGATTGTGGACCACGATCACGACTGACAGATCCATGTGTGTCTCCCTCCCTCTCCGGTCCCCATCGCGGGTCACGTCGCGGGTCACGTCGCCTGGGGATCCGCTCGCGCCGACCGCCACCCGCTCCTGTACGGACGCGGGCGGCTGGCATGTGCGGGGCTCATGTCCCAGGACCGCGGGTGTGCGGCAAGCTGCGCACGCGAGCGGGGTAGACCACCTCTGCCAGCGTAGCCCCTCCGCGCGGCGGCTCGATCAGGGTCTCGTAGAGCCGCTGGGTCTGGGCGATGGTGTGCTCAAGGCTGAACTGCGTGATCGCTTTCTGCCGAGCTGCCGCCCCCATGTCGCGGCGCCTGGCCGGATCACGCCCGAGCGCGAGCACCACCTCCGCAAGGACCTCAGGTGAGCCTGGAGCGATCAGGACCCCCGTGACGCCGTCGTCAATCACCTCGCGCGCCCCGCCCAGGCCGGTCGCGATGGCCGGCAGTCCTGCCATTGCCGCCTCCAGCAGCGTGCCGCCGAAGCCTTCTGGCTCGTGCGTCGGGAGCACGAACAGATCGATTGCCGCGAAGAAGCGCGCCACGTCGGGGAGAAAGCCGGCGAACAGAATGTCGCGCGTGAGGCCCAGACTGTGGGCGCGGGCACGAATCTGCTCCACGTACGCCTCGTGCCCTGGATACGGCTCACCGGCGATGAGCGCTACCACCGTACCGGCGTATGCAGCCCTCAGCTGGGCCAGCGCTTCGATCAGGACATCCGCCCCCTTGCGGGGGTTGAGATAGCCCATGGTGCCGACGACGAGCGCGTCGTTGGGCAAGCCGAATGACTGCCGGGCATGCTCGCGACCGGGCAGGTATGTGATGCGATCAACGTCGAGGCCGTCGTAGATGACCCGCGTGCGCTGATGGAGCGGAAAGGCCGCGAACTGATCGGCCGCGGATTGTGAGACGCAGACCACGCGCCGCGACGCACGTAGCATGAGCGGGCCATACCAGCGCCACAGCGCGGAGCTAGTCGCCGTGATCTCGCGTACATGCCAGACATGCGGCTTGTTGGCCAGGCGCGCCGCCAGGGCACCAGAGAGCACAACCGTGCTGTTGGTGTGAATGATGTCGGCACCCATCGCTTGGGCAATCCGCGATACAGCCCGCGCCGAGGGGAGCAGGGTGGCAGCCAGCGCGGTGAGTCCTCGTGAGCTCAGCAGCCCTTTGCGCACCACCGCAAGGTTGGGCAGGATGTGGGTGGGGACACCGATCTCCCGCAGAGCGGTTTCCAGAGCACCATGGGCAGGCAGAATGACCTCCGCGGTCCAGCCCAGCGGCGCACTATGTGCCAGCAGATTCAAGAGGCAGCGGCTGGCGCCATACAGGTCTGCGGTCGGATTGAGGTAGAGGACCCGCGGCACGTCAGCGGCGTCCGCCGGGTGCGTGGAGGGCTCCGGTCTGGTGCTCATGCGCTCTCCCTCGCTACCCGCTGGTACACCCGGATCGTTTCCGCGGCGGTTCGCTGCCAGGTGAATGCGGCTGCTCGTTCCTTGCCGCGGCGCGTCATCTCATCGCGCTGGGCCGGAGAGGAGAGCACGTGCCAGATAGCCTCCGCGAGGGCCTCTTCGTCCGTTGGATCCACCAGCAGCGCGGCGTCGCCAGTGACCTCTGGAATCGCCGCGATATTGGAGGCGACGACCGGCACACCGCTCGCCATGCCCTCCAGCGGCGGCAGGCCAAAGGTCTCGTAGAGCGAGGGATACACCACCAGATCAGCCATGCGATAGAGCGCCGGCAGGTCATCCACTACTGGGCCGGGCAGCACGATATCGCTTCCCGCTGGATCAAGCTGCGCCCTTGCCTCTAGAATCTCCGCGTCCGCCCAGCCACGACTGCCCGCGAGCACGAGCTGGTGTGGTATTGCGTGCCGGCGCCGCAGCGCCTGGAAGGCCCGCATCAGGCGCACCAGGTTCTTGCGGGGCGAGAGGACGCCCACATGCAAGAGGTACGGGCGGTGAAGCGCCAACCGCTGGCGAACCTCGTCCAACTCCTCCGGCGCGAGCGGCAGGAAGAACCGTTCGTCGACTCCCAAGGGGATGACATCGATCCGATCGTCAGCGAGGCCGAGCGCCTTGACCATCGCCTGGCGGCTGAATTCGGACTGGGTGATGATGCCCTGAGCGCGCTTGATCGCGCGCAGACGCACGGTACGCGTGTACTGCACCATCCAGGGCGTATAGAACTCGCGGTGATGCAGCACCGAGACATCATCGTGCACGGTGACGACGCGTGGACAGCGTGAAGCCAGCGGGATTGCACCTCCCGTCAGGTGGAGCACATCCACGCCTCGTTGATGAGCCTGTGCGGGGAGCGCCACCTGGCTCCACAGGAGGTCGCGGCGCAGCGTCCCCAGGCGCGAGAGCACCGTCTTGCGCGCCGCTTGTGGGGTGCGGAAGGCAAAGGGTTCGATGGTCAACTCTGGGCGAACGGAGAGGCGATTCATGAGTTGCCGCACGTAGGTGGCGGTTCCGCCGCGATCCACGAACAGGGCCGAGGTTTCAAGTCCGATTCGCATGGGGTCTCTCGGTCTTTGTCATAGGCAGAGCCACATCCGTGAGGGCGGCAAGCATGCCAAGCTGAAACCAGTAATAGGGAACAATCTCGGCCGAGGCGGAGAGGAAGCCGACGAACACTGCCACAGTCGCCAGCCCGTAGGCCAGAATCAACGTCTGGTGTTGTTCCGTGAGCGCGGACTGGTAGGACCTGATCGCGCGCTCCGCGAGCAGCTTATAGAAGCCGATGGCCAGCAGCGCGCCGACCAGCCCGCGCTCGAAGAGCCAGGCCGTCAGAATATTGCGCGGCGCGACGGCGGCCGTCCTTCCGACGAATCCATAGGCAGCGGCCCCCCACGTACCAGGTCCATACCCGAGTACCGGCTTGAGGGTCCAGAACTGTAGGGCCAGCAGCAGATCACTGGTGCGCCAGTGCAGCGTGCCGTCGTTCAGATTGGTGATGGTGCTCAGCCGGCCGACCAGCGCCTGCAGTATCGCCGGGTTCCAGAAAGCAAGCAGGCCACTGACGGCCGCCAGCACAACCGCTCCGCCCACCAGCAACGCCCCGAGGCGCCGCGGATCGGGTGCCCGGCCGAACCGGATCAGGGCGAGGACGACGATCACCAGCGCGGCAGCCAGCCACGACCCACGGCTTAGGTTCACGGCTAAGAGCACGACCTGCAGCCCAAGCGTGCCCACTAATGCCATCCGCCAGCGGCGAAACGCCGGAGAGATCAGGAGGGTGAGGACGAGGGCGATCTGCGCGGTGAGAAAGGTCCCGAAAGGATTGGGCTCGATAAAGGTAGCGTATGGCCGGAAGATGGCATAGGCCTCGGGATGGAAGTACGGGATCGGCAATCCCACGTAGTAGCCGACAAACTGGCCAAGGCCGTACAGCGCCACCCCATTGCCCACCACCAGCACGTAGAACACAGTCAGGCGGCGCGCACGCTCCACGACGCGCTCGGCCCCACCTTCGGCCCCACCTTCGGCCGCGCCGGTATCAGCCGCTGACTCAGTCCGCGCGGAAC
>CAYQFU010000087.1:0-12569 GCA_964416775.1 uncultured Ktedonobacterales bacterium
CCTGCCTGCCCTGCACATCGCGCAGGACGAGGAAGGCTACATCACGCCCGAGGGGGTGCAGGCGGTGGCGCAAGTGCTGGGTCTGCGCCAGGATGAGGTGGATTCGGTCGTTTCGTTCTACTCCATGTACTTCCGCAAACCCGTCGGCCGCCACGTGCTGAAGGTGTGCACGAGCATCTCGTGCTATCTGCGTGGCTGCGATCGGCTGCTGGCGCACCTGGAAGACCGGCTTGGCATCAAGCCGGGAGAGACGACGGACGATGACGCGTTCACGTTACTGGCGACCGAATGCCTGGCGTCGTGTGGCACGGCGCCGGTGCTGCAGGTGAACAACGAATTCGTGGAGAATGTGACGCTCGAAGGCGCCGATGCGCTGATCGAGCGTCTGCGGCACGGGACGAGCGAGCCGGGCAGCGCCGGACGTCCTACGGGCGCGCAGCCGCCAGTTCGAGAGGCTTGACCACATGATGGATAGCGTTCAGCCCGTGGAGCCGTCCCAGCCCGCCCTGCCTCTGGGCAAGTACCCGCGCTTCGTCACGCAAGACATCGACGTGCCGGGCATCGACAGCATGGAGGGGTATCGCGCGCACGGGGGCTATCAGGCGTTGGCTAAAGCCCTGCGCGACTTCCAGCCGGACGAGCTGGTCGAAGAGGTGAAGAAGTCCGGCTTGCGCGGACGCGGCGGCGCGGGCTTCCCCACCGGCCAAAAGTGGAGCTTTCTGCCCAAGGAGAGCCCCAAGCCGCGCTATCTGTGCGTGAACGCGGATGAGAGCGAGCCGGGCACCTTCAAGGACCGTATGCTGATGGAGAAACATCCCCACCAGCTCGTCGAAGGTGTGATCATCTCCTCATACGCCACCAAGGTGCACCACGCGTTCATCTATGTGCGTGGCGAGCTGCCCCTGGCCGCGCGCCAGATCGAGCGCGCGGTGAGCGAGGCGTACGCCGCCGGCTTCATCGGCAAGAATATCCTGGGCAGCGGCTACGATCTGGACATCACCGTCCACCGGGGCGCGGGCGCGTACATCTGCGGCGAGGAGAGCGCCCTGCTCGAATCGCTGGAGGGCAAGCGCGGCTATCCGCGCCTCAAGCCGCCGTTCCCGGCGGTGGTGGGGCTGTACGGCGGGCCGACGGTCATCAACAACGCCGAGACGATCTCGACGGTGCCCGCGGTGCTGCGGCACGGCGCGGCCGCGTACGCGGCGTACGGCACTGAGCGGAGCAAGGGCACGCGCGTGTTTTGCCTGAGCGGGCATGTGGAGCGCCCCGGCAATTATGAGCTGCCGCTGGGCACGCCGCTGCGCACGCTGATCGAGGACTTTGGTGGCGGCGTCTGGCATGGCAAGCAGCTGAAGGCGATCATTCCCGGTGGCTCATCCACGCCGTTCCTGCTCCCGGATCGCATCGACCTGCCGCTCGACTTCGAGTCGGTAGCCGCGGCGGGCTCTATGCTCGGCTCGGGCGGTGTGGTCGTGCTGGACGAAGACACGTGCATCGTGGGGGCGACCCTGCGCATGACGGAGTTCTACCGCGACGAGTCGTGCGGCAAGTGCACGCCGTGCCGCGAGGGGACCTTCTGGATGGTGGAGCTGCTGGAGCGGCTGGAGCACGGTGGCGGCAGAGAAAGCGACCTGCCGCTGCTGCTGGATATCTGTGATAACATGAATGGGAAGTGCTTCTGCCCTCTGGGTGATGCGGCCACCATGTGCATCACGAGCAGCATCAACCTCTTCCGTGACGAATATCTCCATCATGTCGAGCACGGCTGCTGTATGGTTGGACCCGGCGCGAAAGCGGTCGCGGCGTCCAGCCATTGAGGACCCATGGCGGATGCGGCGAGCTGGACCGCGCTGACCTGTTCTTCACCCGCGTGCGCGCGTAGCGACCCGCGAGCGAGAAAGCTGACAACATGGCTGATGAGACGGTGCTGGTGAATCTGACGATAGATGGACGCCCGGTGAGCGTACCCCGAGGCAGTAATGTCTGGGCGGCCGCGGCGAAGCTCGGCATCGAGATTCCCATCTACTGTTATCACCCCAAGATGGATCCGCTCGGCGCCTGCCGCATGTGCTTCGTGCAGATCGAGAAGATGCCGAAGCTGCAGACCGCGTGCACGGCCGTCGTCACGGAGGGCATGGTCGTCCATACCGACACTCCCGCCGTGCAGAAGGCGCGGCAAGGCACCCTCGAATTCCTGCTCATCAACCACCCGCTCGACTGCCCCATCTGCGACAAGGGCGGTGAGTGCATGCTGCAAGACTTTACGCTGCGCTATGGACCAGGAGCCAGCCGCTTCGACGTCGCCAAGCGCCACTTCGACAAGCCGATTCCCGTGAGCGAGCAGATCCTGCTCGACCGCGAGCGCTGCATCGCCTGCCAGCGCTGCGTGCGCTTCTGCCAGGATGTGGCCATGGAAAGCGGCCTCGTCATGAAGCAGCGCGGCTTCCGCACCGAGGTCGGCCCTGATCCCGACGCGCCGTTCGACTCGATCTTCAGCGGCAACACCGTGGAGATGTGTCCGGTGGGCGCGCTGACGGCACGCAGCTTCCGCTTCGTGACGCGGCCCTGGGAGCTGAAGCGCACGTCGAGCGTCTGTGGCAACTGCTCCGTGGGCTGCAACGTGTTGGTGGACGTGCGTGTGGACAAGGTGCTGCGCCAGTATGCGCGTACCAACGACGCGATCGACGATGGCTGGCTGTGCGACCGTGGGCGCTGGGACCTCAGCGCGGTGAACAGCCCCGAGCGGCTGCGCACGCCACTCGTCCGTCGCGATGGCGAGCTGCGCCCGGCGACGTGGGACGAGGCGCTCGCGCTGGTGGGCCAGCGCCTCGCCGAGTCCGCGCGGCGACACGGGCCAGTGGCGGTGGGCGGCATCGGCTCCACGCACACGACCAACGAAGAGGCTTACCTCTTCCAGAAGCTGCTGCGCGCGGGCATTGGCACGAACAACGTGGATCACTTCCATGGCGCGT
The DNA here is from genome assembly GCA_964416775.1 of uncultured Ktedonobacterales bacterium. Lineage (GTDB taxonomy): Bacteria > Chloroflexota > Ktedonobacteria > Ktedonobacterales > JADMIN01 > CAYQFU01. The sequence continues at coordinate 2,973 of CAYQFU010000087.1, forward strand.
TCCCCGCCACGGCCTCGGGTCAGCTTCCCTGGGTGTGGACCGGCTCCATCGCGGCGCTGGACACGGCGTCGCACATCGTGCTGCTGGGCGCGGACGCCTATCACCGCCAGCCCATCATCGATCTGCGCATGCGCAAGGCCATCCGCAACGGCGCGCAGGTCTACGTAGTGACGCCGGAGCCGAACCGGCTCGACCGACTGGCCGCGGGCGTCATCCGCTATCAGTCCGGGCACAGCGGAACCATCGCGCGCTCGCTGCTCGCGCTGATCCGCGACGAGCGGCTGGCGCGGGGCACGTACGCTGACGAGCAGGCGCAAGCGGGGACGAGCGCGGCGGGCACGGGGACCACGGCCGCGGCACTGGCGCAGGCGGCTGGCGCCGACGTGGAGGCGCTGCGCACGCTGGCGCGGGCACTGGCGGGCGCACGCGCAGCCACCATCCTGTATGACGAGATGGCGACGCGCGAGCCGAGCGGCGCGACGCTGGCCCGCGATGTCCTCGAGCTGGCGCTGCTCACCGACAATTATGGTCGGGCTGGCGCGGGCGCGGGGCCACTGCTGGAAGACGTGAACTCGTTGGGGGCACGCGACATGGGGCTGCTGCCCGATATGCTGCCCGGCTACATACCGGTCGCCGATGCGGCGGCGCGCGCACGGCTGGCCCGCGCCTGGGGCGGGGCCGAAGTTCCGGCCACTCCTGGCCTGGACTATGCCGCAATGGCGGCAGGTGGCGTGAACGCGCTCTACGTGATGGGCGCCGATCCGGCCCGCCACACCGATCCCGCCGCGCTCGACGGGCTGGAATTTCTGGTGGTGCAGGATCTGTTCTTGACGGAGACAGCGAAGCATGCCGACGTCGTGCTGCCGGCGGTCGCCTACACGGAAAAGGACGGCTCCTTCACCAACACAGAGCGCTGCGTCCAGGCCGTGCGCCGCGCCATGATTCCGCTGCCCGGCGCGCGCGCGGATTGGGACATCCTGAGTGGTGTCGCGCGGGCCATGGGGCTGGGCTGGACGTATCGCTCGCCAGCGGACGTGCTGGAGGAGATTGGACGAACGGTCCCGGTCTACGCTGGCCTGACACGCCGTGCGCTGGGCACGACAGGCGTGCGCTGGCCGATGCTGCCGGCGGCGGCGAATACGGCGGCAAGAGCCGCTGAGAGCGACGGCAGGGGCGCAGGTGTGAAGGGAAGCGAGTTCCTGACATGGAACATGCTGCGCGAAGGCCTGGCGAACACGAATCGGCAGGCCGATCCGGCAACCGCGGGGCGAGGGGAGTAGCGGCCAATGAGTGATCTCGCCTGGCAAATCGTCGCGGCGGTCGTCAAGAGCATCATCGCCATCGTCTGCCTGCTGACCGCGTTCGCCTATATGACGCTCATCGAGCGCCGTGTGGTGGCGCGCATGCAGTCCCGCCTGGGCCCAAACCGCGCCGGCCCGTTTGGTCTGCTGCAGCCGCTGGCCGATGCCATCAAGATGGCGTTCAAGGAGCAAATCATCCCCACCCGCGCGCGCCTCCTGGTCTACCTGGTGGCGCCGTCCATCTCCATCCTGGTCGCGCTCTCGGCGTTCGCGGTGATCCCGCTGGGTGACACGACTACGTGGGGCACGGGGGCCATCGCACAGGCGTGGGCGCCATACGTGGGGCAGATCAATGTCGGGCTGCTGTACATCCTGGCCATCTCATCGCTGGCCGTGTATGGCATCGTGCTGGGCGGCTGGTCCTCGGGCAACCGCTACTCGCTGCTGGGCGCGCTGCGATCCGCCGCGCAGATGGTGTCGTACGAGGTCAGCATCGCGTTGTCGCTGGCGGGCGCCATCATGTTCGCCGGCACCCTGAACCTGGTGGCCATCGTCCATGCGCAGGTCGCGCAGCACATCTGGTTCATCGTCGCGCAGCCGCTCGGTTTCCTCCTGTACGGCATCGCGGCGGTCGCGGAGGTCAATCGCGCGCCGTTTGATTTGCCCGAGGCCGAGCAGGAGCTGGTGGCAGGCTATTTGACGGAGTTCAGCGGGCTGCGCTGGAGCTTGTATCAGATGGCTGAGTACACCAACATGATCACGGTCAGCTCGCTCGCCGTCACGCTCTACTTCGGCGGCTGGACGTTGGGAGGGCTGAGCGGCATTCCGGGGCTGCCATTCGTCTGGTACGTTATCAAGGTCTTCATCTGCCTGTTCGTCTTCATCTGGCTGCGCGCCACGCTGCCCCGCATCCGCTACGACCGGCTGATGCGCTTCGGCTGGCAGGTGCTGTTGCCGCTGGCGGTGATCAACCTGGTCGCCACCAGCGCCATCGTGACGCTTGCGCCGCAGGCGTACCAGTGGTGGGTCTCACTGGCGTTCGGACTGGTGGTCATCGGGACCAGCACCGTCATATACGCCATCAGGCGCAGCAAAGCGGACCGCGAGAAGGGGGCGGTGAAGGAAGTTGGGCTGACCATGCCACTGTCGGTACGGCTGGTGCGGCTCAACGGCGACGCGGCGCCGGCAGGCAACGGTTCGGTGCTCGCGGGCTCCGACCAGTCCCTGGAAGTACACACGCAGTAGCCCATGCCGGGCACGACGGCTCAGGCCGCTGGAGCGCCGGATCACATACGGGAGAGCCAACATCATGGCGATGGATATCCTCAAGGGGCTGGGCACGACGCTCAAGCAGGTCGGGAAGAAGCCGACGACAGTGTCGTACCCCGAGCAGAAGCGCGACCTACCGCGTCGCTTCCGCGGCCGCCACGTGCTGCACCGCTACGAGAACGAGCTGGAGCGGTGCATCGCATGCTATCTGTGCGCGGGCGCGTGCCCCGCGGACGCCATCTACATCGAGGCGGACGAAAACACCGATGAGCAGCGCGTCTCGCCCGGCGAGCGCTACGCGCGCGTCTTCGACGTGAATCTACTGCGGTGCATCTTCTGTGGCTATTGCGAGCAGGCGTGCCCCACCGGCGCGATCACGCTGGAGAATATCTACGAGCTGGCGACCTTCCGGCCTGAGGATATGGTGTACCACAAGGAGCAGCTGCTGGAGCCACGAGGCGAGGCGACGCGCGGCTCGATCGACGACTGGACGTCGCCGACGCCGTCCGAGACGGCGACGCCGGTGCCCGAGCGCCAGGGCTTCTTCGACGGGCAAGAGGCTACGGCGGCGGCGGTCGGCCGGGCCAATCTGCCGCCCAACACTGAGGTGCTGATCGGCAAGGAGACCGGCGCGGAGGATGTGGACGCCGCGCGCAGGGTGGGCACACAGCCCACCGGTCGGTCCGAGCGCGAGGCCATCCAGGCCGTCGAAGCATCGGACCAGAGCGGCGAGGAGGGCTGAGCCTCATGCTGCTGGGCAACGTGATTGGCTTCTACATTGTCGCGGTGGTGGCGGTAGCCTCCGCGCTGGGTGTGGTGCTCTTCCGCAACGCGGTGTACAGCATGCTCAGCCTGATCGTCACTCTGCTGTGCCTGGCGGTGTTCTTCCTGCTGCTGGACGCCATCTTCCTGGCCACGGTGCAGGTGTTGGTCTATGCGGGCGCCGTGATGGTGCTGTTCCTGTTCGTCGTCACCATGCTGGCGCCCGACGCACGCGACGGCGGGGCCGCGGACGACCGGCGGCGCCTGCTGTGGCAGTGGGGCGCGGGAGCGGGCCTGGCCGTGATCCTCGCGGGCTCGCTGATCTTCGCGGTGCTCAGCGGCGCGATCAGCCACGACGCCCAGGCGGCGAGCGGGTCGGGACTCGCTCAGCACGTGAATGCGCCCGGGCTGGGCAATGTCGAGGCATTCGGGCTGGCACTGTTCCACGGGTTCAGCCTCCCGTTCGAAATCACCAGCGCACTGCTGGTGGTGGCTGTGCTTGGCGCCGTCGTGCTGGGCCGGCGCGCCAGCAGATCATAGAGGAGGAGACGGCGCGATGACCGTCACGGGCTTTCTGATTGTCAGCGCACTGCTCTTCACCATTGGGGCGGTTGGCGTGCTCGTGCGCCGCAATCCGCTGGTGATGTTCATGTCCATCGAGCTGATGCTCAACGCGGTGAACCTCTCGTTCGTGACGTTCGCGCACTTCCTGAACTCGGTGGACGGCTGGATGTTCACGTTCCTGGTGCTCACCGTCGCCGCCGCCGAGGTGGTGGTGGGGCTGGCCATCATCGTCTCGATCTTCCGCAGCCGGCGCGAGATCGACGTCGACGAGTTGAATTCGCTCAAGGGGTAGCAGGTCGTATGCTGAATCTGACGCCGTACACGCTGCTGCTGCCCGCGGTCGGCTTCGTGGTGCTCGGGCTGGTCGGGCGCTGGATGCCGCGCTGGCTCATCGCCTTCATCGGTTGCGGCGTGATCCTTGGCTCCTTCGCACTGGCGCTGGCGAATTTCATCGCGCTGCACGACACGCCCGTCGCCCAACGACTCAGCGACGTCACCGTCTGGAGCTGGGTCACATCCGGCACACTCTCGATCAACTTTGGCCTGCTCTACGATCCGCTCTCGGCGGTGATGCTGCTGGTCGTCACGGGCGTTGGCTTCCTCATCCACGTCTACTCCGTCGGCTACATGGAGGACGACCCCGGCTTCTGGCGCTTCTTCTCGTACCTGAACCTGTTCGTCCTCGCCATGACGCTGCTGGTCGCGGCGGACAACTTTCTCTTCCTGCTGATCGGCTGGGCGGGCGTGGGCCTGGCGTCGTACCTGCTGATCGGATTCTGGTACACGCGCCCCTCGGCTGTCGCCGCCGCCAGGAAGGCCTTCGTGGTCAACGTCATCGGCGACTTCGGACTCATGATCGCCATCTTCCTACTGTTCGGCACATTCGGCACGCTGGCGTACGTTGGCTCGTCTGGGCACACGGGCATCCTGTTCTCGGGACCGCATCTCGGCGGGGCCTCGCCCGCGGCGATCTACGGCGTCAACAGCCCCTACGTCATCGCGGTCACGCTGCTGCTCTTCGTCGCCGCAGCGGCCAAGTCCGCGCAGTTCCCGCTACACGTGTGGCTGCCCGACGCGATGGAAGGCCCAACCCCCGTTAGCGCGCTGATCCACGCCGCGACGATGGTGACGGCGGGCGTGTACCTGGTGGCGCGGGCGGCGCCGCTCTTCGATCGCGCGCCCATCTCGCTCTACGTGGTGGCGGGCATCGGCGGGTTCACGGCGCTCTTCGCGGCGACCATTGCCTGCGTGCAATACGACATCAAGCGCGTGCTGGCGTACTCGACGATGAGCCAGCTGGGCTACATGTTCATGGCAGAGGGTGCGGGCGGTTACACGGCTGGCATCTTCCATCTGACGACGCACGCCTACTTCAAGGCGCTACTCTTCATGGGCGCGGGCGCGGTGATCCACGCGCTAGCCGGCGAGCAGGACATGCGCAAGATGGGCGGGCTGCGGCAGAAGTTGCCGGTCACGTTCTGGACCTTCATCGCCGGCGGGCTGGCGCTGGCAGCTATCATCCCGTTCTCGGGCTTCTGGAGCAAGGACGGCATCCTGAGCGCCATCTGGCAGCGCGCCTTACTCAGTGGCAATAGCGTGGGCTGGTACGTGCTGTACGCCACGGGCATCGTCACGGCGGGCCTCACCGGCTTCTACATCTTCCGGCTGATCTTCTCGGTGTTTTTGGGCAGCTACCGTGGGGCTGAGATCGCGGCGCACCACGGCGCGGAGACGGCGCCAGCAGCCGCGCGCGGCCGGAGCAATGCGGCCCGCGGTACCGTGCGGCGCGATCCGCTGGCCAACGTGGGCGAGGTCGGCTGGACGATGACCGTGCCGATGGTGCTGCTGGCGGTGCTCTCGCTCATCGGCGGCTACTACGGTATTCCGGGCGTCGACTGGATCGGCGATCTGCTCGCGCCGGTCACGGCGGCGCCGATCGGCCTGACGGGCTGGTCGCCGACGTTCTGGATCTCGATGGGCATCGGTCTGGTTGCCGCCCTGCTTGGTCTGGGCATTGCCTGGGCCTACTACGGCGCACGGCAGCATGCGTTCGAGCCCTCGCGCAATCCTATTCACCAGCTGCTCGAGCACAAGTACTACGTCGACGAGCTCTATGACCGGATCATCGTGCGGCCAATCGTCTGGTTTGGCCGGCTGACCACACGCGGGGTGGAAGGGGTCGCGCTGGATGGCGGCAGTCGCGCGCTGGGCTGGGTGACCAGCCGGCTGAGCGCCGGGCTGCGCAGGCTGCAGACTGGCTATGTGCGCAACTACGCGCTCGGCATCCTGCTGGGCGCCGCGCTGATCCTGCTGTACTACGTCGTGCGCTTCTGATCGGGAAAAGAGATGATGCAGTTTCCTGTGCTGACCGTGATCCTGTTCCTGCCGCTGCTGGGGGCGGCGGGCGCGTTGGTGCTGCCGCGCATGGCGGCGTGGGGCTGGGCGCTGCTGTGGGCTCTGGTGGACCTCGGCGTGTGCATCTGGCTGGTCACGGCATTCAACCCCCACACGGCAGGCTTCCAGTTCGCGGAGTCGCAGCCCTGGATTCCCGGCTTTGGCATCAGCTACGCGCTGGGCGTGGACGGCATCAACCTGTTCCTGGTCGGCTTGAACGCGCTACTCACGGTGGTGGCGCTGGGAGCCTCGTGGGGCATCGTGCGCAGCAGCGACCGGCCCAGACAGTACGTCGCGCTGATGATGCTGCTCAGCACGGGCATGCAGGGCGTCTTCCTGGCGACCAACCTCTTCCTGTTCTATGTGTTCTGGGAGCTGATGCTGGTGCCGGCGTATTTGCTGGTGGGCATCTACGGCGGCCCGCGGCGGGCCTATGCCGCCATCAAGTTCGTCATCTACACGGCGGTCGGCTCGCTGCTGATGCTGGTCGGCGTGATCGCCGTCGGAGCGGTCGTGAGCACCGCGCGCCACGTGCCGTATAATCTGGACCTCACGACGCTGCTCGCCGCGGGCGTGCCGCCGGAGGCGCAGGTGGTGCTCTTCCTGGCATTCTTCGCCGCCTTCGCCGTCAAAGCGGGCCTGTTCCCGTTCCACAGCTGGGTGCCGGACGCCTATAGTGAGGCGCCGATTCCCGTGGTCGTGCTGGTGGCCGGTGTCATGGCAAAGACGGGCGTGTACGGCTTCGTGCGCTTCAATATGGCGCTCTTCCCTCAAGGCTCGCGCACGCTCGTACCGCTGATGGAAACGCTCGCCGTCATCGGCATCTTGTACTTCGCGGTGCAGGCGCTCGTCCAGACCGATTTCAAGAAGCTGCTGGCGTACGTGAGCATCAGCCACATGGGCGTCATCGTCCTGGGTCTGTTCGCCTTCAACGTGCAGGGCATCGAGGGCGGCATCGTGCAGATGGTCAATCACGGCATCACCATCGCCGCGCTGTTCCTCGTCGCCGGCTGGATCGAAGCGCGTACCAGCTCGCGCCGGCTGGCGGACTTCGGTGGGCTGGCGACGCGCCTGCCGTGGCTGGCGACAGTCTTCTTCATCGCGGCGCTCTCGGCGCTGGGTCTGCCTGGGCTGAACAGCTTCGCGGGGGAGTTCCTGGCATTCCTGGGCGCCTTTCGCGCGAACGCGTATTACGGTGCGCTGGGCACGCTCGTCGTGATCCCGGCCGCATGGTACATGCTGCGCTTCTTCCAGGGGGTGTCGCACGGTCCGGTCGTGGCCGAAGGGCCGGTGGCAGCCGTGTTGGCCAAACCGGCTTCGTCTGGCGTGCGCGATCTGCGCCTGGGCGAGCTGATAGTGATCCTGCCGTTGCTGGCGCTGATCTTCTACCTGGGGGCGGCGCCCATCGCGCTGACGGCGCGCATGGAAACCACCGTGGACCGCACGATCGCGGGCAGCGCGCCGCCGACTCCTCTGTTGTTGGCCAATCCGCCCGTCACCTCGATCCACCACTAGCCCAGAGCTGTCCGGCCGCATTCCCTGCCCTGGAGGGAGGCCGACCACTCGATAGAGACCGCGAGGCAACACATGGAGTTCACCTTTTCACCGACGGCGCTGGATTGGGGGCGCTTCGCCCCCGAGCTCGTCATTGGCGCCGCCGCGCTGCTCGTGCTGCTGGTGGACCTGGCGCTGCCCGCCCGCCGGCGCGCCTGGCTGGCGCTGGTGGCCGTGCTGGGCGTGCTGGGTGCTGGAGTCGCGGTCGGCTATCTGCTCGCCACAGGGAACAACGGCGACGCGTTCTTCCACATGGTGACGTCTGACCAGGCAGCGCTTTTCGCCGACGCCGTCGTGCTCGCCGCGTGCGGGCTGGCCGTCTTGCTCTCGCCGAGCTACATCGAGCGCCAGGGTATCGCGCACCAGGGCGAGTATTACGCGCTGCTGCTGCTCTCGACGGCCGGGATGATGCTGATGGCGTCGGCGACCAATCTGATGACCATTTTCGTGGGCTTGGAGCTGCTCTCGCTCAGCCTGTATATCCTGTGCGCCTTCGTCGCCAACCGCTTCTCCTCGCAGGAAGCGGGCATGAAGTACTTCCTGCTCAGCTCGTTCGCATCGGGGTTCCTGCTGTATGGCATGGCGCTGGTCTACGGAGCGACCGGTGCCACCAGCCTCGTCGGCATTCGCGGCTTCCTCGATGCCCATCCGTTCCAGATCGCCAGCGGCTATGGCCCATTGCTCGCCGCTGGTTTCGCCTTGATGGCCGTGGGCTTCTGCTTCAAGGTTTCGGGTGTGCCCTTCCACGCCTGGACGCCGGACGTCTACGTCGGGGCGCCCACGACGGTGACGGCGTTCATGTCGGTGGGCACCAAAGTCGCCGCGTTTGTGGCGCTGGCGCGTGTCTTTCTCTTCGCACTCTTCCCTGTGCATGGCGACTGGACGCCGATCTTCTGGGCGGTTGCCGTCCTCTCCATGATCTTCGGCAATATCCTGGCGGTCACGCAAACCGACGTCAAGCGTATGCTGGCGTATTCAAGCGTGGCCCACGCCGGATACATCCTCGTCGGCATCGCCATCGGCACCAGCCTCGGCCTCTCCGCCGTGCTCGTGTATCTGGCGTGCTACTGCGTCATGAACATCGGCGCGTTTGGGGTGGTGCTGATGCTAGAGCGCCGCGGCGGCCAGGGCACGACACTCGCGGAATACGCGGGCCTGGCGCGGCAGCATCCGGCGCTGGCCGCATCGCTCGCGATCTGCCTCCTGGCGCTGGCGGGCGTGCCACCCTCGGCGGGATTCATCGGAAAGTGGGACGTCTTCTACGCCGCCATTGTGGGGGGCCATCTGGAGCTGGCGATCATTGGCCTGGTGGCCAGCATCCTGGGCATGTTCTACTACCTGCGCGTGATCTGGGCCATGTACTTCACGGAGCCCGCGCTGGTGGTCGCGCCGTCCGCCGTGCCCGCGCCGCCGGCCGTAGGAGCGCCCTCCGTGGCGGTGGCGACGGGGGGTAGCGTGCCGGCTGGCGTGCTGGAGCCGGTGGCGGTGTCCTCTGGCGGCACGGCGGTAGCCGTCTCGCCCGCCGCCACGCAGGCCAAACCCGCGGCGGCTGTCACCACGCCCGCCGCGACAGCCGCGGCCGCCGAATCGTCCGCCGTTGCGACGTCGCCGTTGGCCGTGCCGGCCGGCGTGCTCGCCCTGGCGTTCGCGGTGGTGGTCACCATCCTGATTGGCATCGTGCCGGGACCGCTCTTCCAGTTCGCCACACAGGCTGCCAGCGCGCTGATGCGGTAGTGCGCCTGTGCTGCTCGGT
>CAYQFU010000087.1:12669-20674 GCA_964416775.1 uncultured Ktedonobacterales bacterium
AATGTGTGATGTTGTAGATGCTCCTGCCGTAGAATAACAGTGGATCGACCGGTCTGTTATCCCATTCCACCTGGAAATGCAGGTGGGGACCGGCTGCGTTGCCCGTCATGCCTTCCAGGCCGATGAGGTCACCCGCACTGACCATTTGGTGGACGTGCACCAGGTAGCGCACCATGTGGCAGTACATCGTCGAGAGGTGGTTGCAGTGGTTGATCTTGACCGTCCATCCTCCACCGCCCGGGTCCCACCCCGCAAAGATCACCTCACCGGCCTGCGCCGCGTGGATCGGAGCTCCTGCCGGCTGGCTGATATCGACGCCGAAGTGATACCAGGTGAAGCCGCGAATCCAGGTCGAGCCCGGATTTGGCCCCTTCAATTGGAAGCTGGACAGGTCGTAGTTCCCCATGGAATCGCCAACACCCGAAGGCGTGGCGCCGCAGAGTGCGCCATCCGGCGGGTTGCCCGCCAGAGATGTCCAGGGACTGTTGGTGTAGGTCGTCGTCCCATAGCCGGTGACCACATAGGACGCTGGGCGATAATACATGCCGTAGCTCGGGTCGGTGGGGATCTTGTAGGTTTCGCCCATCTGGACCTCCTGCCCCGCCAGCATTCCATTGAGCTCGTAGATGCCGCCGATCGAGACATGGAACCTGACCGCTATAGACTCGACCGTATCGCCCTGGCGCGCGCTATACAGGACGAAATCGGTGTGAGCATGCCAGACAACGGCGCGCGCCAACGCCTCAAACGGCGACGAGCTCTATGTCTGGGCGCCGTCCCAATTGAGCGGGGCCACGGCGAACAGTCCGGTGAATACCACGCAGACAGCCAGCACGATCATCACCAGATGCATCGCCAGTGGCCGCTTGCGTCGGGGCATAAAGCCGATGCCCATACTCTTCCCCAGGCCAGGGATGATGAACGGGCTGATCTCACGCGCATCCAAGGAGCCCTGTTCGGCAGCGCTGGCGCCGCGGCCGGCCACGGAGGCGAGATCGCGTTCAGGTAGCCATGGCAGAATGCCAGCGGCACGGCGTCGTCCTCCTCGTCCCACCACCTGCCCGCTCGATCGTCCGCGCCATCCGCCTGGTACACGTCGAAGTAGCCCGAATCGCCAGCAGCATCCGCGGCATCACGCCACGACCAATCGCGCGGAGTTCGTCGGCCCATACGTACTCCCGTCCTTCACGCTGTACGGTAACTGCCACTGCTGTAGGGACGACCTGGCGCGCGCGAAGTGTTTCAAGCGTAGGAGATGGAGTGGGTGTGCCGACCAGAGAGACGTAGTGACTAGAGACCACGTCCCCTCGTTTCATAGACTGGCATGCAGTTCGGGCATGGCGGCTTGACGGTGCGCTGACGGAGCGGTATATATAGCATGCGGGCACAGCTGAGGGCGGGGCTCCTTTCCGGCGGGCGGCAGTACGTTTGAGCTGCCGATCAGAACATCAGGGTTGTGCGTGGGGGGGTGGACGCATGGGGCGGAGGTCAGGGACGGCCCACGGAGAGCTATCCTCGCCATGGAGCGCTACTCGTAGAGCGCTGGTACGTCTGACGAAGCCATTCACCAGCATGCGGCGCGCGCATCCCGTGCGGCGCCTGCTGACGATAATCTTGTTGCTTGGCATTCTGGCTATCCCGGCACTGGCCGCACTCTCGGCGTACCAGGACTATGTGCAGCTGCGCACGCTCGGCCAGGATGCCGTTCACCATCTCCTCGCGGCTAAAGACGCGCTCATTCCTTCCAAGAGCAGCGGAAGCAGCTCATCATGCTCCAGCACCGGCGTCACGGCGACTCCTTCGTCGACAGCGTCCGGCACAGGCACGCCCACACCCACAGGCACACCCTCGCCGAGCGGAAGCAGCACCACGAGCGGGCTCAGCGGGCTGAGCATCCCGGATGCGGCGCATCTGGCCACGGCCGAGCATGAGCTGCGCGTCGCGCAGGCGGAGTTCCGCGAGCTGGAAGTCCTGTTGGAGCGGCCCAATCCCACGCTGGCCCTCGCTGGGAACCTGCCAGCGATCAGTAGCAAGGTGACCACCGCTCGCGAGCTGGTATACGTCGGCGATGACGCCTCTACGGTCGGTCTCAACCTGGTCACGGCGGCGGCGCCGCTGCTCGAACGCCTGAAGGGCGGGGCGCTGAGCTCCACGACCCAGCCGCTCATCACGCGGGACGAGGCGACCCAACTCCGCGGCGCACTGGTCAATTCCATGAGTCTGCTGGACGATATCGAGAACCGTGTCAGCAATCTGGACCCGAGTGAGCTGCCGATCAGCGCCTGCCAGCGCGCCGAATACGTCTCGCTGACGAGCAAGATACCCCAGGTGCGGAACGTCCTCGCCCAGGCGCCGGCGCTGTTCGACTCGGCCATGTGGCTGCTGGGCGTGGACGGCCAGCGGCAGTTCCTGGTGCAGACGCTGGATTCGTCGGAGCTGCGACCGACCGGCGGCTTCACAGGGGATTACGGCATCCTCGACATTCAGGGGGGGCGAGTACAGCCGTTCACCCTGCGCGACGTGGATGGCGTCTATCTCAACACGCCGTTCAGTTACCGCCCGCCCAACGTCTACGATTGGTGGCCGTTTCAGCGGTGGGGCTTGCGTGACTCGAACCTATCGCCCGATTTTCCGACCACTGCCAAGCTGAACATCGCGCTGTTCGAGGGCCCGCAACATATCTGGAAGACGATCGGACTCAGCGATCACAACCTGGATGGCGTGATCGAGCTGACGCCTGTGCCCATCGCGCATATTCTGCTGGTCACGGGACCGATCACTGTGCCCACATACGGGGACGTCGTCACGGCCGACAATCTGGTCACGAAGATCCACTACTATCAGCAGGACCCTACTGCCATCGCACGCCAGGCACAACTTTCTCCCGACGTGCCCACCACCGTGCGCAAGCGCTGGACGTACATTGTCAGCCACATGCTGGAAGAGCGGGTGCGCCACATGTCGGTCAGCCAGCTGATGTCGCTCGCGCAGATCATGCTGAACGACATGAGGGCGCACGAGATCCAGGTGTACTTCACCGATCCTGAAGTCGAGAATTTGTTGCTCGCGCACAGCTACGGCAGTCACCTGACGACGACCACGGGACAGGACAGCCTGATGATCGACCAGGCCAACGTCAGTGTCTCCAAGGCATCGCCATACATTCAAACCACCGTTCAGGACAACGTGGCGCTCGACACCAAAGGGGGCGCGGCGCACCGGCTGACGATCACGCTCAAGAATATACCCAAGGGACCCTACTACGGATTCACTACGTACCGCGACTACGTGCGAGTGTATGTGCCGCAAGGGGCGAATCTCCAGTTCGCCAACGGGTTCGATACGGGCGTACCGGTCTGTTGGGCGCCGCCGCCCTGGCATCCCAATGAGACAGTGCCCGACCGCTTCAAGTCGCTGTCGACGTGCCCGGGGAGCGGTCTCTTCCCCGACGGGTCCCTCCAATGCCCGGCCGGGGGCTATGGGCCTGGCCCGCGCAGCTATGACACCTTCGGGGGAGACAGCAAGACGGACTTCCCCGTCGACGACACCGGCGATCCGACCAACACGACCAGCGACCTTGCCGGCCGGGCGATGTATGGCGGCTTCGTCACGATTCCGGTGAACTGCACGTCCGTCATCACGCTGAACTATTACGTGCCCAACGTGGCGGCACCCTCGTCCGCCGTCCCGGCGAGCGCGGCGGCGTACTCGTATGTGATCGAGCGACAGGCCGGCACCAACATCACGTACAACATCCACATTCAGCCATCGAAGTCGGTGGCGGCTGAAACGCAATCCCCAGTCTCGTTCAAGAGCGTGCTGACTACGGACGCGACGATCCTGGTGCCGCGCAGATCGAGTTAGGGTCCGTCCTGGACTCGAGGCGAATTGACGCAAGCGGCTATCGGGAGCAGTGCGAACGGTGTTGGCAGGAAGGGGCACGCGTCTATCGCGGCTGGGTCGCCAACCGCAGTCCCAGACCGACCAGTACGACGCCCGTGATACGCTCCATCGCGCGCCGGATCCGCGGGCGACGGAAGAGATCGCCGACTCGCGTGAGGACGGTGGCATATACCAGCAACCAGATGATGCCGAGCACGGCATGGATGGTCGCAAGCAACAAGGACATGAGAAAGACTGGCTGCCCAGGCGCGATGAACTGTGGCAGAAAGGCGGTGTAGAAGACGCCGATCTTGGGATTGAGCAGATTGTTGAGCAGCCCCTGCCCGTACGCACTGGCCTTGTGCCGCGCGGGCGGTAAGGTCTCAGCAGCATCGACATGCGTGGGGGCGCGCGCCACCAGCGCCTGCACGCCCAGCACGATGAGATAGGCCGCGCCGGCCAATCGCAGGATCGTATAGAGCGTTGCCGACGCATTGAGCAGCGCGGAGATGCCAGCGGCAGATGCCACGCCCCACACCAACAGCCCCGATACGATGCCAAGGGAGGTCAGCCACGCCGCGCTCTTGCCACGGGCGAGCGTCACGCGTGTTACCAGGGCCATGTCGGGGCCAGGCGTGATCGTGATGATTGCCGCGATACCAATAAACGCCAGCAGTCGCGCATCCATTCTGCACTCCTCCCATCCAGCGCCAACGCGTTCGCGCAGCTTCGCACCCCGTGACGCTATGACGTGCACACCAAGCAATGGTTGAGGAATGACGCATTCAGAGCACGCGCAGCGCGGCGTGCACCGCGGCCGGCAGCGGATGCTTCGCCTGCGGGTTGAGCCACAGCGCGGCCGCGGGTGCCCGTTCAGCGAGGCCCCCAGCTGCACCATCAGCGCCGGCAGCGCCCTCGTCCCAGGGCGCGAGCAGCGCCACCGCGCTGAGGCGCAAGAACGCGCGGAAGAAGGCCGGCGCGTCGGCGAAGCCATGGCGGGCGAAGAGCGCGGCGTCATGCGCTTCGGCCCGTACGCGCAGTCCCGCGGCCCCGGCGCCAGGATCTGGCAGCGGAGAGCGGCCACCCTCCGCGCCGAAAACGACGACGTTGGGCATGCCAGGGGGGAGCTGGCGCAGCTTCTCGGCGAGCGCGTCGCCCAGCCGCGCTGACGTAATCGCCCCGCGCAGCCGCCGCACCTCGACGTTGACCGCCAGATGGCCCTTGTAGGTGGCCGTGAAGTCGGGGCCGCGCGTCTTGCCGGCGGCATACGTCTCGTAGGCCAGCGCGCAGCCGCGGTCGGCCAGCAGCCGGTGCGCGACGATCAGCTCGAACGCCACATCACATTGGCCGGGCTCGTCGCGTTGGCCGCGCAGCTTCTTGCGAATCTTGTCCTGGTGTGCGGCGACGAACATGGCGAAGCGCGGATTGTTCCGCATCCGCGTGGCAAAGTGCGCCTCCAGCCAGGCGGGGCCGCCAGCGAAGGTGGAAGCGCAGAGCGATTCGATCTCAACGATCCGCATGACGTGCTCCAGCAGCGTTCGAGCCCTCTGTCCGGCGGCCAGAGGCGGCCAACACCGTGACCCTCCGATCCAGTGTGCGTGCCCAGGGCACTGGCAGGAAGGCAAGATCGATGTGGATCTCTGTCACAATGCCTATGAGACAGAGCTCGAGGACGGTTCCGATCACCCACCGCATACGCAGTCCGCAATCCGCTCTGAGCCAGCCAGCGCGGAGCGCGAGAGAATCCGGCGGCGCGCTACTTCTGCGCGTCGCTTTCTGGTTTGCGCCGGCGCTGGCGCCAGATCTCGTAGAGCGCGAGGGAGCCAGCGACGGCGGCGTTGAGCGAGCGCACGTTCCCGCGCATGGGGATGCGCACCAACACATCACAGTGCTCACGCACCAGCCGCGAGATGCCCTTACCCTCGTTGCCCACGACGAGCGCGATGGGACCGGTGAGATCGGCCTGATCGTATTCGGTCTTCGCGTCGCCGTCCAGGCCGACACACCACAGGCCGCGCTTCTTGAGGTCGTCGAGGGTGCGTGTGATATTGGTGACACGGACGATTGGCAGGAACTCGACCGCGCCGGCGGAGGTCTTGTCCACGGCTGGGGTGAGGCCAGCCGCGCGGTGCTCGGGAATGACGACACCATGCGCGCCTATCGCCTCCGCCGTGCGAATCAAGGAACCCAGGTTTTGCACGTCCTGGATCGCGTCGAGCACCAGCACCAGGGGCGGCTCGTCCAGACTCGCCGCCCGAGAGAAAATGTCGTCAAGCTCGGCGTAGGTGCGCGGCGCGGCGAGCGCGACCACGCCCTGGTGGTTGGCACCGCGGGCCAGCTCATCGAGCCGGCGGCGAGCCACCGGCTCGATCGGCACACCCACCCGCCGCGCCTGGTCCACCACCTGCGTCAGCGCGGCATCCATCGGCCCTTGAGCCACGAGTATGCGGTGCACGCGGCGCCGCGAGCGGAGCGCCTCCAGCACGGGATAGCGTCCCCATATATAGTCGGCCATGCGGACTCAGCTTCCCTTCAGCGACCAGGTGGTGCCCTGGGCGGTATCTTTGATCAAGACGCCATAGCGCTCGTCCAGCTCTTTGCGGATGCGATCGGCCTCCGCCCATTTCTTCGCCTGGCGCGCCTCGCCACGCTGCGCGACCAACGCCTCGATGGCGGCCACGCGCTCGGCGTCCAGCCCCACCTCCCCCGGCGCCTCCAGCGCGACACCCAGCGTGCCCGCCAGCTCCTCCAGGGTCTCCAGCGACGCGCGCAGGGCGCCCAGCTCCGCGGCGGTCGCTCCCGCGCCGGTGAGCCCCGATAGGTAGTCGTTGACGCGGCGGACCAGCCCATCGATGGCGGCCAGCGCCCCTGACGTATTGAAGTCGTCGTCCATCGCCTCGATGAACTCCGCCCGAGCGGCTTCCAGCGCGCCCGCCAGGTCGCGCTCGCGCGCGCCCTCCGCGGCGGTGGCTGGCCCGCCTTCGCCCGTCAGCCGCTCCTCCGCCCAGCCGATCAGGCGAAGGAGGTTAGCGCGCGTCTCGGCCCAGCGCTTCCAGCGGGCCACCGTGCCCAGCAGCTGTTCCTCGGAGTACATCAGATTGGCGCGGTACAGCTGGCCCAAGAGATAGAGCCGCAAGGCGGGTGCCGGCACCTGGCCGGTATCGAGGATCGAGCGAATGGTGATGAACTGTCCCGAGTGCGCCATCTTCAACTGCCGGCGTGCGGCTGACTCCTGCTCAGTGACGGGCGCCTCGGGGTCGGGCAGGCTCAACATGCCCGTGTGCGCCCAATAGCGCACAAATGGGACCTTGCCGGTCAGGCTCTCACTCTGGGCGATCTCGTTCTCGTGATGTGGGAAGATCAAGTCGGAGCCGCCGCCGTGGATGTCAATCTGCTCGCCCAGGGCCTGTAGCACCATGGTGGAGCACTCGATGTGCCACCCCGGCCGGCCCTTGCCCCACGGGCTCTCCCAAAACGGCTCGTTGGGCTTCGCGGCCTTCCACAGGGCGAAGTCGCGCGGGTCGTGCTTGCGCTCGTTCGGCTCGATGCGCTTGCCGACCTCCATCGCCTCCTCGTCGCGGTGGGACAGGCGCCCGTAATCCGGGAAGCTGGGCACGGAGAAGTACACATCGCCGTTCAGCTCGTAGGCGTGGCCACGATCGATCAGCGCCTGCACCACCTCGATGATGCGCGGGATGAACTCGGTGACGTAGGTGAATTCGTCGGCCCGGCGAACGCCGATCGCGTCCATGTCGCGGAAGTACGACACGGTATAGCGCCGGGCGGCTTCGGCCGCGGAGACGCCTTCGCGCTGACCAGCCATGATGATCTTGTCGTCCACGTCGGTGAAGTTCTGCACGTAGTGGAGGCGGTAGCCGCGATATTCCAGGTAGCGGCGGATGGTATCGTTGACGACGAAGAGACGGGCGTGGCCGAGATGCGGATCGTTTTTGGGGGTCAGTCCGCAGACGTACATTTTGACGATCTCACCCATAGGGGTGAAGGTCTCTTTGCGTCCGGACTCCGTATTATAGATCTGCATGAGAAAGTCGCTCCCAACTTTGGATGGATGACTTCAGTGTGCCACATTCGGGCGGCCAATGCCTCGGGCGTTGCGCAGCCC
>CAYQFU010000088.1:0-1334 GCA_964416775.1 uncultured Ktedonobacterales bacterium
GGCGGCCCCGAGAGGACTCGAACCTCCGACACGCGGTTTAGGAAACCGCTGCTCTATCCCCTGAGCTACGGGGCCGGACGAACACCAGTATATCATGTTGGAGATGGGACGCACGAGACGGGCGGGCAAACCGGGGCTCGGCAATGGCCTCGCAGGTGTGGTACAGCTAGTGACACAACCATATGGCATTTACCCTGGGCGCGGAGCAGGTACTTGGTGCCGCGACGCGTTACTCGGGGGGGAGTGTGGCCGTCACCAGACAGCAGAGACCCCATTAGACGCGGGAAGTGGGCTGCTAGCCCCACCCGTCGGCGGGCAGCTCATCGGCAAGCGGCGAGACAGGAACGGAGAGGGCGCACGGTGGAGTCACTTCCGCAGCGAGAGGGTGAGATACAGCCCGGCAGCTTAGCACGCCAGGCAGACATAGTCCCGATGGCACCGGCACGACCAACCGCACCGGCAGCCGCGGGGTGGATGCCCGGCCGGCCAGAGATGGCGGTGGCTGTCGGCGATCCCGCGGGAATGCCCGCCGTGCCCGGCGCACAGGTGGCGGGGGCGCCCGCGGCGAGTGCCGGCGCTCCGCTCGCCGCGCGACCATCGGGGCTGTCGGTGGTGGTGCCCGCCTACAACGAGCGCGACACCATCGTCGAGGTCATCCGCCGCGTGCTCGCCCAACCCCTAGTCACCGAGGTGCTGGTGGTGGATGACGGCTCGGCCGATGGCACTGGCGAGGCAGTGCGCGCCATCGCCTGGCCCCCCGCCGTGCGCTTGCTCGCCCACCCCGGCAATCGCGGCAAGGGCGCCGCCATCCGCACCGGCGTCGCCGCGGCCAGTCAGGGCGTCATCATCATTCAGGATGCCGACTTCGAGTACGACCCAGCTGACTATCCGGTGGTGGTGCAGCCCATCCTGGAGGGGCGGGCCGATGTCGTCTACGGCTCGCGCTTCCTGACCAAGCGCAAGGAGGCGTTCTGGTTGGACCTGGCCAACCGGATGCTGACGCTGGCGACCAATGTGTTGTATGGGGCGCGGCTGACGGACATGGAAACGTGCTACAAGGCGTTCCGGGCCGAGGTGCTGCAAAACGTGCGGATCAAGTCGGACCGGTTCGACTTCGAGCCCGAGATCACGGCCAAGGTGTTGCGGCAGAAGCGGCGCATCGTGGAGGTGCCAATCTCGTACGAGCGGCGGGGGTACGCCAGCGGCAAGAAGATCCGCCTACGGGATGCATTCGCGGCGGTGCGGGCGCTTGTGCGCTTCCGGTTTGCCGACTGAGGCGCGAGTCAGCGGGCGTCCAGCACGCGGTCCCACGCCAGCGCATGCCAATCAGCCGG